>JAJYPA010000132.1 GCA_021795795.1 Pseudomonadota bacterium | reverse complement strand
AGACCTTCCCGTGAAAGACATGGATGCCCTGCCGCTCAATGACTAAAGTCATTGAATTGCGGAACCCTGTTCGGGCGTGTGCCGACATAGGTGTTTTTGAACCTGAAGCTGGCGTGAGACCACGAAGCAGGAACGGATTCGTGCAGAGATTCCCTATGGTTCGAGAGCGTGATTCAAGGACGGGGAACCACAAGCTCATCCAAAGGTCAGTATGCTCCAGCCACAGTTCTGGTTATGTCCTTATGTTCCTTTAATTTTCCGGCCAAGGATAATGAAAAAAGCCTCAAATGGCTTTGTAGCGCAGTTTGAGGCTTATTTATTGATTGATATTCAAGCGTCATCTGAAAGGCTTGAAAAAAATGATCTGGTAGTCGCGAGTGGGATCGAACCACCGACCACCACCATGTCAAGGTGATGCTCTACCACTGAGCTACGCGACTTTAATAATCAGGTCGCGCATATTACATAGCAGTTTCTTTAACGTCAAGGCATTGTTCCGGCGCGCTTTGAGCTGATTTGTTAAAGCTCATTGCGATGCCTTCGTCATCGCATCCAAGTCCCCTGAATTCGTTTGAAGCCTATCTTTGGCCCAACTTTGGCCCACTCATGGCCCAACTTGTAAGCCGGGGTATTTAGGATATGGCCCTGAAAAAATGCAAAAAAATCCCGGCAGATCAAGGCCGGGAAATTACTGTATGGTGGAGGTGGGGGGAATTGAACCCCCGTCCGCAAATCCTACGCTTTCGGTACTACATGTTTTTCCTGTTTTTGATTTTAACCCGGAGCTACCCAACAGGCAGGGAAAACCACGAGCGATTCCGGATAAGTTTTAGCCAATTCACGCCGGACACGCTTCATGACGATCTTGTGAGAGTCGACGCCTGGAACCTGAACGCACAAGCACGGCTTCAGTCAGACGGCACCCTACTGGTTATTAAGCAGCGAGTGCGTAGTTGTCGTCGTTGGCAACTAAATTTTTTGCAGATTTTTACGAGGCTCTACCCCTCGACATGCACCTAGAGTTTCGTGACCCGCGTCGAAGCCATGTCACCCCCAAGTATCGCGATGTATGGTGACGATCTGCTCGATTTCAAGAAGACACGCTTGCGGTCACTTTTATCTTCCGAGCCGGTTCATTTACACATGCGCCATTTGATTCTACTCTCTTACTCCTAAAGGAGAAAGCGGCATCAAGCCTGAAGCTGTGTATTCTGGGGAGAATTTCGGCTAAAAGACGGGATTTTTCTTGTCCTGCGAGCTTTCATGACCTGTATGATTCTGTGGAGGCGCTTTGGACGATCTTCCACGCTTTTTCGTTGTTTTAGGGGGTGCAGCACAGTGGTTTTTGCTAAGCGATGGATGCCAAATTGTTAGTGACAGCCCTTGATGGGCAGGCCCGCTGCGCCTGGTGTGCCGCCGATCCCGAGTTATCTGCATATCATGATCGTGAATGGGGTTTTCCGGTCGATGATGACGTTCGTCTTTTTGAGAAAGTATGTCTGGAGGGTTTCCAGGCGGGTTTGAGCTGGCGCACGATTCTGGCGAAACGAGCGGCTTTCAGGGTGGCTTTTTGTGGTTTCGATTTTTACCGTGTCGCGCACTATGATGCGCGGGATGTGGCCGATTTAATGCAAAACAAAGGCATCGTTCGGCATCATGGCAAGATTGAGTCGGTGATCAATAATGCGGCGCGAGCAGTGGAGATGGTGGCGGCTCATGGTTCGCTGGCTGCTTATTTCTGGCGCTATGAACCCGATCCAGTTCACCTGCCGACACCACAAACGGTGACGACTTGCCGTTCGGCGATGGATCTTTCCAAGGATTTGAAAGCTCTGGGTTGGACTTTTATCGGGCCGACCACGATGTTCGCCCTGATGCAGGCGATGGGCATGGTCAACGATCATGTGCACGGCTGCATCACGCGCGAAAAGGTCGACTCGGCTCGGCAGGCGTTCAAACGCCCAAATGATATGGCCGAAAAAAAAATCAAACCAGGCTGATCTTGGCCGTGCCTTTTTGGCGATCGAGTGTCAGCGCCAGCTCGCAGTATTCGGGCAGAATGTTCTCCGGCGTAGGGTCATCGATGCAACTGCAACCTGTGATGATGCTGGTGAATTGAATGCTCACGCACACCGCTAATTGATCCTCCTGCGATTCGCTGTGCAGTACGCGTACCATCAAATCATCATCCAGCGCCACACTGCCATTGGACAGGGCTTTTTGCAGGGGCAGTCCTTCTGCACCTAGACGGTGGATGGTCGCGATCAGTTCTGGGATGAAATCTTCGGTATTCCAAGCGGCCACAGTCGCAGCGAAGGGTCTCGAGGTGGATGAAGCTGAGGTCATGATGTTGTCTGCTTTTTGCGCCGACCGAGTTTTTCGCTGAGGGTTTGGGACAGCTCGAAGAACATCGGGATGAACAGCACGGCGATGTAGGTGGCGAAAATCATACCGCCGACGACTCCGGTCCCCAAGGCATGGCGGGCGCCTTCTCCCGCGCCACTGGCCAGTGCCAGAGGAAGCACACCCAGAATGAATGCCATCGAGGTCATGATCACCGGGCGAAAACGAATTCGGGCCGCCTCCACGGCGGCTTCGGGAATGCTTTTACCGTCGGCATGGATTTTCGCGGCAAATTCGACGATAAGAATCGCATTCTTGGCCGACATGGCAATCAGCACCAAAAGCCCGACTTGAAAGTACACGTCGAGGTCCAAACCGCGCATCCAGTTGGCCACCAGTGCACCCAGCACGGCGAAGGGCACCGCGGTGATGACCGCGAGCGGCAGTGTCCAGCGTTCATACAGGGCCGCGAGGATCAAGAACACCATGATGATGCCAAGCCCGAATGCGATGGCGCCTGATTTGCCAGCGGACAATTCCTGATAGGCGGCCCCGATCCAACCGAGCTGGAAGTTGCGCGATAACGAATTGGTGGCCACTTCCTGCATGGCTTTGAGTGCCTGGCCGGATGAATAACCCGGCGCTGGATTGCCGATGATCTTGACGGCTGGAAAAATATTGAAGCGATTAACCACATCTGGACCGCTGGTCTGTGTGAGGGTCACCAGCGAACTCAAGGGAACCAAGCCTTGATTGCTGCTTCGCACGTACACCTGTTCCAGGTCGGCAGTTGAGACGCGATACGGCGTATCGGCGGCCTGATTGACCTGAAAATTGCGGCCAAACAGGGTGAAGTCGTTGATATAACCCATGCCGAAGGTCGATTGCATCGCCGTGAAAATGTCCTTGACCGGCACACCCAGGGCGTAGGCCTTGTTTCGATCCACTTCGGCATGGTATTGGGGAATATTGAACTCAAAAGTTGTCCGCACCCCAGCCAGTTCCGGTCGTTTATTGGCGGCGGCAATCAGATTTTTGGCGGCTGTATTCAGTGCATCCAGCCCGCCATTGCCGCGGTTTTGCAGGTAGAGTTCAAACCCCCCCGTGGTGGAAATGCCCCGGATGGCGGGAGGGACGAAAGAAAATACCTGGCCTTGGGGAATGAGGCGGGCCTCACCGGTAATTTTCTGTGCGATGGCCTGCACCTTCTGGCTGTCCAGTGGGCGTTCGTCCCATGGGTTCAATCGCGTAAAGGCGACCCCGGCATTCGGTCGGGAGGTATCGGCCAGTAAGTCACGCCCGGCAAAGGCCACAGTGGAATAGACATTCGGATCACGGGTGATGATATGGCTCAGTTCATCGCGCACGGAGCTGGTTCGATCGACGCTCGCGCCAGGTGCCAGTTTAATGATCGAGATGAAAAAGCCCTGATCCTCATTGGGGATCAACCCGGTGGGGGACTGCCGAAAGAGGAGAATGGCGGCAACGACGACACTGGCAAATATCATCAGCCCCAGCGGCCATGCCCTGAGGAAAAAATGAACAAGGCCCATGTACCCGTGGGTGAGTCCGCTAAAGCCCCGGTTAAAGATGCGAAATGGCAGGGCAGGTGGCTTATCTTCATGTTTTTTGAGTAATACCGCCGTCATCGCAGGCGTGAGTGTTAGAGCGACAACCGCCGATAAAACCACAGAAAGCGAAATGGCAATGGCGAACTGGCGATACATTTCACCTGTCAGGCCGGGAATGAACGCCACGGGGATGAATACGGCCAGCAATACCAGGGTCGTGGCGATGATCGGGCCGGTCACCTGATGCATGGCTTTAATGGCCGCATCCCGGGCGTTCAAGGCCTCTTCTCGCATCAATCGTTCCACGTTCTCGATGACGATGATCGCGTCATCCACCACAATACCGATGGCCAGCACAAAACCGAACAGGGTGAGCAGGTTGATCGACATGCCGGTTAAATACAGACCGGCGAGCGCGCCGATCAAGGCAACAGGAATCGCAATGAGCGGGATCAATGTGGCACGTGGTTTCTGCAAAAACACGAAAATGACCAGCACTACCAGTACCATCGCTTCAAACAGAGTTTTCAGCACTTCCTTGATGGAAATCCGTACAAAATCCGTGGTATCGAGCGGAATTTTGTAGGTCAGATCGCCCGGAAAAGTGGTTTGCAGTTCCTGCATTTTGTTGCGAATTGCCGCGACCGTTTCCAAGGCGTTGGCGCCAGGTGAGAGGAACACGCCGATCGGCACGGTGGGTTTGCCGTTAAATGTGGCGTTGAAACCGTAAGATTTTGAGCCTAATTCGATACGGGCGACATCCTTCAGGCGCAGCGCGCCGCCGTTGGGGTTCCCCCGTAGAATGATGTCGCGGAACTGGTCCACATTGGTGAACCGGCCATCTGCGGTGATGGTATAGGTAAATCCCGAGCGCGAATCGTTTGGTGCATCATTGAATTTGCCCGCCGCGAATTGTGCGCTCTGTGCTTTGATGGCATTGCTGACATCGGTGGGTGTCAGCTTGAAGTGGGCCAATTTGGCCGGATCGAGCCAGATGCGCATGGAATAATCCTGTGCACCGAACAATTGGGTATCGCCCACCCCCTTGATGCGCTTGAGTTCATCGATCACGTTCAGCAGCGCGTAGTTGGAAATGAATTTGGTATCAAACTGCCCCTTCTCAGAGAGCAGAGTGATTACCATCAAGATCGCATTGCTCTTTTTTTGCACCACCACGCCCTGATCACGCACTTCCTGCGGGAGTTGCGATAAGGCTTGCTGCACACGATTGTTGACGTCAATTGTCGCCTGATCCGGATTGGTGCCATTGGCGAAGGTCACCGTGAGGCTCATCGTGCCTGAATCGGAACTGTTCGAGGACATGTAGAGCATGTTTTCCACCCCGTTGATCCGCTGCTCCAAAGGCGCGGCGACCGATTCGGCGATGGTGGAGGCATCCGCCCCATTGTAGGTGGCAGTCACTTGCACATCGGGGGGGACGATCTCAGGATATTGCTCTACCGGCAAGCCGGTGAAGGCTGCCGCACCGGCCAGGATGATGACCACTGCAAGCACGGTGGCAAAAATCGGACGGTGGATGAAAAAAGTTGAAATCATAAGGGGGTATCCAATATGTCGCGGTACAGAGTACGGGTAAATTGGTCTTTTATTTCTTCTCGGGTTTGAAGGGCTCGACCACGATATCAGGGCGCAATTTCACAAGGCCGTCGGTCACGATACGCTCACCCGCTGTCAGGCCGGATTTGATCACTTGACCTTGATCACTCATGGGGCCTAATTCCACCGGGGTGAGCGTGATCTTATTGTCTGAGGCGACGGTATACACCGCATGGCTGCCCGGTCGAATACCGGAGGTGAGCGCAGTTTGGGGCACGATCAGGGCATCCTTGATCTCGGCGACTGCTACCCGCACACGCACAAACGTATTGGGTTTGATGGCGAGGTCCTCATTCGGGAAAATACCCCGCAGAGTGATGCTGTTGGTATTGGCATCCACACTGACCGAGCGAAAATTGAGTTGGCCTTCCACCTTGTTTTTCTCATCCGCTTTGGTGATTAGGGTGGCCGGCGTGGGATGCTTGGGATCGGGGTTGAGCGCGGCGGATCCGGCATAGGGATTATCGGCCGACGTGGTAATGATGACTTGAATCGGATCAATAGCTTCAATTTGCGTCAGTTTATCGCCCACATTGATCAAATTACCCACAGCCATACTGCGTCGGCC
This sequence comes from Pseudomonadota bacterium, assembly GCA_021795795.1. Next base: position 10,459 of record JAJYPA010000132.1, on the reverse strand, counting down.
CGCAATACCGGCAATCGGCGCATTGATTCGGGTGTAGTCGACATCGATGCGTGCGGCCGTTACCTTCGCTTCGGCAACCTTCACGGCTGCCTGGGCCATTTCCAGTGTTGATTGAGCATCATCACGTTCTTTCACACTGGCTACGCTTCTGTTGAACAGCGCTAAGATTCGCGTCCAATTGCGCTGGGCCGCATTCAGCGCGGCTTGAGCCGAGGCGAGATTAGCTTGTGCCTCCTTGAGAGCCGCCACGTAAGGCCGATCATCCAGCACAAACAGCGGCGTATCCTTGCTCACCCGTTCGCCTTCGACGTACTGGCGGGATTTCAGGATACCGGAAATTTGCGCCCGTACGTCGACGGAGCGTTCGGCCTCCGTGGTTCCGGTGAAGGTTTGCTTGATGGTCACGGATGCGGTTTTGACCAATTCGATCGGCACGATTGGCGGCGGCATTTTTTTTGCAGCCGGCTTCTCTGCCCACACCAGATTAGACGATAGCAGCAGGCCGAAAGCTACGACCGATAGCGATATGAATTGTCGGACGAGAAATAACTGGTTTGCACGGAATGCGGCCATGGGGGCTCCATTAGGGTCAGTCAAATTAAGGCACGGCTGGAATGCCGAGCTGAGTCGCTTTTTTAAAACAAGCCATCGAAAATCGGCTTTCATTGCAAACTTTCCTACCAAGCGTGGCATATTTAGTACTGGTCTGCACAAATGCAGGCTTTCCCGTGCAGGGCGCAGATGCCCTGCTGCATGATGGTGTAAGCCCGTGAATCCTTGGATGGATTCGATTAGAGATTCCTTGTAAATTTCATGGTCGCTGCGCGTGCACTGAAGCGTGTTTTTTTCTCAGTCCGGCCCTTGCTCTTGGGCTTATCCCTGCGCACTTTTCGTTTGCATCTGTCTGTCTTGCCGATGGAGCGCAACCATTAGCTTGCTATCAATTTAGCATGTTTTGAATAAATTTCCGGGATCGTGCCGCAAGTATGAACACCTCTGGCCAGCCTGGGCTGAGGGATAGCGTGTGACGTCCGTCGCTCGTGTGTCTGAAGCAATCATTGGGTTTCTTCGCTGTAACCGGGTTCCACGGCGCATGAGTGGCCTCTACAAAGTTACGGATTGCAGCAATATTTCTGCGTGATACCATGTGTCTGTGGCTTTTTCAATCGCATGCCTTTCTCGTATTTCTATCTCTCATGAATCACCCGCGTTTGACCCGAGCTTGTGTTGCTCTTGCGTTTGTGCCCGCTTTGCTCGGGCTTTCGGGCTGCTCTTCTGCACCAAAAGCGCCTTATTATTCGACCAATAGCTTCGGGAGCGATAGCCCGTATCAGAAACACCTGCCCTATGATGCCGTGACGGCCTGTTCCGCGGCCGAGCGTACGCTGCTCGGAGACGGCTACATCATCGAAGGGGAAAGCGACAAGGGCAGTTTTAAAGGAAGGAAGGCCTACCGAATCGATGGCAATCGCAGTTCTTTTCTTGAAATGAATATCGTCTGCCTGCCGGATTCGGCGGGAAGTACCATTTATGCCAATGGGGTGAATTCGACCTACGACCTGAAAAAGGCATCCAGTTCAGCCAGTGTCGGTGTTGCCATATTGGGCACCGTCTCATTGCCCTTCGGGCAGACGGTGGATTCCATGGTCAAGGTAGCTAACGAAACCATTACGGATCGGATTTTCTACCAGCGGTTTTTCGAGTCTGTGGAAAAGAACCTCGTCAGCGTGCGCGTCGAAATCCAGTCACACCCGCCGAAGGAGGCGGTGGTTCCCGCATCGGTACTTCCTGCGCTCCCATCGATGCCCACACCGGTTCCGTCGGCAGAGCCCGTCCCAGCGGCGCCGGTCGTTCTCGCGCCTGAACCCGCACCCACACCCACACCCGAGCCTACACCTAGTGGCGATCTGGCAACAACACCAGCTTCACCCGAGCCGGTTCCCGCCCCGGGCGTATCTCCAGTTCCTGTCGTTACCCCGCCGACTGATCATGAATCAGTTGAGACGGTGCCCGAGCCACTCCCCGTGATCGAGCCCATGTCTGCTCCTGCATCAAGTGGAGGCCCGGTGACAACACCAGTTACATCAGAGCCGATTGCCGCTCCGGGCGCTTCTCCGGCTCCCGTCGTGCCGCAAACGCCCACCCTCAAATCAACGGAGACGGCGCCGGTGCCGTCATCGATATCGCCTGCAGTTGAATCCGGATCCATTGCCGTACCGCCTTCGGTTCCTGAAAACTCGGTTCAGCCCGTCACACCCAGTACTGATGCGGATAAAACGACTATCCCCTGAGTAGTTTGAAGCGACCTTGGAATGAATTTTTTCAATGGGTTATCCCACCTGATAAGAACAATGCGCTGCCGCTCCCATCTAAGATAAGAGCGCTGCGGTATATTGTAAGTGCTTAGTTGCCTAGGTTCGTAAAGTACAGATCCGCGTGGGGGCGTATCAGCTACGCGTCTTGTCTCGCCTGATTACAGCTGTTCCACCTTGACCGCACCACTTTGGTGGTCAATCGTCAGTTCCAGTTCACAATATTCCGGCAGGGTATTCTCGGGAATTGGGTCATCGATGAAACTATAGCCCGTAATAATGCGGGTGTACTGAACGCTCATCCCCTTGGGTACTGGCCCAGTGCCTCGGTGTACAGCGCCAGCAGCTTCATGTCGTTATCCAGCGCCACACCCTTTTCGACAAAGCCCTTTGCAGAAGAAAGCCCCGAGCAAGCACGGCTTCGGTCAGTTGCAGTACGAAATCATCGGTATCCCAGACGGCGGCGACGGAGGAAAAATGAGACATTGATGGGTTCCTCGTTGGTGGTTGCTGCTTGACGTGGGTCTTTGGGATGCTGGATTTGGCATGGTGCCGGAAATAGGAATCGAACCTACGACCTTCGCGTTACGAATGCGCTGCTCTACCAACTGAGCTATTCCGGCAAGACGTGAAATTTTCCTGATCTTGTTGGGAATGTCAACGGAAGAACGGGAGCTATGGGCCGGAGGGCATTCAGGCGTGGCGCTTGTCCAGCCGGGCCAGCGTCTGCGCTTCCATGGCCTTGAGGTCGTCGATTTCTTCGCGGGTGAAACCGGCGGCCATGCGCCCCGGTCTTCCGCACAAAACACTTACTCGATCAGTTGAATGTGTTGGTTGGGCTGGAAATCTGGATCGTGTAGTTCAGGTTGTTGCTGCCGTCCTTGATCACGTCCTTCTCACAGGTGAATGTCGAAGACATATCATCGAAGGGATAGGTGTAGCAGGTCGGGCATGCCTTTTTCAACCAGGTGATGGTCGGGAGCACGTAGGGAACCCAGGCGGTGCCTTCGGTCGTGTACATAACCGAAGGCGTCGTGATTCCGGTCCAGTTGGTGCCACCGCAGGCCATGACGGCAGGCTGATTGGTCGGTGCCGGGTCCGTGTATCCGCTGAAGCTGTTGTTGACGCACAGCTGCAGGTCGCCGACCGAGATAGTCGATTGATTGTTGAATGCCGGGGCGATCGTATTTGGCGTGGCAAAATCGAATGGAGCCTGATTCAGGTAGCTAGCATTTTCATTGCCATTCCATCCCCATATCTGATCCGCCGTAGCCCAAGAAACAAACCTACCGCAAACCCGTTCGGCTGGTGCGAAGGTGAACTGTCCACTCAAGAGTTTATTGGCGTTCAAGCCGCATACGGAGTCAGTGGTGCCGAGTGTGGTGCACGTTGATTGTACGGAGCATGATGTCGGCGTCGTTGTACTCGGTGCGACGACGGCAAAATATGAGGAAGGGCTGTCGCTGACAGCTGCCGATTGATCCGAGGGAAAGTTCGAACTGGTCGGTGCAAAAGTCCAAGGACTGTTTGGCAGGGTTGCAGACACGCCGATGGGTGGGGAACTCGCACCCGGAGTGCCGCAGTAGTAGTTATTGGCGGTTGTCAGTCCCTCTGTCGGGCCAAATGCCAGGGCGTAGTTCGCGCCATTGATGATAGAGACGTCGTAGTAGTCAACCGTATTGTGCTGATACGTGACTTCGGCGAGTGTGATCGCGGCATATGCCGGACCGGTGCCCGGCGTCGTGGAGCTGCTCGGGCAGGTTCCGCCAGGACATTTCTGGATGTAGTAATTACCTGACCACTGAATCTGCTGAGGGCCGGTTGTGATGCCCGACCATTGCGGAATGAACAGGGTGGTCGAAGTGCTCGGCTGAAGTATGCCGGTGTCATTGGCGAAGGCGGGTTTGTCCCAGAAACACATGAACGGTGTCTTCCCCTTTGCCACACCAGCACCACCCTGAACACAGGTCGATCCGATCGGGCAGGCGTTTTTACCATCCGAGGTGGGGCCGCAGTAGGATTGCGCGCCCGCCTTGGTTCTTGCTGGGTTCGTCGGATCTACACCGGCAGCCACCGAGGTGGGGGATGTGTAGGCATTCGCCGAGCCTGCGTTGGCAGCGATCAGCACCGTATCCGGTGAATCGTTGGTGAACGTGATGTTCCGCCCTGCGGTCGAGCCACTGTTGTCGATCAACTTGAGATTGACTGTCTTCTGATAGGAAGGTACAGCGAGAAGGAATCCCGGCTGGTTATTGGCATACGTCGGCGGCACGGTTGTCACGGCAACAGAAAGTGCAGCATCAAGGCCATTGGTTGTGCCTTTTAACGGCAGCAGGCCATATCCACAGGTGGTCACGGAGCTGGCATGCGCGGCGGTACTGCTGTTGTCTAACGACAATGCACAGGTAACGGAACTTGTTGTCTGCATGTCGGCAGGGGTGTTCGAGCCATCCGGATAAGAATAGAAGACCAAGGCACTCGGATCGACGCTGGTAACCGTAACCCAGTAGTCGGATTTGAGCAGTGTGTCTCCCTCCAGATACACAAACAATGGCGCCTTCATGCCCAGATAGATTTGGCCGGAGCTGTTTTGAGAGCTGACGTGGACGGTGCCCGCCGATTGGTTGGGATTGCCATTCCAGCTGATCGTGACACCGTCCTGTGAGCCGAATGGGGCATTGACGCCCGCGACCCAAGAGCCGGTGGGGCTGATGGTCGTTGTGAAGGAGGTTTTCGATGGCACTTTTGTGGCATCGATTGTTCCACTGATGGTACAGGTGGGGGCAGCCGTGGTCAGGTTGCACTGCTGTGTGCCACCGTTGGCAAATAAAATGCCTGCGGGCTGGTTCATCATGACTGTCAACGGGTTATCGTTTGGAATCTTCTTACTGTTCATCCCTGTTGCGGGAATCAGTTGTACCGTGATGGAGAACGGGTAGGCGACCTGGGCACCCGAGTAGAAGGTTCGCGTTGTTGTTGCGACGGAAATCGAACCATAAACATTGGCCGACCCTCCAACGGTCACGGAAGTACTTGCGCTGGAATAACCGGCGGCTTCGGCCAGAATGCGGGTGTTTCCGGTTGTTTTGCCAAAGACGGTTACCGAACAGGGCTCCGATCCGGAAGACAGGATGCACGTCGACGGTGCAATGTGTGCAACAGTCGGATCTAAAGCGCTCAGATTGACTTTCTGGTTAACGATGCCGCTGCCTCCAGCAATCCGGACGGGCACAGTCTGGACGTTGCCTGTCCGGACTTGTAGATTCTGCGCGCCAATCTGAATCTGACCTGTGTTGTTCGAATCGCTGCTGTCGCATCCCGCGAGGAGAATCAAGGCACAAGCCACCAATGCTTTGGATGTGGTTTTAATCATTTTTTACCTGTTTTACCTGTGCCCCGTTTCCATTTTTTCGAGTAATTTTGCCGGCTGATCCTATCAGCGAGCCGTTTTGGCGGCAATGCGTCTTTTGGGCATCCGGCGAGCGGTGCAAAAAACACGGGGCATGGATGCCCCGCACGAAAATCAATCACGCAAGTGATTGATTTATCGCTGCCAAGTCCGGGCGTGTACCGGACTTGGCAGGGCTGAAAAACTCATGGATGAGTTTTTCAGCATCCTGTTAGGGCAGTTGAATTGGGAAGGTTGTGAAATACGAAGAATGTACAGGGCAATATTCAGGCGTGTGTCTTGTCGAGCCTTACCAGCGTCTGCGCTTCCATGGCTTTAAGATCGTCGATTTCTTCGCGGGTGAAACCGGCGGCCATGCGCCCCGGTTCGTCGTAGGGGCCGCGAATCCGGCCGTGCATGTATTCAGCCAGCAAGTCGCGAAAGGTGCTGCGCGGATCGAGTTGGCGTTGTTCGGCGCAGTGGCGGAACCAGCGGGTGCCGATTTCGACATGGCCGATTTCGTCCGTATAAATCACCCCGAGAATATCGACGAGTGCCTGATCGCCCACCAAGCGCAATTTATCGGCGATGGCCGGAGTGACGTCGAGTCCGCGGGCTTCGAGTACGCGGGGCACCAGCGCCATGCGCACCATGACATCGTGATCGGTGGCGCAGACGGTTTCCCACAGGCTGTTGTGTGCGGGAAAATCACCGTAGCTGCTGCCGTGTTGTGCGAGGTAGTCGGCCAGTAGCAGGAAGTGCTTGCCTTCTTCAGACGCGACTCGCAACCAGTCACGATAGTAAGCCGCAGGCATGTCGTCGAAGCGGTAGACCGCATCCAGCGCGATATTGATGGCATTGAATTCGATATGAGCAAAGGCGTGGGCCATTGTGTTGCGCCCTTCCTGGGTGTGGGTGATCCGTCTCGGCAGATCGCGCGGCGGCATCAGCTCGGGAAGGGCAGGGCGGCCTGGGTCTTCCACGCGAACAATGGCCTGTTCGGGCGGGCGTGGGATGACGGCATCGTCCGTCATGAGTGCCTGTCGATACAAGTTGGCCGCGCCTGCTGATTTCTGCCCCGGATCGGCTGTCATCAGCCAGTGGTAGGCCCGTTCGCGGATCGTTGAATTGCTTGTCATGGCTGCTGGCGAAGAGGGTGGCATCACAGTTGAATTTTTTGCTTGCGCTGCTCAATGAATTGCCGGAAGTCCGCTTCCAGTGCACGGTATTGGGCGATGGCTTTGCGACCTGCTTCGGTCAGGGTGGCATGGCCGCCGCCCGCACCACCGACTTCTTTGGTCACGTACGGCAGGCTACCGATCTTGTTGACTTCCTCGATCAGCGACCATGCGCGCTTGTACGACATGCCCAGTGTCTTGGCGGCCTGACTGATTGAACCCAGTTCGTCGATGAGTTCCATCAGCCGGACTTTTCCGACGCCAAGATAGCCCTTCTGATCGGCGCTGATCAGCCAGAACCGGGCGTGAATCTGTTCGCTGTAGGCGTCGCCTGGTAGGCGGTCGAGGCGGGATTTCTTCGGCATGATGACTTCCTTGAGTCCATGGTTCGCGGAGCAATGGGCGAGCGTTATGTTTTCATAGCATAACCGAATTCGTAGTTTATGGCGTTGTGGAATGGGGTGGCTGTTACCCAAGTGTTACTATTGGTGGCCCTATTTTTGGAAGGTGGATTTATGGCAATTTCGCAGGTGCTGGGTAGCTTGTCCGTGGCTGATTTTCTGCGTGATTACTGGCAGAAAAAACCGGTGTTGATCCGTCAGGCGGTGCCCGGCTTCGAGTCGCCACTATCGCCAGAGGAGCTGGCCGGTCTGGCCTGTGAGGAAGACGTGCCCGCGCGTTTGATTCTCGAATCGGCAGGCACGCGGCCCTGGACGTTGCGACACGGCCCTTTCGTGGAAGAGGATTTCACCAGCCTGCCCGAAGACGGTTACTCGTTGCTGATTACCGATTGCGAAAAGCTGATTCCTGACATGATGACCCTGGTTGAGCAATTCCGCTTCGTACCGGATTGGCGGATCGACGACCTGATGATTTCCTACGCACCGCCCGGTGGTTCGGTCGGGGCGCATATCGATGAATATGATGTGTTCCTGTTGCAGGGTATGGGGCGGCGCAAGTGGATGATCGAATATCCGCCGAAACATAGTGATTTCGTACCGGATCTGGATATCCGTCTGCTGCAAGAATTCGATCCGACCGAAGAATGGGTGCTGGAACCGGGCGACATGCTCTATCTGCCGCCCGGTGTGCCGCATCACGGCGTAGCGGTCGACCACTGCATGACGTTTTCGATCGGGTTCCGTGCGCCCTTGCTGCACGAGTTGGCGGCGGGCGTGACCGATCGGCTGATCACCCAGATGGATCAAACGGCCCGTTACGGTGATCCCGATTTGCAGGCACCGGCGAATCCCGGCGCATTGAACGCCTCGTCTCGTGCCAAATTGCGCGCGATCTTGCAATCGGTACTGGATCAGGATGATGCCGTGCTGGATCGATTCATCGCCGAAACGCTCACCGAGCGCCCGCTGGATCACGCCAGTTTTTATCCACAAAACGAGCCATTGGACGCGAAGGCCCTGCGTGATGAAATCGCCCATAGCGGCGACACCCTGATGCGCACACCGGCTGCGCGAATGCTGCTGGTGGAAGATGAGTCCGATTCGGCTGGCGGAACACTGGCCGTAGATGGTCAAGGCATGGTGCTCAATGCGCAAACCCTGCCTTTAGCGCGCTTGCTTGTGGCCCAGGTTTTTTATGATGCCGCCGAACTGCTGGCCGTCACCGAGCTACCGGCTGCGGCCGAACTGTTGCAGCAACTGTATGCCGACGGTGTGGTTCAGTGGCGGCCAAACATGCTTACCATCTGATCCAAAAGGAGAATAAGTAATGAGTCAGAATACTTCTGGCCTTGCCCCGTCCGTGATTTTGGTTGGTATGGGCGAAATCGGTCAGGTACTGGCCGCAGGCTTTCTGAAAACCGGCCATCCGGTCATTCCGTTGACCCGTCGGCAATCACTTTCCGGCGTGCTGGCGCAATCGCCCGATGCGCAAGCGCTGGTGCTGGCGGTCGGTGAAAAAGACCTACCGGATCTGCTCACGCAAATCCCGGCACAATGGCACGAGCGACTGGTGCTGATCCAGAACGAACTGCTGCCCAAGGACTGGCAATCGGCAGGGATCGTCAACCCGACCGTCATGTCCATCTGGTTCGAGAAAAAGCCGGGCAAACTCGTCAAACAACTCATGCCCAGCCCGGTTTGGGGGCGTAATGCCGGTTTGATGGCCGAATCGCTTGCAGCGATTGGTCTGAATGCGCGGATTATCGACGATTTGGCTGCCATGCAAAACGAGTTGGTCATCAAGAATGTCTACATTCTCACCACCAATATCGCCGGGCTCAAGATGGGCGGAGATGTCGAAACACTCTGGCGTGAACATCAGCCGCTTGCACGCGCCGTGGCTCTTGAAGTCATTGCGCTTCAGGAGAAACTGGTCGGACTGCCGCTGGCAGCAGAGCCACTGATCGAGGGCATGTTGGCTGGATTCGAGGGCGATCCGGCACATGCTTGTCAGGGTCGTACGGCGGCGGCTCGCTTGCAGCGGGCGCTGAAACTGGCCGAAAGGTTTGGTCTGGATTTGCCGGTAATGAAGGAAATTGCTGCCGCACATATAGCGAGTTGAGGCAGTTTTCGAGCTCCGGGTTATTTGTGACGGATGTTACCAAAGTAAGCATCCAGCGACGCTTAGACTATACGGCGGCACCGCATTGCAGTTTTCTGAAAATGCTGCGTCACCCGATGCGGCATGGATAAGAACGAGACAGGAGTGCTAATAACAACAGGCTCAATGACCGGTTTCCAGCGTCAACAAGCAGAGGAGCTTCAGCATGATTACGTTTTCAACCAAGGTGTTTCCGAATATCACCATGCATCGAGCGGATGCGTTAGCCATGATTGATAAGATGGGCCATGATGCGACAGTGCCGGGTTCGATTCTGGCTGCCGATGTGCCGCAGGCGCTCGAAAAATTGACTGCCGCGGTCGGTGTCAGTCATACGAAGGGACCGGATGCATACGATGGTGTCAGCCCGTCCACCCGCGCGGCGCCGTTAATCGATTTGCTTAAAGCAGCCGTCAAAGAGCATAAGAATGTCATGTGGGCAGAAGCCGGTTTGCTGGACTGATTTAGTTTATTCAACCATCGACACTGAAAATACGGGGTAAGGATCATGAGCGCCATCGAAGACATTGAACTTGAACATCATCGGGCACAAATGCTGCACGACATGCGGGCGTTGGTGGAAAAATATCGGGCGATATTCGATTGGGATGTACCGGGTGTAAACCAGACGGAGGCTGACAGATTGATTGTTCAAGCAATGCATGATGCCTTGGCTAAAGTCGCATCGGATTTGTCGGGTAAAGCGTCCTCATCGTAAATACCTACGGTTTCATGGTGTATTTTCTTAAATCTGCTACACCAATAGGCGACCTTGTGCTTTGTCTATGGCTGTTACAGAGCCGACTTTTAGATTTATTTGTTCAGGAGATAGGCACTGATGACTGCTTCGAATTCAACCTCGATCGAACTTAAAACCATTCCATACACATTGGGGCAGCTCGAATAACCCGATATTTTCAATGAATTCTGCCACTGAATCATGCCTGTGGCCGAATCCGGCTCAAATTCCACAACAAACGGCTACCTTTCCAAGCAGCTTTGCCCGGTTTTTACTCCGA
>JAJYPA010000010.1 GCA_021795795.1 Pseudomonadota bacterium | reverse complement strand
GACTGAGGAAGCATCCCGGAGTGGGTCTCAACGACCTGTTGCAAACGTCTGCCAACGTCTCACGACGTTACTCGGCTCCCTGGTCAACCCAGCCTGCTTTCACAAGCTCCGAGCTTTAGCCCGGGGTGTTTGACCCACGGTCGGATGCTTCCCACCGGCCCCTGACTGATCACTAGCTAGCTGCCCCGGGCCCGGTCCAGATAGGAACGCACCATAAGCAACCCGGTAAAGCCCCACTCGCAGATCACTTCCACGGGAGTTTGATTGCCGAATGCCCGGTTTCGCGTGGTCATCCAACGATAGGCCAGGTCTCTGTCGTGCGGGAAAAGCAGACGCAGATTCTTGTGGATAGCCAGCAAGTGACCAGCCCGCTCCAGGAGATCCCGGTTTGCCGCCAGCGGTTCGCCTCTGCGATAGCGGCTGAGTGCCGCACGGTTTTCCAGTGCCAGCCCCAGCAAGGCAAGCTGGTCTTCGTTGGTCACCTTCCAGAGCTCAAACGCCTTCATCACCATTTTCGCCAAGACGGATCGATGCTGCGCCTGATTTTCCCGGTGTCGCGCCATGCTACCTCGTCACAAACCTTTAGTTGTAGGCATGTGGTTCACGACCTGAGCCTATTTCGCCCTTCTGCTGGCGGTTTTTCAGCAAACGATCCGCCGTGGTCTCAATGCCCAAAGCGAGGTCAGCAATTGCTGCCAGCCCCTGCCCTATGTTTGTGATATGGGTCTCGTGCCAGGCCTCCCGCTCGCCTGCAGTGTGGCTCATAATCTCGCCCAGTGATCCGACGAATGACCACAATGTGATCAGTGTGGAGTCCAGCGCGTCGATTTCCTTCAGCAGCTCTTCCTGACTGTGCAGGTCCGGGTGATCGGCCATCTTCCGCGCGTCATAGATGCCATTTCCCAAGTTCGTGAACGCCATGATAAAGCCCTCTAGCTCTGATACCTGCCAACGGCGGCAGGCGGCCAAGGGCTCAAAGTGCTATCGGAGCACCGGACGTATTCCCCCGAAGGGTCTTGTATTAGTCCACCCTCGGCCATTGAGGGACGCGCCAACGCTGAACGCTGGGCATAAAAAATCCCGCAAGTCTGTCGGGGCGGTTGTCCGCCGATAGGTGTTTGAGCACCGTGTTTCAGAGCTTAGAACGTGGCGGGGCGGGTGTCAACTTTTTGGATTTAGTCCGCAGACCATTTTTCGACCATAGCCGTATTGGTGCGACACTTCCTTTTCCCACGATCTGCCATTTCTGGCATCATGCAGCAAGTATAACATTTTTAGTTGCAGTTAAAACGAACAGCCATTCTCATAACTCGACATCCAGATAGTCAGGCCTGCCTCGCCAGGTACCTATGTCCCTGTTCGCTTGACGTCAAGCTCCAGGCAACCTATAGTTTCTATAGCTTTACATTGGGTCCGCTGTTTGGTGTGTGATGATCAACAAGAAACCGCAAAATGTTGTCAAGCTACCGGGCAACCGGCACACGATGTTAACGACGCTACGCGATTTGGCAAAAAATAGCAGCAAGGTCTTTTTTTCTGCACATGCTGAGCAACAAATGCACGATCGAAACATAACCAGAACGCAGGTCATGGAATGCATCAGGATAGGAACAGTGTTTGAGGAGTGGCATCAGGACATTCATGGAGGTTGGCGATGTACTTTGCAGCACATTCATGCGGGGGATGATGTTCACGTTGTCTCTGCATTGGATTCTGATTGCAAATTTGTTGTTATTATTACCACATTCTAATAGGAGATTGTGATGTTTCAGTACGTGAGCTGCGGGTTGCCCGATGTATGGTTGGCCAATGGCTATAGTGAGATTGAAACGCCATACGGTCACGCCGTATCCATTGAAAATCTAGAAGGTTTGCACAAAGCTATTGGTCTGCGTGTCACGGAATCACCAAAACCGTTGACGGGAATGGAACTTCGTTTTTTGCGAAAGGAACTCGGCCTATCGCAGAAATCTCTGGGCGAGATGGTCGGACGAGACGCACAAAGCATTGCCGTGTGGGAGAAGGGTAAGGGCTTGAAGAGCCAGAAGGCCATGAAAGCCGCTGATATTCTGTTGCGGGTTCTGTATCGTGAACACGCTTCCGGAAATGGGCATGTTCGGGCGTTTATTGAGCGGCTGAATGCACTGGACAGAACAGAACAGAACCGCATGCAGTTTGAAGAGGTGGAAGGCGCATGGCACTTGAGTGCTGCCTGACAGCGAGGAAGAAATGAGCATCACAAAACAAGATTTGACTCACCACCTATCTGACACGATGGGCTTGACCGCCAAAGATGGTGCGGCCCTGATCAATGCCATGTTCGACACCATCCGCACCACATTGGCCTCTGGCGAGGACGTGAAGCTGTCCGGCTTCGGGAACTTCACCTTACACGAGAAACGGGCACGGCCTGGGCGGAACCCGAAGACCAACGAACCCGTCGAGATCAAGGCACGGCGGGTAGTGACGTTTCGGGCCAGCCAACTGGTGAAGGAAAGGTGCTAAAAAGTGACCAGCCTTCGCTGCGCGCGTGGAACAGCGATTTAGGGGCAACCAAGCCGCGCAGCCGTATTCCCGATATGTCTGGCCTGTGAAGTGGTGATGTCATCGCTCTGCAGCAAACAACGAAGCACCTTGCACAGCAAAGGTGTTGCGATAGTTCCGCGCACTTTTTCGAGCCTGCTTCCTTCGATCTCATCTACAAAATCAAGGCTTTCAAAGGCAACCCAACTTTCTTGTGTAAGCACTCCGCCTGGAACGCCAACATAGTGAACAACGCCACCCAAGCCTAAAGGCTCTGGGGTGGCGCTTCGGCTTTGACGAACGCCGGTGTTTTGGCGCCCACTTTATTTGTTGAACCGGGACCCAAAGGTTCAGTGAAATGTCCCGGTGAAGCAGGTGGGTACAATTTCCGCTCCACGATCCCCTTGATCCGGAGTCGAGGCATCGGTTTCGGTACCGCCCTTCCATACACGTCAAACGTGTGCAGCAGGGCATTCTTGCCTCGCAGAACATCCGCGAGCACTCGGAATTGGGTGTTGCAGGCCGCAACCGTGTCGGCGGGACCCGCGCATCCGCAAGCCAGACACTCGAAGGTCTCCTGCGCCGGGCGGTTGCCACGGTCCACAAAATGACATTCTGGGCATTCCTGGCTGGTGTACGCCGGGTCGGTTCTATGCAGACGCATGCCGCGCTTCTCCGCTTGCGAACCGATCCAGTCCTTCAAATGCGACAGACGCAGCAACCTCAACAGGCGGCTGTATTTGATCTTCAGCGCGTGATGCTCCAGAAAGGTGGCGTCTCCACGCATGTCCAGGTCTTCCACCATGAGATCTGTGACGCCGACGGCCTGCAGTGCATCCAGCATATCGTGAATGAGCCGCTTGATCTGCCACTCGTTCACCCGGCACAGCTTTTCCCATCGCGCCCGTTCGCGGAACGTCATGTTGGGTGTGCCGTTACGGGTGATCTTGTTCACCAGAAGAATCAGCGCGCCCACGGCAGAACGGTCGTAATCGTAAACTTTCCCGGTCGATAGGGCCATGAGGTTGTTCTTGGTGTTGACGTCGATGCCAACCGATGTGTCGGCGTTGATTTCGGTCGGCGGGAACGCCAGCGGCGGTGCCTCATACGTGGCCCCGACCATAAACTGTTTGCCGTTTCGGACGTAGCAGACGTGCGCGGCGTCCAGTCGCAGATCTTCCGGTTTCTTGCGTTGCGCGTTGAACAGCAAGGGGAGATGGACGAACTCCGCGCCTTTTCCTTTTCCCAGCCGCAACTGGTACCACCACCGGTATTTCCCGTTGCCAGGATCTTCGATGACCAGCGATTTCGATTCCACCGGGTGGCGGCGATGGGAGCCCGTGGTGAAGTGGATAAGTTTCATACCGCCAATCATGCGGTCCTGGATTGCCTGGGCCACCCGGCAGGCGCGCTGCCAACGTAAAGGATGGTAATGGCGGCAGAACAGCAGAACGGCCTGCATGGCGGTATTCGCCATGCGCTCCGGATCGAAGGTGTCCTGGTTCATGTAGCACAGGTATTTCACGATGCCGGTCATGTGTGTTTTGCGGCGGACGAGTTCAAAGGATTTCGGGTCGCCTTTGGCATGCGCGAGCACGCTACCGGTCTCCGCGTATTCGCCCGCCTTCGGTTTGCGATACACGTTCTTCTGGTAACGCGTCGCTTTCCAGCCGCCTTGAACGAATATCTGTTTGCGCTCAAGCCGCTGTTGGAAACTGTTGACGTAAAAATCTACGACATCATGAAACAGCGCCTGGGTTTCCCAGGCATTGAGATCCGCGTTGTCATTGAACGCCTTGTATTGCGCCTTGAACGCATAAGGATCGGCGATCAGGTCGCGCAAATGGTCGAAGCAGTAAGCGCTCATCCGGTTTTTCAGCGCGGCGACGCGATCGAACAGACGCATGGCCTGGCCGAATTTCTGCGGATTGGCAACACGGATATTCGAGGTCAGGCGAGTGGCCCGCACTTCGACCGGGCAGCGCGTTTTCTTGGGTTTACTCATGAGACCTATGTTACCATATCTTAATGATTTTAATCAAGGTTTAAATTGTATTAACGCCGCTGCGCGGCCGTCCCGCTTCACCACCCCCCAAACCTGCGGTTATGGGCGGAGTACTGCGGGGTATTCTAATAGCCTTTCCGTGGATTTCCGAGAGAACACGGCGGATGAGCGTTTAGTCCGTTGGACTTTGTGGTGAAGACGGCAGCAAGGCAATCCCCGGAACCAGGGATGTCGCTGAGAACCAAGAGATATTTTGGTTGGTATTTGTTTTGGGCGTCGCGATAGTAGGTATCGTCGCGCCAAATGTCGCCAGGTACGAAAGGAATCATGCCTGAAGCGATTGGAGCGCTGCGGTACGCATCATCTGCTCGGCATGAATTTCCAGCAGATCATCGCGGTGCGGGTCATCTTCTGGAATGGCTAGCTCGTAAGGAATGGGACTGAAGGCCCCTTTGCCATCTTTCCATACTTTATCCCATGCGCCATTTTGAGCATGAGTAACGTCGATCATTTTGGGTGAAAAGGTGTCGCGGTACTGCTCCGACAGAGATTGCATGATCCGCAACTGGCGGGGCGTAAACTCCGAATCGTCAAAGCCAACGCCTTCATTCACCTTGACCGACTTGCGGTCGTAGTCGTAAACGGGCTCGACCTCGATATGTATGGCCTTGCGCAAGTCTGGATCTGGAGACTCCCACTCCTCCATTACCTTCACCGGCACGGGGCCAAACTTCCAAGCTTGATACTCCAGGCCCGTAACCGTTTTCCCAGTCTCCTGGAAGTGCTGAAAATCCATAAGATAGAGCAGTTTGAACAGCTTTATCTTTCCACATTGCGCCGTGTTCTGCGCGAAGTAGATAATGGCGTTGATCAGATTTTGACGCTGACGTTGGGCTCGCTTATCCATAGCGGTAAGTGTAGGTGCGAATGCCAAGCCCGGTCAAGGTGCCCGGCATCCTTTGGAGAAAATGGCCTTTTGTTTTAAGGGACAGGCCAGCCCGAATCCGCATGCGCAAGTTATTCGCCGCATCCAACGCGGTGATTGAGACCGTCTTTCGCCGCACGGAAGTAATCCCCCATGCCGGTTACTCCGGCCTGGGCCGCAGCGGCTTGGCTAACAGAGCAAGGCGTTCATCCAAAAGACGCCTCCTGTTGACCGTTGATGAAGCCGTGCGCCATAATTGATCAAGTGAAACGCCATTTGCCCGAATTGGAGGTGCATCATGGTTGAGCACGTTTTGTTGGAAAGGTCTGGCATCCTTCCTGGTTTCCCAACGAACACCTTGCAGTTGGTCCAGGTTATTCGCAGTGGAATACCCGCCTCCTCCGTGGATTCCGTTTGCTCCGTGTTACATCTTTCCCAGGCGGAACTGGCCTCGTTGCTGGACATTCCCCTCCGCACTCTATCCAGACGTAAACGGGAAGGCGCCCTAAACAGCGAGGAGTCTGCCAAGATCATTCGATTGGCCCGGGTCATTGAACGTGCCGGCGAAGTTTTTGAAAGCCGTGACCTGGCTATTGACTGGCTCAATTCCAAAAATGCGGCTTTATCCGGATTGACTCCGCTTTCCCTGATGGATACCGACGTAGGCACTGAAAGTGTTCTGGACACGCTGGGGCGCATCGAGCATGGTGTTTTTGCCTGATGCAAACGGTCTGGCGCATGGTGACGACCAGATTCGTGGAAACGGCGTTCAGCGGCGAAGGTGCGCGCCGTTACGGTGGACGATGGAACCGCAAAGGTGTTGCCGTCGTCTATACCGCATCAAGCCAATCCTTGGCCATGTTGGAAATGTTGGTTCAGGATGAGCCGTTACGTGCCAAATACTCGGTTATCCCCGCAACACTCCCCGATGATCTCGATGTCCAGAACGTTATCATCACCAACTTGCCGCAAGGTTGGCGCGACCCACAAGCGTGCGAAGCATTGCAGGATATCGGCATGGACTGGATTGCACGACGAGAAAGCGCGGTACTTGCCGTGCCCAGCGCCGTAGTTCCCACAGAATGGAACTTTTTGCTCAATCCAGCGCACCCGGATTTCCCCAATATCGCGATTGGCAGCGCAGAACAAATCACTACCGACGGCAGGCTTTTCCGCCGATCTGCCTCATCAGAAAACGCCAAATAGATGGCCCAGAAGAAACCGGAAAAACCGCCTCCCATCCGCGCGGCAATCTCCACCGCGCTTCTCAAAAGCGGCAAATCCGGTTTTTCGAGGATGCAAAGGGGAGCAGATTGGGCGGGTTAGTCGTCCATGTGCTCGTAGATTGTGTTTCTCCCCCACACTGAGTGAGGAAACATCCACGCCATCACGTCTTCGTTTTCTTCCTCGCGCTGTTTTATTTCTTCTTGTGAAAGCGGTGCCCCATCCTGATAAGGATCTAGCCCCATCCCCATCCGCTTCACTGCCTCAAAATCCTCGTGTCCTGCACCGAACAAGAACACTACCGGAATAACCCAAATACCAACGGCGAGCAAATTGAGAAAGCGTGCCTCTCCAGGCAGCAGGTCCCACGCTCCAACCAGGAACAGCGCTCCGATCATCGCTTCCGCGAATGCGACACATTCCCACCAGATGACCGCGTTCTTCGCCAATAGACGCCAGACCAATAAAACAGCCTGAACCGCTAGCACAGCAAATGGAACGGCAAGCGCTACCCATACAGCCTTTTCTGGGCTGCGGAAAACGGTGAACATGAACCATCCTGTCGCACCACAGACCACCGAGAACCAGAATGCCGCCTTGATCGCGTATATTGTTTTTCTATTTTGCATCACACAACTTCCTTTACAGTCTTTCCGGTTGCAGGACTATCACGACTCGGTAGACCTGTCAACTCAGCCAAGTGGAATATCATCTGGAACCCCACCAGGAAGGCCTTCACCCCCACCCTCGCCACCAGGCAACTCAGCGTTTTTCCCAACTTCTTGCGCAGCCTTGCCAAAATGGCCATGCTCCACATCTCTGAACGCATTCGCGTCTCGCGTGAACGGACTATCGCTGTTGGCAGGGGGTGGTGGCGTTCCGTCTCCAGCATCGTCCCCAGGCTTTGCCTCGTCCGCTGCTTTTGCTTTTGCCGCTGCCCTTGCCCCTGCGAGGGCAGATGCGGCGGCAGCTCCCTTGAGTCCCAACGCAACCACAGCAGCGGCCGCATCTTCGTCCGGATGTTCCTGCAACCACTTTGTTACTTTCATTTGATCGCTTTTAGTTGCTGCAGCGATCTCTGGCTTGATCTGACTGGTTGACATCGGATCCATGCCAGCCTTTTTCGCCATAGCCAGCTTTTGCGCTGTCCCAAGTCCACTTTCCGCGATGGCTTTATCGTCTGCATACACTTCCGCCGATGTGGACGGAGAGTAATCCCCCATGCCACTCACTCCAGCCTGGGCCGCAGCCGCTTGGCTAACAGAACTCAATTCCGCTGTGAGACCAGAAGCTGTCGGCGGCGCACCGGTTGCCCCGGCGTCCGCGCCGATCGTAGAACCAGCGCCACCCACAGCAGCCACGTTTCCGCCAAGATTGGTATTCGCACCAACGGCAGCGTTCTCTTTTGCTATGGACGATGCCAGAGCGGCGCTGGATGAGGCTAAACCAGACTGGCCGGAAAGTCTGGCAACATATTCGCTTGCCGCGCCTTGGTTGCTCATCCCATTTGCTGTGGCAATTGCCGCAAAACCGGCCAAAACATCGCCCTTTAGGCCCAACTTTTCGCCGTGCGCAACATTCTTGTCGAAACTCTGCATCAGCTCTGCTTCGTTACCATACTTGTCACCGACACCCTGTAGCGTAGAGATGGCATGCGTAAGCGCCATTTGGCCAGTTTTATACCCCTCGTCGTTCATGACCGCACCAAGCGAATCGGCATTAAATTCCGTTTTACCACCCGCTGACTGTATTTCCTGAGCGGCCCGCGATGCCGATTCCAATTGTGATTGCGAAGCCGCGACACTGGAAGCTATGGATTTCGATTTCGCTGCGCTTTTGGCTAGCTGCCCCGCCACGCTTCGGCTCTCTGAATTCTTGAATCCGGTTTCAAAGCCGGATGTTTGAGAAGCATCAATACCGCTGGCTAAAGAGTGCATTGCCGAATCAACCGCACCCGAATTGACAGCATTAGTAATCGCAGCCGTCTGCTCTCCATTAATGTTTACCTTTAATAGGCTTGCAAGCGCACCAATGGATTTGGCAGTGTATTTTCCTTCAGCATTTTTACCTAGCCCAAGACCTATTGCTGTTCCAAACTTAGTGGCATCATCCTGACTCACCTTGAAGCTCGTTGCCAACTCTTGCTTCGCAGAATTCATCTCTTTATACGCAATCCCCGCGCCGCTACTGTATCCATTCGTACTGGAAATCCCTGCCTCTCCCTTTTGCGTCAGCGTGTTGACTGCCGCAGCCGTCTCTATCGCTTGCGCCGCCGCTTGCTTGGTAACCGCAGCATTGGACTGCTCAACGCTGCTCAAACCAGAAGACGCGCTGTGTGTGAAACCGTAACTCACTGTGTTAGCGGCAAGACCGGTCCCCATGCTTCCGCCGACATTACCCGTATTTGCCACCCCCACCCCATATGCCCCGCTCTGCATGACGTTCGTTCCGTCCGTCGGGGTGGACAGACTCATGTTCTTGTCCACCACGTCGTTGCCAGAAATCTTGCTACCGAGCTGTGTCAGCGCGAAATAGGATCCGGTGAGGAGCACCAGCGTGATGATCGGAGTCGCCGACATCATCATGTCCGCCATCGAAAGCGCGTTCATGGCGTGGGTCAGGATCATGGGGATGTTGGCTGATGAGGTCGCGGACATCGTCATCGTGGCGCCACTCGGGGTGGAAATAGTGGTCGCCGCTGCCGCCGTCTGGATGTTCGCATAGAGCTGGTTGGTGGTCTGTTGGATGTAATCATTGATGATCTGGGCAACGGGGATCCAGGATTCCGTCCATGCACCGAAGATCATGTATTTGCCCAGCATCGGCAAGCCCTGCGCGCCCATCATTGCGGCGATGATCAAGGTCAGCGGCGCCATCGCGAAAAACAGGAACTGCAGAAGCGCCATAGTCGGGATCATGTTGCTTTCAAAAAGCGACGCAGACCCAGCGTTCATGGCTTGCTGCCGACCTAGGGCGGCCGCTTTTGTGGTGCAGTATGGGGAAAGAGTAGACGGATCGGTCACGTCCGCGCTGCTGCTCATGTCACTCGCGGCCTGCGCGTTTCCCGCTTCCGCCGCGCAGTTCAGAATCAGGTTTCCGATGAAATTCTGCCCGCCGTTTGCCGTGGAGGTGAACATGGTCTGCAGGACAGATTCCGCCGTGCTGGCGTCCACGCCGGTTTTTCCGTTGCTCTGCGTTTTCATGGAAACCACATTGTTGAGGCTATTGCTCCCGGTACCGCCGTAAAACGTGCTCCAGGCGCTGCTCAAGGTTGATTGCGCGGTGGAACAAGGTACCGACTGCCATGCGGTGGCCTGATTGGAGCCGTTTACATTGATAGGCACCTGGTTATTGGATGGAGCTATGGCGTTTGGACCGGTGAACAGCGTTGCCGCCAGATCCGGGCTGTCGATGAGTTCGCCGGAATCGACCACGGATGCTTGTGGAATGATGCAATGATCGACGTATTGCGCGACCGACCCGGAGAGCGGAGAGTCATAGTCATTAAAAACGCTGTATAACCCCCGTAGCTTGTATGTCAGCGCCAGCGGTCCAGCAAAGCCGTAATTGCTGTTGTAGCTTCCAGTGAACAGAGATGGATTGTTGTTGCCGGCATTTTGATCGGCCTGCCCGATCTCTTCCGCCGCATCATAAGCAATAGTCGAGAAAATAGCGGCGGGATAGACGATGCCGATGGGTATGCCCTGCACCGTCACGGAATTACCCGTCAGCATGTTTTCCACCGTGGCGCTGGTTTGGACTTCCCAGAGCGCCATGAACACGATCATGATGATCATCATCTTGTGGAACTCGATGCGCAGATTGTTCATGCCGGTCAGAATCATGATGATGAACCCGAACATCAACCCCAGCCCCAGCGCCCAGCTTCCCGGAAAACCGGACGCGTTGGTGCCCTGGCTCGCCCACAGGGTGTTGTTCGCGGGGTTGAACAGCATTTGAATGCCGGTGAGTACGGAAAAAAATGACTGGATGTTGCCGACGACGTAGATATACATCAGACCTTCCCCCCGCTCGCATTGGCGGTCCGTGCCTTGGCGCTTTGCACCAACTCTTCTGCCAGGCGTACGTTTTTGTCATTCAGCGACTCTTTTGTCTCGTAGGTCTGTATTTGCGCGTTCAGCGCCGCTACGTTTGATGCGTAATCTGGTGGCACAATGATGTGATGTTGTCCGCTATACACACTGACCGCCTCCATCGCCGCGTCTCCGAATTTCACGGCGTATTCATCGACGATATAAGGCTCCAATAGTTTCGCGATTTGTGCCAGCAAACCCATACCAGGATCGTTTTGGTTGCCGGTTTCCGCGTCCTGCAGGATGGTGGCGGTGCCGTACGGCAGTCCCTGTTCGAAATCCTGAGTAGCCGCGCTGGGCGTGATCCCCGCGTTTAGATCGTTGACCAATCCATTGTGATAGACTCCGCCCACGTACCCACCCAGCAGATATCCGCGCACAGCGGTTTTTATCCCGACATACCCCATACTCCCCAGGGTAGTCTTACCCAGCGGGCCTATACATCCCGTGACCGGGCCGAAAGTCTGGTAATGCGTTCCGCCGATATTACGGTAGGTGCATTGCCAAACGGGAGCATTTGGTGTTCCGTTCACAAGTTCCGGCAGATACAGCGACGCAGTTGCGGTCAAACCGTCGCCATTGATGTTCCCGGTGGCTGTATTGTTGGTTGGGCTTTGTGTGGCGGCGCCGCTCGCATTGATGCTGTTGGTTGATTCCCCCGGCAGGATGATCAGTGTCCCGACCAGGCTCATGAGAATTTCCTTGGTGCAAGCGTTGGTGGTTTCCGTGGTCGTCGCGCAAATATTCGAGTTGGTCGTACTCACCGCTTCCGGCACACTGGCTATGGTGTTCGCATCACTCAATCCGGTCAGCATGTTCTGAGTGTCCGCAGCATTAATCGCTTTCCAGAACATATTGTATTGGGGCAAACTATACGCTTGTGGCGTTGTTTCCGGCACAGAGGTCTTGGCTGCTTGCCCGTTGAGCCCCACCGAAGTCATCAGTTCCGTCCAATTCGTAGATATGCTGTTTTCATCGCTAGTGACGGTCGATGCCATCGCCGGCTCCGTGCCCTTAAAAAAGTCGGACACGTCACCAACGGCGGATGACATCAAATTTCTGCTGGTATTCACCACCTGCGCAAGATTGCCCAGATCAGCCCCGGTGAAAATCCCCTTAGCTAATTGGCATGTATTCTTCAGGGCATTATTCATATCCTGAATATCTTTTTCGATCATCGAAAGCAGAGCGCCGCACTGATGACACATGGCGTCGATAGCCAACTGGAAGGCGTATCCCAGGGCCTGCTGACCAATTTCCCGCAATAGCGCCATAAATTCCTGGCCGTTAATAAAGTGAAAAGATCCGAAGAACAGATTGATACCGCCGCATCCAGCCGAAATGTCCGGTGGAGTAAACGCAATGACATTGGCGCCGGAGAGCGGCGTCCGCGCTTCAAAATATCCGCCCGAATACGTCACGCCGTTGCCGGATCCGGCGGCGGTCGCGCCGCTACTTGCGATAAACATCTGGTTCACGAAGTTCTGCATGCCCAGGGCCTGGCTTTCGGCATTCAGAAAGCCGGAAGTGAGCACGGAGGTCAGCGTAGCAATTAGTACGCCTTTGGTGATTTTCTTTAGCTCTGGATGGGCTTGTTGCATGATGGAATCCCTCACCAATTAGATATTCTGGATGCCGTAGCGTTTTCGATGTACTGCGTAATCGTCTGTGGGTTCGCGTTTTTCTGATTCTGCGCCTGTTTCATTTGCGCCGTAGTTAGTACGCCGCGCTCATAGGCATTGGCCCCGGTCCATTCCGTGAGCTTTTTCGGCAAAAGGTGCAGGTATTCTGCATCCGCCAAAATGTTATCTTCCAGATTTCCCATTACCTGATAACCCTGCGACACGATCGCGAAGTTGTCGGGAGGATAAATCATGATGATAGTCGGAGTCTCTACTAAATGCAGCGCTTTGGCCTGTCCGTGGTCCTGCACGAGCACTGCATTCTGTGGCAGACCAGTAATCGGCCCATTGTTCACGTCGATGTAGTCGGTGGCGAAATGGACCATTTGATTCATGTTGGAATATTGAGTAATTTGCATGTCGCAAAATGGGCAACCATGCTTTACGAATACCCACATTCCGACACGATGCGAGAGATAGCGCAGCGCGCGCATTTTATTCTGCTCCAGGTAGGACTGGAAATCGGTATTTCCTGAACCGGATCGCGGAATAATCGCGGAATAATTAAGCACGGGATTCGTGTTTGACACCTGGACGAACTTTTCCGCGAAATTTTGGGCCTTGTCAAACATAACTTTTTGCAGCGCCAAATATTGCGTCACATTTTTTGTGCTTGGATCGTTAATCGCACGATCCCGCCATTTCGGCAATGCGTGTTTGATCCATTGGACCGAAAAGACCTTCGGAGCGGCCGGTTTGGGCGCGACTTTTTTCACCGGCGCAGGCTTTGGCGGTGCCTGCACCACGGGCCTGGGCGGTGGCAGCGGCTTGGGCGGTGGAGGTGGAGGCAATTGATACCACATCCATCCGCGCTGATCTCCATCAAGTACATCCGCGTGAGCGGCACCGGGCATGTAGGATGACAGGCACAGGCATGCAAGGCCCGCCATCGCGGCGGCCTTGGTGATTCTCCTGAGACCATGTGTCTTGCTGATTTCCAACAGCTTCTCCGCAGTATCAACGGTAGTATATTAATTCGTTTTTACAATTCTCAGCCGTGCGTATGACGGCACATATTTACCTTTTCCCTTTCCAACCGCGCACCTGGCGGCAAATCATCTCGCCGGCGACAACCCACGGCTAGTTCTCTTCCCAACCGCGCACCTGGCGGCACACATCACTTTTCAACGATCAATGAAGCATCAACCCATGGATTCTTTGGTTTTTGACGCTTCGCTTCTGCCCCGATCACAATACCCAAATGCTCTGCGAACCGTTGCACATACCCCGTCCGCCAGGCTGCTTGCATATTCCCACGCCCCGCATTATAGCATGCTGCCGCAGCAAGCAAATTCCCCGTCTGGGCCAGGCAGCGCGCAAAAACCCAAGTACCAGCCATGACGTTTGCACATCCATTGCGCTGCAATGTCCGGTAATGATACCCATACCTTGAAAGGAATGGCAGATGGCAGGTGTTTACCTGGAGCGGTCCCAGATCGGTGGTCCCGTTCGAATCGAGCACCGCAGTCCCCGGCCGCCCTCCCTCGTTCTTCATCAGCGCGATGATGTCCTGATATGGCACACCGTAGGTTGACGATGCGCGCTCAATACATGCGGCTGGTACGCCATGGAAGGATCCCGGGGGTAAGAACACGCGCAGCCTCGACATTCAGCTAGTATATTGAATGCTTACCTTATACACGGGGCCGAGATTCCATGCAAGAGATTCCCCACTATGGGCCAGCATAGGCGGAAACCTGTCCATCCGCGTGATCGGAAAACTGTCTGGTACTCCTCCCTGGAAATTACCGGGCATCCAGCCCATTTTTGAAAGGAGATGTGCCATGTTACAGCATAACACGATCGTATCAGGCTTTATTTTGGTCAACGACGCCGCCACCAATGCCGCACTCACGGCTGCAAAAGGCGCCATCGGAGCCGATGAATGGAAGAAGGGTTATTCAGAAGAGCGCTGCAAAATCGCACGCTCCACCCTAAAGGCCGCAAATGTTCCCGTTCAGTACAAACTGACGGGCCCGATCACCAAGGTCTCCACCACGGAAACCAAGGACGGTGAAGGCAACGTGTACCGTAAGGTCCGCATTGCTCTCGGGAATGACCGTGCATCTCCGATTCTGTCCCTCGACATCGGGACCGAGTTCTGCGAACGCCTCCTGCCCAAACTGGGTGCTGCCGTTGCCATTCATGGTATCGGTGCCGAGGTGACCATCACCTGCTTTCCCGATGTGGTGGAGCGCGATGGTCGCACCTTCGTGAACCACGTCGCCTCCGTGAAGATCAACGGTGAGGAGGTAAAGGCCACCAAGCCGCACTTCCAACTCGCTGCTCAGGCCGCGACCACCGCGTCTGATGCGCTGGTTGCTGCCGGTGTGAAGGACAAGAAAGCCATCAATGCTGTCAAAGCTAGCGCCAAGGAAGAATATTTCTACGCGCTCGCGCAGAAGCTCAGCGATCTGTTTCCGGCTGAACAGGCTGCAGAATCCTCTGCCGCCTAACTGATCCCCCCCAACCCCAAGTCTTCGGACCTGGGGTTTTTCTTTGCCCGCATCAGCAATCCACGCTGCACACAGCATGCTATCAGCACTGCCCATAGCATGCGCCGCGCAGGACCATCCGGTGCTGGATTTTAGCTCTAAAAGCCCCTTCTCTTCGTTCCGGGGCATTCAGGCTCCTTCGCTACGCTCCGGGCCCCACATCAGCCCCTACGGGGCATTTCAGGCCCTTCGGGCCGGATCACGCTCTGCGAGCGTACAGCGCACGTCCGGGAACGTGCGGTCGCCTTCGGCTCCCTTTTCTCGGCACGGTCGTTGTGTCTGCGTTTACTGCTCCTGATTTCCCCGGACTTGGATTCGGACCATCCGCCTTCCGCCACCCCGCCCTCCCGGTCACATCCGGCTTTCCCTGATCGCACTGCTCCGTTCATCGCCCCGGCAATTTTCGGCGCATCCGAAACATTTCGCCGGGCGGGGGAACAGGCATTGATGGATATCCCTGCCGCTCGGGGTTTCCGTAATCCGGTGGTACCGGCATCCTGTCCGGCTGTTCCCGGTGGCGTTACGGCTATTCCGGGCGGCGACTTTGCTCACCGGCTGCCCATTTTTTGTCCACCCGATTGGTCCGGCTTATCCGTGATGGCCGGGACACCCAAAATCTCTGGATGGTCCGGCTGGCGATTTTCTCGCCATCTTTCAGGAACCGCTATGATCCCGCATCGCCGGGCTTCCCAAAAAATATCAGAAATACGCTTCGCCATGTTTCAAAAGGGCGTCTGGCCAATGCTGCATAGCCCAGCGATCCGCCGCCTGTTCGCCAAGCCTCCGCCCATTATCTGCGGCAAAAATCAGCAACGCCAAGCCAAAAAATGGAACATAGCTCGGGATGAGGGCTCGTACGTCCGATACCGCAACACAAAGAACCAAAAGCGCGAAACAACCCATCGCCGCATGCACTGGCAATTTCTCTCGCGCATACGAGCGCGTATGAAAATGGCCGGCCTCACGAAAGGCCACACGCAACACCTCCGGCTCGCTCGCAAAACGCAACGATTCCGAGATAAGGATCTTCCCTGTTGTCCAGTCAAAGGTGCCGTCCCCGGGCTTGAGCTTCGTACTATACGAGACAGGCGGAAGCCCATATTTTTTAGGAATACCAGCCAAATCCCGTTCTTCCATGATTCGTATCCTGTCCGGCATCAGGCCGACTTATCCGTGATAGCCGGGGCATCCTAAAATCTCAGGATGGTCCGGCTGGCGATTTTTAGTGCGCCTTCCACCACAAAAATCCAGCCAACCCCAACAACAGCAGCGGAATCGCCGACATCCGCGCCAGTCTCCAGTCCGCCGGCGACGGCAGACATTCTAGCAGGCATTCCGCCGCGATAAACGGGACCACCGCAAACTTCCAGGCAGCGCCCCAGTGGAATGTATCCGGAATTCCATCATGGAGCACCAATCCCGCCAATGGGATCAACAACAGCGGCGCCAGGCCGATCAGCCCGCCATTGTACCAGCGGGGATGATGGATGGGCACGCGACCCAGGGCCCAGGCATTGCCCATCCTCTTAGGTAGGAAGCGGGGGAAACCAGGGCGACCGATGGTGACAAACGCGATGGTCCAGTGCGCCAGCTCATGCAGGATCACACCCGGCAGAGCCACCATCCAGAGGGCCACGATGTTCCGGCGAAACAGACGGAGCACCAGAACCCAAATGATCGTGAGCAGGCCGGCCAGGTCACCAGGGCTGAACATTCCCCCGCGCATTCCCCCTACTGGGTCGTAGGCCAGGAGGGGGTCAAGCGGGCTGTTGGTTCTTGCACGGTTTTTCCTTTATTCCTTGGCTTTCTACACACCGTCGCGTGGTCTCCAGCGTGCCGCCACAAACAGCTAGTATATTGATTATCCATGTGGCCAAGAGTAGCATAAGACCATGCAAACGCAAACCGGCTTCCGATTTCGCTGTTATCCCACCCCCGAGCAGGCGCAAATCCTGTTGCGGTGGATCGGGTGTCAGCGGTTCATCTATAACGCCAAGGTGACGGAAGATCGGTACTATCGGAAGTTTGCCCGAAAGGCGCTGGACCTGACCGGGATCTACCCGCCCGTAGACCAGCAATATAGTCGGTACATCGACCCAGACCTCACGTCTTGGCTCAAGGAAGTGCCCTCACAGGTGCTGCGCAATGGCGCGGTGCGCTGGCGGCAGGCGTATGCCCGATACTTCAAAGGGCTTGGCGGACGTCCGGTGCTCAAAAAGAAAGTCGGACGTCAGGCGGTTTGGCTCACTTCCGAACTGTTTGCCTTCCATCCCATGATGGACACAAAGACCGGAGAAATTTTCGGAAACCGGCTGACGGTAGGCAACAAAAAATTCCCTGTGGGTGACATTCTGTTTCAAGCGCATAAGGATTACCGCATCCCCAACTCGATTCGTATCGGAGTGGAAGCCGGGCAATGGTTCCTGTCCTTCAGCAACGAGGACGTGAACCAAGTTCCTGACGAGGCGGACACCGTGGAATGGCTGCGGAAGTTTTCCGAAGAGGAATTGCTGGCACGCACCTTCGGCGGCGATCGGGGCGTGGAGATCCCCCTGGCGGGCAATCATGGGGAAGCCTTCGACTTCGACCCCGTCCAGAAAGAGCGCATGGAGAAGAAGGTGCGCCAGACTAAACGCTATCAGCGTCAGATGGCGCGACAGCGCACCCAGGCGGCCAAGGAAAAACGCCCAACCGGCGCGAACTATCGGAAGACCAAAAAACGCCTTGCAACATCCCATCAGTATGGCAAAAACGTCCGCGAAGACTTCGCCCATAAGACCAGTCGGACCATTGTGCATAATCCGGAAATTCTGCTGGTGGTGTACGAGGACCTGAACGTCAAAGGGATGACGAAGAAGCCCCGTGCCAAAAAGGACGAAAACGGCAAATGGGCCAAAAATCGGGCGGCGGCAAAGGCGGGTCTCAGTAAGAAAATACTCACCGCCGCCTGGGGAAAGACGGTGACTTTCACCAAATACAAGGCCGTCAAGGCCGGTAAGCTGTGCATCAAGATCAACCCTTATCAAACCTCGCAGGAATGTGCCGAGTGCGGGCACATCCACCCTGACAACCGGGTATCGCAATCCCGGTTTGTCTGCCAAGCCTGCGGGCATCAGGACAATGCCGATCACAACGCGGGGCGCGTCATCGCCCGGCGCGGTGTGCGGTGGCTGCTTTCCGGCGGATATCAGCCCAAGGAGAGCAAACGCTGCAGGATATTTCGGCAAAAAGAAGAAGTAGCAATAGGGCCGGTGCGGTCCGAATCTACGCCTGGGGAGTCCATCGTAAGTCATGATATCGGAAACGGTATCATGCAGGGGACGGCGAACCAGGAAAATCTCTTCGTGAGGAGAGAAACCCCAGCTACAACCGTGTAATCGGTTTAGCGGCGGGAGAGTTCATTGCCATGCCGGCGGTCCAAATCAACGGCTATGGCACCAACTTTTTGAGCGTTTCCCGCAACGCCCCCAATTCTTCCGACGCTTTCTCGCCGGCCTTGGCGCGTTCTTCCAACCGCTTGGCGGTTTCGACTACGGCGTCCAGATCTGCCTTGATTTTCGCGACCAGCTTGGTAATGGTGTCGATGTCCACGTCTTCCCCTTTCCCGATCTGTGTTTGCTCTGCAACCAAACGCTGGTTATCCGATACACCGATGCGCGTTGGCGCTTCCGCTTTCCTTTCTGCATCCGCCAACTCCACCAGCCGATCCTCTCCAGGCTTTCTGGGAAGGTCGCGAAGCGCCGTTTGCCGCACCAGATTCGAGACAATCTTGACAACGCGATGCTTTTGGAAGCCGGTCTGCGCCGCTATGTCCGTGGTGCTTCTGGCACCATGGCGCACGGCATCCAGGACCAGTGTGGTGTCCGTAACCGCCTTGGACACCACGACCGGTGCCGACGCCGGTGTAGCCGCCTGAACCGCAACTTTTTTCGCAGCCGTACCAATATCTGTATCCCGCCGATAACTCTTTGGTGCCACATAATCCTCTCGTGGCTGTGTAGAGTGACCGACGGGAACCGCTCTTGCTATGCCGTCCAACACACTCATACAAAAATTCTCTCCGCCATTCAGTAGTATATTTATATTACATTAACGCCATATCTTTTCCCAGACCCAACAGCGTCCCGATACAACGGCCGAGTCACCTGCTCCCGACTAGCGGTGATGATTTTCCGTGGATTCTCGAAGAACCGCTCACAGGCCGGATCCCAGTCCTCACCCAGCCAACCCAGTACGCCGGTAATCGTCCCTTCCAGATTTTCCACGATGGATTCGTACCGCACCTCAGTTATCCGCCCAGGGTATCGCTCACGCCACGCCTCCATCAGCGTCTCCTGCCAGCGGTATGTGTCTTGTAGGGCATCCCAGTCATGAGCATACGGATGCACACCACGGAAATGCTGCCGCCAGATAGATACCATGGTGTCCAGCGGATCCCGTCGGCACCAGAGCACCCGCGCGCGCGGGAACAGGTGCAGCAACATGCCGGCATACAAAAAGTTGTGCGGCATCTTGTCGATGATCCAGCGGCCATCCGGCGCCAAATCCCGGCCTTTCCGCGCAAATGTCACACAGGCCTCGCGCACGGCGTCCAGGTTTCCGTCGGCAAAAAACGCCTGGGCCATGGCCTGCATTTCGTGGCGCTCGCCAGTCCCCGTGATCGCGGGGTGTTGGTCCAGGATCTGTTCGAGCAGGGAAGTTCCTGACCGGGGCATGCCAACGATGAAGATCCATGATGGATCGCCATAGTCCACCGGCGATACGGCTTCCCAGGGACGCTGATGCAACCAGGTGTCCAGCGCCTGCCGTCCGGCCTCGTGATAAGGCTGCACGCGGCCCAGCAGACGATGCGCCGCCGTGTAGTGTCCCCAGGCCGCCTCGTACTTCTGGGCATCGTCCGCCATTCTGCCCAACTGGAAATGCAGTCCCGCCAAATCGTCCGCCGGGTCCGCCTGGGGCCTCGCCAGCCAGGACCTGGCCTGCGCGACAAGATCGGGAAGATCATCCGCCCGCGCGGTCTTCAGACGCAGAATGTGCTTTCTGGCACTTTCCGGAAGCTTTTCCAGCATGGATTTCGCCACGTCTTTTCCAGTATGGATCGCCACCCAGGCTGACAGGAGATCCAGCGCGGGATTCCCGTGTAACCGTTGCGCCAACAACCACGCCTCATCGAATCGCTGCAGATTAGACAGCACCAGCGCATGGAGATATTGCGCCAAAACATCCTCTGGATTCCGGGCCAGATAGGCAGCAGTTTCCTGTTCCGC
This sequence comes from Pseudomonadota bacterium, assembly GCA_021795795.1. Next base: position 38,713 of record JAJYPA010000010.1, on the reverse strand, counting down.
CACCGGCGCCCTTCCGCTCTGGACCAGGCACTCGATCCGGCCCCCGAACGCCGTGGGATCGCCGTTTTTCTGTAACACCGTCGTCCAGCACTCGATCGCCTCGTCCCAAAGGGCGATGCTTTGCGCCACGATCGCCCGGTACCGCCAAGCGTCCAACCGCTCTGAGCGCAGCGCGCAAACGCGCCGAAAGGCGTGCATGGCATCCAAGCCATTGCCCAGCGCCTTCTGTGCGCCACCCAGGTTGAACCAGGCATCGACATGGGCGGCATCGAGTTTCACTGCGGCCTGCGCGCATCCTGCGGCGTTTTTCCATTCTCGAACGCGCAAATAACAGACGGCCATATTGGAAAGCGCATCGGCGCGCATGGCGGCCGGGCTGGATGCGGACTGGGCCACCCGAAGAAAAGCATCCACCGCGTCCCGGTACCGGCCTGATTGCAGGTGCAGCAGGGCGGATCGAATATCTTGTTCCGGCACGCTCACAACATTCCCTTCGCCTTATCTTTAGACGGCCCCTTCCGCCACCGCCATAATCGCCGCACCAAAAAATACAGCGGACTCAGCAGCGCCAAAAATCCCATCGCCGCAAACACCGCATATGACCAAAACAACCAACCTCTGCGGCCTACCCGTTCGATCAACCGCTGTCCTCGCGCATAGCGGATTTTGGAGACCATCTCTGGCAATTTGCTGCGCAACGCCGAATTTCGCTCCAAAAGATCCCGGTATTTTTTTTGCTTGGCGATGAACGGCCACGAGTCGGTGGCTCTCTTTGCACAACGGTTCGATATCATCAGGTCAGATCCCAAAATCGAGGAGCTGTACCCAGAATCAGGGCCGTCCGCCAATGTATAATCCCTTCCCACCCTCTTCGAGTATCGCTCTGCAAGCTGGAAATCCTTGATGCCACGAGCACGATCGATATTCTGTACCGGCGAGCAGGTTTCGAAGTGGTCCGCAATCGCGCCGCCTATATTGACCAAGGCCCATACGCCACCGATAGCACCCAACGCACTCGCGCTCGCGGTAACTGGCGCGCAGGCTATCGCGGTCGCAAACAAGATCGGGGCCACCCACCGGCAGGAAATCACGGCTGCGTCTGCTTGCTGGGCTGGATGCACGCCTTTTCCGCCGCATAAGCCTCTCGCCAAGTGATCACGCGGCTAGGATCGGACAATAAATCAGCCACCTCAGAACAACCCGGATAGAAGCGGTGCAACCAGACCAGATGTGCCAGAGCCGAAGGCGTAATGCCGAAGTCCTGCCGAGCCAGTCCCCAAAAAGAGGAAGGCACCATGATCACAACGCCAAGGATAGCCACACCGACGCCAGCCGTTGCCGAACTCAACCAATGCGCACCGGCCCAGCCCAAAAGGAACACCATCCCCCCGGCCAGGAACCACCAACGATACGGACGCGGAAGGTGGCTCATCCAGCGATCCTTTGGGCCAATAGCGTGTCCCGCTTCTCGATGCCGGACTTCTTGCACGCGATCTGCAGGGCCCTTTTCGTCGAGACCAGCAGCAGATGCTTCTCGGCCCGCGTCATGCCCGTGTAGAGCAGATTACGCTTGAGCATGACGAAATGCGCGGTAGTGGCCACCAGCGCCACCCCGGGGAACTGTCCGCCCTGGGATTTATGGATGGTCAGGCAATATGCATGGTCCAGATCCCGCAGGTCCTCGTTGTCCTCATAGCGAACAACACGATCCTCGAAATCCACCACCAGGGCGGTTTCTTCGCCCTCCTCTATGGCCACCACGGTACCCAGGTCGCCGTTATAGACATCCAGGTCGTAGTTGTTGCGCGTCTGGATCACCCAGTCACCCAGCCGGAACCGGCCCCGGTGCGGCTGCCCGGCATCCGGGTTGAATGCCTCACGCAAGGCCTGGTTGAGCTTCAGCGTGCCCAGCGGGCCGTTCCGCATGGGCGCCAGCGCTTGCATGCGGGCACCCAATTCTCGCGACTCCTGGACGATGCGCTGCACCACCACCGCCGTTGCATCCGCACCTTCTTCGCTCTCTTCCCCAATGCATTCTGCATCCACGAACGGACAATCCGCCGAATCAGGATCCAGATTCGGCACGACGCCTTGGATGACCTGGGTGGCCATCACCGGAATTCCGGACCCGGCTTGCTGCCGGAAGATCTTGCTCAATCGGGCCACCGTGACCTTGCCGCAGGCAATGAGATCCGCCAGCACCTGCCCGGGGCCCACGGAGGGCAACTGATCCGGATCACCGACCAGCAGCACACGGGCATGGGCTGGAATGGCGTCGAACAGCTTCCAGGCCAACTCCATATCCAACATGGAGACCTCGTCCACGATGATCCAGTCCGCTTCAATGGGATGATCACGATTCCGCTCCGCCAGACCGCCCTTTTTCATTTCCAGCAACCGATGAATGGTCTTGGCCTCCATGCCCGTCGCTTCGTTCATGCGTTTTGCCGCGCGGCCGGTTGGGGCGCAAAGAGCGACCGTCATGCCGCTCGCCACTGCCGACTGCGCACAGGTTTTGAGCAGGGTGGTCTTTCCCATGCCAGGGCCGCCGGCCAGAATGGCCAGCCTGCGATCGCTAATCTGATTCAGAGCCTCGATTTGCGTTGGATCAGGAACGAATCCGGCGGGAAAACGCATCGTTTTCCTGGGTGCCGGGCCGGACATGGCGCGAATCTTGGCGGCCAGAGAAATTTCCATTCTGGAAAGACGTACGCTGGCGAAGCGATTGGGCGCGCCAGGCTCGGTCGCAAGCTGCTGCGCTTCCTGCATCACCTGGATGCGCGCCACGATCTTTTCCTGGCTGACGCCCAGGAGTTCCTTGCAAAGGCTCAGCAACGTCGGTTCCGGAGTCCAGACATGGCCGTCTTCGGTGCGGGTTTGCAGGGTGTGCTCGATCCCCGCGTCCACCCGATAATCCGCATCGGCACGAATGCCCAGCTTGCCGGCGGCCTGGTCGGCCAACGAGAACCCAATGCCGCGCACACGGATCAGGCGATAGGGATTGTTGCGCAGCCTGGCCACCAGCACCGCCGGCTGACCAGCAATAGCGGGGTGATCCTTGAACTGGCGCCACACCGCATTGGAGCGCTCCGGGCCAATCCCGACTTCCCGAAGGAATTGCATGATGATTCTGGTGGCGGACGCGATTTTCCAGCCCTCGATGATCTTTTCGCGCTGCTTCTTGCCGATACCGGCTTCGATGATCCTCTCCGGATCCTTGTCCAATATTTCCAGCAACCCGGCGCCAAATGTCTTGACCAGCTTTTTCGCGGACACCTTGCCAATGCCTTTTACCGCTCCTCCCTCAAGCCAGGACAAGATGCTGCCTGCGCTCGTCGGCACGATTTCCAAAATGGAGCGGGCTTTGAACTGAATCTCGTCCTTTCCTTTGCGCTTCTCCCAGGTTCCCGCCGCCTCTATGTTCGCGCCGACCCGGGCCTGCTGCCACTCGCCAACCAGAACCTCGCGCTTATTCGCTCCCTTGGGCTGTACTTCGAGAATACGAAAAGCACCCGCCTTATCCGAGAAGATGAGGCGGGTAACCTGGCCGATGAGCGTTTGCAGTTCCGACATGGTTACACCAGAAATCCTGGCCGCATGGATAGATAAACGCTATGCGTTTTCGACCCATTGGCTGCGCGGCTCCTGTCCGCGCTGCCGAAGCAGGAATCGCCAACGATTTCGTTCCAAACGCCGCGAGCCCTGTTGGCCAAAGCGGCCCGGCCACGGGCCATCCAAACAATGGCGCGGACAACGGAAACGCTGATGGCCTCCGCCATCGCCACGACACTGTCTGTAGCCTCTTCAATCTCGCCGCGCCGCCGCATGGCTTCGTCGATCAGCCGAGTGATCTTGTGGATCACGACACGATCTGCCTTGCCATCGAACTCGTTGGCAACGAACAGGCCGGTCTTGGTGATGATGACCACCACGGCCAAAAAGCTGGAAAAACGAAAAATCTTGATCATACGGCACCGCCTTTTCTTTTACTTTCTGTCTGTTACGTCAACTTTGTAATCTCCAGGATGAGCATCGCCACGATAAAAACCAGAACCACCCCGGCAAACCCGACCCCTGCGGCCACGGCCAGATCTCGGATTTTTTCCTGCGGCCTCCAGTGCAACCGAATCGGGAACCAGCTTGCAGCGATCTTTTTCAACATGGCACACCTCCATTCCGATGGTAATTGTAATATACTAGCTTGTGACGGTCAACTCATATCCGCTGGATTTACAACAAAATCAGCCGCACACCTGGCGGCACACGGACTGTCTGCGGCGCTGAGGGATTGGGCGCTCTTCTCAGCCACACATGGCGGCACACAAACCACCCGCTTGCGCGGGCCGCTGAACGCGCTTCTCAGCCGCGCACATGGCGGCATACGTTACGGTGTAACGATCGCCGGGGAACAGATCCTTCTCAACCGCGCACCTGGCGGCATCCCGACCTTTATTGAATCCGACGAAGACGGCGTCCCGCAGTGGTTCATCGCCCCAACTTTCTGCGACGAGTGCGGCCAGCCCATCGATGGACTTGCGCATATCGACGGGCTCCTGGATGACGAAGACCGTTCGTTCCGGTCCTATCCACACCAGCCTTCTCCCAATACCTGGAGGACGCAACGGAGCGTCGCTGGATCCGCGTCACGAGGAACCATCACCCGAGCCGTACCGATCCGTATCTCCAACCCTGACGGTTGCCCGGAGGTGCCCGTTGGCCGCTCTGGGAGAAGTGGACGAAAGGTCAGCGGTTTGGGGGAGCCATCCCCATCGGACCGCAACCGGCGCCGCCACAGATAAAACCGCCCCGGACTCAAACCCCGTTCAGCACACCACGTTGACGCTGGCTGACCGCTCTGCGACCACTCAGCGATTTGACGTTCCCAGAAATCTCGACGCTGCTGATGCCGACTCATTGGCTCCTCCCATGAATCCAAAACTCAGAGATGGATTCTGGGAGCAGCACCGAAACCTGGGAAGAACGTCGGAAACCGGGGACTTACAATCAAAGTGACTTTGAATGGGTTCCGGGTGAGGTGGTATGCGTATGTGGATTGGGTACTTTTACTTCAAGGACGCCTTGGCAGCGGGAGTGGTCATTCGCGACTGGCGTTCCGTGGATTCAATATGATATGCGGTCGACATCGCTCCCGCCTCAGATGCCTGCTAGTTCCTTAAAATTAATTTCGAGCCGCAAAATACCCACTAGAGACGTAGGCAAGTCGCCTCCGGAATGAATCACGACTTGTATATCAGGTTGAAGATGCACACCATGTACCAGCCCAAATAAGCCCGTCAGCTCATAGCTGGTCTCGGCATGAGGCAATCCGCGCAGGCTGGCCCGCGAGAAGCCCACGGACAGGGAGTCTTTCGCGGACCAAGGAATAAGCCCCGCCAGGCGCAGGCCGCCCCCGACATTCCAAGGCACCGGATTGATGGGTTTTGGCGCTCCGCCTCCCTGGAGGAAGGCTCCCCAATGCAGAGGGCCAGTCTGCCATCGGTATTCACCGATGCCATAAAAACCGCTCGTGTTGGGGCCCAGGCTGGCGGCCAGAGACGCTTTCTGCCGATTGTGCATGACCCCCATCTTGAGGGTATAACGACCGTCGTACAGTGCGCCGCTTTGATCCAGTTCGAGCAACAGGAGGGCGCCTTGGGTAAATGGTTGTTGCCAGGGATGGATGGCGTCGGCGCCAAAAACACCGCCTTGAATGGTGGTATCCCCGCCACCGAGCGCGACCATGGTTCCCAGACTGGAAAAGGGGTACGTCGGCATCCCCTGCAGATTTTGGCTCAGGACGGGAAGAATCCCGAAGGACGCATTGAGCAGATCACAGGCCACGCCGGCGTTGTCGAAATAATCATTGGCGTTCAATAGACCGAGCCGCACGCTGAGCGGATTCCATCGTTGCCGGAAATACAGTCGATAGGGCCGCACAAGGCTAGCGGGGATCGTGAGATTGCTGACTCCCTGAATATCACCCACATACGCTTCCGGATTGCCGGTATCGGCCGCCAGAAAGTTCACGACGACCTTGCCGCCTTCCCATGCTCCCGCGCTCTTACTATCCCAGGAAAGTCCACCGACGAACAAGGCGTTTCCCACGCTGCCCGTGGCCAGCCCCCCTGCCAGATTGCTCACGACCTCTCCTTGGGCCTTGGCTTTTAGACTGATGCCGGACCAAAAGGATTGGGTAGCCGCTGGCTCTTCGGCACTTGCATGGCCCCAAGCCGTCATCAGAAACACCACGCCCCACCACAAATACAAACAGCGCATAACCACACTCCCTGCCGCCCGCAGTGCACCTCCACAAATCAGCGGGTAATGCTCAACAGCAGATTTTTTTCGTGAATAGATTTCCAAAAAACAAGCTATAACCATTCATGCTATGGTTTGAAATAATAAATAATAGTCTAGCCACTATTATACGAGATATAAATGATCGGAGATTCCACGCATCAGAGCACCGCAGAGATCATGACTTAACTGACAGAAAATGTGAACCTTACCTGCGGACCTTCGATATCAACCATGAGCAATGTCTACCTCTGTTTGAATGTTACCATGAATCGCTTTGTGAATTGGACATTGTTCCAACATCAGGCGCAACGTATTACACTCCGACGCGCTCAAGATAACGGGTAAAACTAACCTCACCCCTATTCTGACGATGCTGCATTGAGGTCCGCAGTCAACAGTCCATTCCAAAACTGCAGAGCACGATTGAAGATACTGACGGCGACAGAGAAACCTACGCGCAAACTCTGTTAGACATAGTCCTAATGATATTACTAGATATGAGTCTGGACGGGAAAGTCCAAACGTCATATCGAGCGGCTGGTCTTCCCATTCAGTACAATCCGGATCATCGCTTACCTGGGCCATGCCCATTTCGTCGCGGCGAATTTGTATTACAGCATGGCGTATATTTGAGTGGGACATAAGTATACCTTGTAAATATCTTTATACTATCCACAGGAAACCGTTATGTAAGGGTTTCTTATTCTATATGAAGGCATGTTCGCTAGCCCAATCACCGCAACTCAATCGCCAATTACACCAGGCCAAACGGTCGTTACACAATCCAACTCCTCGGGCGTGAACGCGTGCGTCTTTCGCGCCTTGCCGCACCATTTTTACTCCCTTAACAAAGCGGGGCCCACGGCCGCAATGTTATCCAGCTCTTCTGGAGTAAAGCAGTGTGTCGATCTTGCTTTTCCGCGCCACTTCAGCCAAAGCACATAGACCACGCTCAAGGCAAGCAGGATGAGAATGGTCTGATCAATGCCTGCGGCAACATATTTGGGACCGTATATCATAAACAAGACTTCTACTGCCGTCAGGCTTGTTACGACGCACACAGCCGCGACAAACAAACCGAGATGATGATGTGCTTTCACTTGGCGATGGACGGCGTCATGTTTGCGGATGAGGAACACGAGCATATTGATGCCATCCAACAGGAATTCTGCGACCAGAAAGAAACCCGCAGCACTGAGCACCAAAGTAAACAGATCACGTGTGCTGGGAAAGAACATTTGCAGCGCCACGACGATCATGGAGAGCCCTATAGGTAGCACTATGGGCCAACGCGGTACCCCGAATGTATTCAGTCTGGCCATACAATTGGGCATGACGCCATCCCGCCCCATGGCATACAAAGCCCGGGACAGAATGAAAGTTGTGAGCCAGAGGCTACCGGCCGTCGAGCAGATGATGGCAATGCGGAAATATGGAAGCAATCCTGGAGCAACCGTGCCAGCCCATAGGCTCAAGGTGTCCGACGTAGTTGACAGCTTGTCCAAGGGAAGTTGATGCAGGAGCAAGGGCCAGATCAGCAGATAGTAACCCACTACGGAAACCGCGCCGATGACCCCCCCCCAGCCAGGGGTAATACGGGGCTTTTTCGCTTCTTCAGAGGCATAGGAATCTATTTCCCAGCCATCTACTATGGTAGCAGCCACTACCATACAGACGACAATCCCTCCCCAATTGAGGTGATTGAATGAAAAGTCTGCGGCACCGACGGCAGCCGGTCCCCAGTGCGCGTAGCCGACCACGGCCATGAACACCACCGACAGGACTTCTATCACCAGAAAGATTTGCGTCACGCGAGCCGTCATTCGCGCTCCAAACAAGAGCACGATCAGGGCAAATACCGCCCAGAATATGGCGCCTAGGATCTGCAGCACATTACCAGGATGGGGAATTCCTAAGGCGCCGTAAGTAAATTGGGCAGCAGGTATGAGAATGGGTGGTATGGACCAAAAGTAGGCGAGGATGATGATCCAGGCCTGGAAATTGGAGAAATCGATACCGATAATGCGCCGAGACCAATGATATGAGGCGCCTGCATTGGGAAAGTGCTGGTTCAGAGAGAGAAAGATCCAGGAACAGAGAATGAATGGGATAGCGATCAGAACAATGGCTAGCGGAACTGCAGCACCGGCGGCCTGGGCCATCGCCGAACCAGCGGCGGCGACGCTGAATATAGGAGCGACACTCGACACGGATAACGTCCCCAAGTCGAAAAGTTGAAAAAAACGGTGCAAGCTACCCATGGTTAACTCCCCAGATGGAAATGCTTTGCTTAGTGCCACTCGCTTTATGGTTAAATCTGTTTAATGTTTTTCTACAACATCCCAATTACTGCTTTCCAGATGTTGTCGGCGATCACGTAACCAGTCGTACCACTCAGGCAAACCTTGCCCGCTGCTTGAAGAGATCTGAAGGATATCCGCATGGTGGGCAATCTCTTTCAAATATTTCAGGCAACGATCCAGATCAAAGCGGATATGGGGCAGCAGGTCGACCTTGTTGATCAGGACCAGATCTGCACCGTGGAACATATGGGGGTACTTTCGCGGTTTATCTTCACCCTCTGTGACGGAAAGAATAACAATTTTTGCCGCCTCGCCAAGGTCAAAAAGTGCCGGGCATACGAGGTTACCCACGTTTTCAATGAAAACCACGGATCCCGTTTTTGGATTCAGCTGCTGCAAGCCTTGCGCAACCATATCCGCCTCTAGATGACAACCTTGGCCGGTGTTGATCTGCACAACAGGAACACATACTTTGCTGATGCGCTCGGCGTCGTAGGTTGTCTCTTGATCACCCTCGACGACGGCCATGGGGAACTCAGCAGATAGATCCTCGAGGGTGCGTTCCAGTAAGGTGGTCTTTCCCGCCCCGGGAGAGCTCATCAGATTTAGCGCCAGAACCCCTCGTCCCGCCAACCAGGCGCGATTTCGTTCCGCAAGCCGATCGTTCTTCTCAAGGACGCGAGCCTCAAGAGAGAGTATATGGCTTCCTAGTCCTATAGGGTCATGCTCGTGCTGGTGATGATGGTGTGTGTCATTCCCCTGAGCTTCCTTTTCTTGTCCATGCGCATGTTCAGCCGAAAGGACGTGGTGGTGCCCGTGGACTGGGATCTGTGTAGCGTCAGGTTCCTGCGAGGGGGTGGCCCGCAGATCTCTGGTATTTTGTTCGCCGCCCTCACCCACCGTAGTTAGGCGGGGCCGGGCCCCGTCGGAGCATCCGCAAGTTGCACACATATCATTGCACCTCCATTTCAGTGATCTTCATGTCTTTACCAACCAGGCAATGCAGTTCTCCCTGGCGCCCGCAACCACAACGGGAGAATACCTCTGGCATTGGCCATTCGTTGCCGCAGATTTCGCAGAGGCCACGTCCGGCGACAGATACGACTTCCAACCTAGCATCTGCCAGAAGCGTCCCTTCTCGGCATACTCCGAAGCAAAACTGAATCGCCTCTGGCATAATGCCGGCTAGTTCGCCGATTTCGACCCGCACACGTGTTACCCGACGACCCTGTGCCTGCTCGCTGCAGATGCTAACGATATTCCGTGTAATCCCCAGTTCGTGCATGGTCAAATCTCAACAAATACGCGGCAATTGCTCACCAACCAACATATCTACCAGTCTTTCACCGCCAAAATGGCTACGTAGGCGGACACGCCCCGCAGGACCTGGCAGCACTTCTCCGATGATGGCCGCCTGCTCACCAGCAGGATCTCTGCGCAATGCTGCCAAAGCGCCCTCTATTTCATTCTCCGGAACCACTGCCAGCAGTTTCCCCTCGTTGGCGAGATACAGAGGATCTAGCCCCAGGAGTTCACAGATACCTCTGACCACAGGACGCACTGGGATGGCATCTTCATGGATCCGTATTGATACCCCGGCACCCTCGGCAAACTCATTCAGGACGGTACCTAGACCACCTCGCGTGAGATCTCGGAGGCAACGCGTATTAGGTGCAGCCGTGAGGAGTTTGGCGATGACCGTATGGAGCGGCTGACAGTCGCTTTGTATTTCTGCCTCAAGGGCGAGATCCCCCCGCGCTTGCAGAATAGCGGCGCCATGATCACCCAGATACCCATTCAGCAACAGACGGTCACCCGGCTGTATCGCCATGAGGGATAACTGCCTCCCTGCAGGGATGCGTCCAATCCCGGCGGTATTGATAAAAAGTTTGTCGGCACCTCCGCGTGGAACCACTTTGGTGTCGCCCGTGACGATAGTGACTCCAGCAGATCTTGCTGCCTGCGCCATGCTGCTAAGGACCGACTCTAACGTCGTGAAGAGCAAACCTTCCTCAAGAATTAGCCCACAACTGAGGAATAAAGGCTCAGCTCCGCCGACCGCAAGATCGTTTACCGTTCCATTGATGGCCAGACTACCGATATCGCCCCCTGGGAAAAACAGGGGATCAACAACATAGGAATCAGTGGTAAAAGCCATGTGCCCGCCGGATTCCCATAGGGATATTGGCAATCGTGCCTGATCTTCCAGAGGACTATTCAACTCACACCCAAGCGCTGGAAGAATCAGGCCCTCCACGAGATCACGCATGGCTTTACCGCCACTACCATGGGAAAGATTTATGGCTTTGCCATAAGGGCGTTTCCGTTTATTTACCTGCGCTGCGGCCATTAGACGATCTCCTTAGCGGCTTCCATAAGGGGCTCATTGTCCAGCTTGCCAAAATTGTAGTATGCTGCGCAGGCTCCTTCCGAGGACACCATGAGCGATCCCAGGGGGGTTTCTGGAGTACATGCCTTGCCAAATACCTTGCACTGCCACGGCTTGATGACCCCTTTCAGTACCTCTCCACACTGACAAGCCTTGGGATCAGCGATAGAAAGATTGGGAATGGAGAAACGTTGCTCCGCATCAAATTCAGCTAGGGGGTTCCGAATACGTACCCCCGAATGGTCAATGGAACCCAGACCTCGCCATTCAAAATATTCGCGGATTTCAAATACCTCGTTGATGGCGGACAGGGCCTCTCTATTGCCCTGGTCAGGAACAATGCGGCGGTACTGATTCTCCACTTCACAACGCTTCTCACTCAACTGCTTTACCAACATCCACAGAGACTGCAGGATATCCAAGGGTTCAAAGCCGGCGATCACTACGGGTTTATGATAATGCTCGGCGATAAAAAGGTACGGCTCCACGCCTATGACCATACTGACATGCCCAGGCCCTAGAAATCCGTCCAGTTCCATATCCGAAGAATCCAGTATCGCCTTGATTGTTGGCAGCGTAGTTATATGGTTACAGAAGACTGAGAAGTTTTTGAGCTTCTGTTGTCGTGCGGTAAGGATGGTCAGAGCCGTCGCGGGCATGGTGGTCTCGAATCCCAGGGCAAAAAATACCACCTGCTGGTAGGGATGACTACGGGCAATTTCCAGGGCATCCAAGGGTGAATACACCATCCGGACGTCGGCGCCGTCGGCTTTGGCCTGCAACAGGCTCTTTCGAGATCCCGGTACGCGCATGGCATCGCCGAAGGTCGTAAAAATGACATCATCCCTTTCGGCGATGGCTACACAATCATCCACCCGGCCCATGGGAAGCACGCAGACAGGACAGCCCGGTCCATGCACCAACTCTATGGATCGGGGCAACATCTGTTCAATTCCATATTTGAATATCGTATGGGTGTGGCCGCCACAAAACTCCATGAGTTGCAGCGGCCTGTGCCGCGCCAGCGGGATCCTTTGAACAAGACGGTGGATCTCCTCCACCAGGATAGTTGCCTTATCGGGATCACGAAATTCATCGACAAAGTGCATGATCAAAGCTCCTTACTCAAATTGCCCCGACAATCGGCCAGCAAGGTATGCACCAAATCCCAGAGAATATGATAGGCGGTTACATGACTTTCCTGGATGCGGTGAATGCTGTCCGAGGGTACCACGAGAATATGGTCGACCAGCCCACTTTCGACCATGGCACCACCTTCCATTCCCGCCAAGCCAAAAGTTCGCATCCTCAGGTCGCGCGCTTTTTGATAGGCAAGCATAAGATTCTGTGAATTACCACTGGTCGAAAAACCGAAGAGTGCGTCCTTGGGCTTGGCCAAGGCCGTAAGCTGACGCAAAAATACATGGGCAAACCCAATATCGTTACCGATGGCCGTGAGCATACTCTGATCTACGGTCAGACTATGCGCTGGCAAGGCCGGCCGACCGGTGGTAATGGGATGCATGAACTCCACTGCCAGATGATCGGCGTCACAGGACGAACCGCCATTACCCATGGTAAATAGAACGCCCTGATCCGCAAACACTGCTGCCAATGCCTCGGCCATGGCAACGAGTTGCGGCCCATGCTGCTCGAAGAAACGCTGCTTGACCGCAACACTCTCTTCCATTTTGTGGATTACGGAGCTGAGCAAACCCGCGCGATCTCGCGCCGGATCCTTATCCTTTCCGTAGAGAAAGGGATAAAGACCTTGGACTGCCTCATCCTGCTCCATGGCTGTCGTCCTAACCTGCCGATTCCGCCAATCGGCTTTCGCGTATGCGATCCATCTCCAGCTGCGCCTCTCCCAGTTCGGTCAGCACTTCCAGGGTCAGTCGAGCCTCTTCCTCGCTGATTCGACTCATGGCGAAACCGACATGGACGAGCACCCATTCATCGACGCACTGCTCCATGGGATGATCCTTATCGACGATACAGGCCACATTCACTTCGCGACGTACGCCGTTGATATCCACCTCGGCACGTTTTTCCTGCGTATTGACGATACGGGTAATTCTTCCTGGGATGCCTAGACACATGACGGTGTTCTCCTTTCACATTTCGGCTCGCCTGTCGGACAGAGCGCGTGCCGCGCTGACTAATGCCTGGCCATAAGCCAGCCCCCCATCATTTGCGGGTAGCTGGGCGGCCGCCAGGGGTTCGTAACCACGTTTTTGCAATTGCGTCAGCAATTGCTCCAAGAGGGTGGCGTTCTGAAACACCCCACCGCAGAGCACGACTTTTCTGCTGGCGGGGCGTACACGTTGAAAACCCTGCTCTACCCAGGAACAAAGCGCTCTCGCCAGGCCCGCATGAAAACGTGCCGACACCACGGCCGGGTCGATGCCGGAGCGAAGATCGTCCAGCAAAAGTCGCCACAAAGGACGCGGATCAAGACCCAACAGATCGCCATCGGCAACAACCGGTAGCGCGTAGGCGTGCTCGTCTACCGCCTCCATCGCCCCCGGGTCAATCGCGGCCTCCAAAAGCATGGCGGCCTGACCTTCGAAGCTCAGGCGCTCCGGCACCAAAAAGCAGGCGGCGGCCACCGCGTCGAAAAGTCGTCCCATGGAGCTGCACAGCGGTGAGGCCGTGCCCTGTCTCCACATATCCTCGAGAGCAGTGAGAGGCTGTGCTTTCAGCCAGGTAGTTATGCCGAGCGTCGGGTATTCACGCAGGAAGGTATCCAAACCCAGGCTCGCAAAGATCTGGGCCAAAGCGTTGCGCCAGGGTTCGCACATGGCCTGCTCCCCCCCCAGTAATGCGCTTGGGAGTAATCGGCCGATACGCTGGCTGCAACGATAGTCGGCGTAGAGCAACTCACCACCCCACAACGTACCGTCTGGACCGTAGCCCAGACCGTCCAAGGCCAAGGCGAGAACAGGGGGGTGATCGACGGGAACGCCGCGTTCTCCCAGAACTGCAGCCACATGGGCGTGATGATGCTGAACTCGGTCCAGGGGTATTCCGGCTTGCTCGGACATCTCTTGGCCCAGCTGCGTCGCGTGATAGCCCGGATGGGCATCTACTGCGATTCGCTCGGGTTCATGTGCAAAGAGATCCCCGTAGCGGACCAGCTGACTCTGGTATTCCTCCCATACCCGGGCATCACCGAGGTCGCCCATGTGCTGTGAGAGGATCGCTTGGTCGTCTTTAATCAAACAAAAGGTGTTCTTGAGCTCGGAACCCAAGGCCAAGATTTGCGGCAAGGCGTGGAATCCTTCCGGCAGCGGCAAGGACGCCGGGGCGTAGCCGCGCGCGCGGCGCAGTAGACGCAACTCACCCATCGCCACCATAGCCACTGAGTCATCGACCCGGTTCACGATGTTTCGGTCGTGTGTTAAAACCCAATCCGTTACTCTGCGTAAAGTATCGACCGCTTCGGCTTCTTCTATGATCTGGGGTGCATCCGTCAGGTTAGCGCTGGTTAATACGATGGGCCGTTCCCAGCGCCGCAGCAGCAGGTGGTGCAGGGGCGTGTAAGGCAGCATGAAACCCAGACGTTGCATGCCTGGCGCAATACAATTCGGAAGCGAGACATTCTCATTTCTTCTCAGAAGAACGATCGGCGCTTCTTTGGAGATAAGCGCCCTTCTTTCTGCCTCGTTGGTATAGGCATATCGCTCGATGATTTCGATATCCCGAGCCATCAAGGCCAGAGGCTTGTGCGGACGCCCCTTGCGCGCTCGAAGTCGCGCTACCGCATCGGGATTCTCTGCATCGCAGGCCAGATGAAAGCCGCCGATTCCCTTTATAAGCACGATCTCACCACTACGAATGAGGTTAGCGGCGGCATCTACGTCATCCAACTGGGTAAAGCGATCCAGGCTAAAAGGCAAACCGTCCAGACGGCGTAATCGGGCTTTGGGCCCACAGGCGTAACAGGCCACGGGCTGCGCATGGAATCGGCGATCCTCTGGGTTCTCATATTCGGATCGACAGTCCTCGCACAATGGAAACTCTGCCATGGAAGTGTTGGCTCGGTCGTAAGGGATTGTTCGGACGATGGAAAAACGGGGACCACAGTGGGTGCAATTGGTGAAGGGATAACGATAGCGGCGATTGAAAGGATCCAAAGTCTCGCGCACGCAATCCGCGCAACTGGCTGCGTCCGGGAGCACACCGGTATGGGCCGCGCCGCTTTCACTCGCAACGATATGGAATGCGCCAGGCGCCTCCTCGGTATTCCAGGCACAACGCTCGATCCGATCGATGCGCGCGAGGGGCGGCACCTCTTCCAGTAGCGACGCTATGAAACGCTCGAATTGGTCCTCTTCACCCCAAATACGGATCAAGACCCCCTCACCGTCGTTCAAGACGTCCCCAGTCAAGCCGCATTCTCGGGCTAGACGCCAGACGGTAGGCCGAAAACCGACTCCTTGCACCAGACCACGCACGCGGACGCATTCCCCCCGTGACCGATCCACCAGGAGGGTGTTCATGGCTTCCGCTCCCAGAGCAACACCCGGTTGTTGCCAGAGTCGGCAACGATGAGGTGGGAATCGGCGGCGGCAATGCCGTAGGGCCAGCACAAGCTATCCCGCTGCGGGGCGCCCCAACGGTTATCGCCCTTGGCGCAAAAATCTGGCTGTGCGGCTAAAACCGACGCCGGCGCACCATCACCCATCTCTTGCAAACGCCAGCCCAACAGCCTGCTATTGGCGGTATCCGCCACCACCAGAAGGTCGTCAAAGGCCGTAATACCGTAAGGCATATTGAAGCTGGATGCCGTCGGATAATACTCTCCTTGATTGTGGGCCTCGGCGGAGGCGTCTCGCTGTCCGAGGATGCAGTCAGCCGGCTGGCCATTAGCCGCTGAAGGCCGAGTCCATATCAAGACGCGATTGTCACCGGCGTCTGTGACTGCCAGCGCCGAGCCGAACCGCGTTACCGCGTGCGGCCAACGCATACTCATAGCAGAGGGCCCGGTGCCAGCGTTCTCATCGCGACAATGAAAATCCTGCTGACCCAAGACCCCGTCGGCTGCTTGACCGTTGTGAGAAGGTAGGCCTTCCCACCACAGCACCCGTCTGTTTCCGGTATCGGCGACGTAGAGCCGCTCGCCATCCCAGTGAACGCCGTAAGGCCAGTACAGGGTGTTGGCCGCAGGCCGATTGTTACCGCGATTGATCTCAGAATCGGAAAAATCGGCCTGCCCCAGAACCAGATCGGCAGGCTGATGGCTCTGCTGCGGCGTCTCCCACCAGATCAGCACGCGATGGTTCCAAGCATCCGCCACGGCCATACCAGATCCGATGCTGGCAATACCTGTCGGCACGTTGAGGGTCCCTGCTCCGACCTCGCCGTGCCCGTTGCGCCCCTCTAAGGAGAAATCTCTTTGGCCAATGAGCCAGTCGGCCCCCTTGCCGTTCACCGTAGGGCACTGTTCCCAACCCAGCAGGCGGTGATGTCCTGTATCACAGATCCAGAGAGCTCCATCCGCCATCATGGCCGCACCCCTCGGCCCAAAAAGGGTTTCTGCTCCAGGCTGCACCGCACGGACAACCCCTTTGGGTTGAATCTGTTCTCCCAGGATGACCCGCGCCCCCGCCTCCGACAAAAAAGCCCCGGGCGCGTGATTCTCTCCCGATCTCGTTGGGAGATGTTTCTGTCGCAAGGAAACGGTCTGTTCCATCTCTACCCCTCCTTGCGCACCTGGACATTTCCACTGAGAATGCGAACCGCCCGCACGTCGAGCTGGACCTCAGGCACCGTCAGGCAATCCCCGCTGTCCAAAAGGAAGCGGAATCCGTGGGCAGGACAGGTAAGTATGCCGTCAGCATCGACGCTTCCATCGTCCAAAGGCATTCCCAGATGGCCACAAGCGTTGCGGTAACAGTGCACCGTCCCTTCGTCGCTGCGCCAGAAAATCAGTGAGTCCTGACCGAACTCACGGGCAACCACCTGCCGGATGGGAATCTCACTCAAAGGAAAGAGGGAAATCCAATTACTCCGACTGCCAATGGCAAAGGGACTGATGTACTGCGGTTTGGAGGAGGCATCCGCGAGGCTACTGTTTCGGTTGACCGTTTCGATATGGGCAATTTCTGGGCACGCTTCGCGGATCGCTTTCTCGACGCCCTCACTCAAAGTAAGAGAAGAGGACGGACAGCCGTGGCAGGAGCCCACGAGGCGCAAAACGACCGTGTCTGGGAGACGCACCTCTACTAGTTCTACATTACCCCCATGCCCTTCAAGGCCCGGCCGAACGGCATCCAGCGCCGCCTCGATTCTCTCCTGGAGTGAAGCCTTGATCAGGCCCAGGCTACGCAATACGGCGTACAGGTAGGGATCCTCGACTGCGCGGCGCAAGGCGGGTACCGCCTCAGGCGCCTTCTGAAGATGACGGATCAGGCGCCGAAAGCCTTCTCGATAGACGTCTTCCCACGCATCCTGCAAGGTCTTTACCGTGCGCTTTTGGGTTTCGTCCCACTCTTCCAGGATTTTTTTGAGGCTGCCAATCTGGGATAGGTCCGTCTCGAGATCGCGGGCGCCCTCTTGCTCGCCAGGACGAGAATCTCTGGGCGATTCGGAGGAAAGCTTCGGTGCCGCCTGAGTCGGAGTCTGGATATTCATAATCAGGCGTACTTCAGTTTGGCGAAGAGCAGGGGCTGCAAGGCGCCAGAAACAATCCCAGCGACAACACAAGCCAAAGCAAAGGATGCGCTGGCCGCGTAGATGCCTATCGTCAAAATTGCGGCAAGGACGATATTAGCCGCCAAGAGCAGCAACACCTTCCGCGTGTCCTTGAACAGTTTTCCCTTGAAAAACAAGCCGGCGGAATTCCAAACCATATCCCACATTTTCGCGATCTCCGGTGTTTACAGCAGTTACCACAAAGCCAAAACGATGGCGCCAAGAACGATTCCGGGCAGCACCGGCATGGCCGAGTACATGCTGCCCATCATGGCCGCCAGCTTGTAATCCCCCAGGGCCTTGCCGCCGATCAGCATGCCCGATACAGCGCCGGCCACGATCCCGATCAGGGTACCGATCACCACCCAGACTACCGTCATCCCAGAAATATTCATGGAAACCATAGACATCGGAACAACCCTCCTTCTCTTCAGTGGACCCGATCTACGCCAAGAAAAGACTCGTCGAGTTCCTTGAGTGCTTCTGCTATCAGCCTCGCTTTTTCCTGTTCTCCGTGCTCTCGAAATAATGCTTCGGCCTCAGCATAAAGACGTCGGGCCCGGTCTAGATTGGCCGCCTGACCGAGCTCCGGATGTTCTGGATCGTCGGGCAGATTACTCAATACGTTAGCAAGGTTGCTGATGGTGTTGGCGTATTCCAGAGGACGATCGGCACGTGTACGCACCTTGAGGGCCTCTTCATAGCACTGCAAGGCGCGGAGATTATTCTCTTCCGGGTGGGCGCTGCTCGCATATTGCAAGGCATTGCCCAAGTTGTTCTGGAGCATGGCATACTCGATGGGATGCTCATCCAGGAGCAATACCTTCAGCGCCGCCTCATAGGCCTGCATCGCGAGCGCCTCCCGCATCTTTCCGGCCTCCTCACCCATGGTCATGGAAAGATAAGCGGTCGCGAGGTTGTTCTGAATGATGGCGAATTCCCGAGGATAACTTTCTGCAGCGAAAACCCTGAGGGCGCTGTGGTACCGGCGAACAGCATCGGCGAAGCGCGCTCGACCTTCCACCGCCAGGCCCTGCAAAACCAGACCGATGTTCATCTCCAATTCAGCGACTTCCTCCCGCATCGCCAGATCCTGAAGGATCGGTTCGGCAGACTGGAAGCACTCCTGGGCACGCTGCAAAGATTCGTTGCCCCCTGGCATGGCCATCAAGGCCGTGCCCAGACCCGCGAGAAGACGTCCATAGAGGAGACGGTCTTCATTTGGACAGACCTGCAAAGCTTCTTTGTATAATTGCTCAGCATATTCAAGATCGGCAGGTTCACGCGGCTTTCGTTGTAGACCGAGAGCGATTTCCATCAGCATCTCGGCACGTTCCCCTGCGGGGATTTCCGGATCCCGTGCCGTGCGGATAGCGGCGTTAAAGTCAGTGGTTGCGCGTGTTTCAGGCATGATGCCCTCGATTCAGAAGAAAACATTCACATGAGTCTCTGATAAATGAGTGTAGACGGAGGAAAGTCGTTTGTCAAGAAAGATTGCAGATTATGACAATTAAGTTTTCTATGAACCGGCCTCGAGGCTCTCTGCTTTGATCCATAACGCACGCCAAGCCGCATGGCGGTCGTCCCGGGAGAAAGACAGCAGACGGTTGGTCATATCATCAAGGTCGTGTTCCCGCAGGAACCCTCGCAGATCGACCACTCGGTCACCGGCAGGTGTGCGCATTTTCAGCAGAAATCCGCCCACTGCGGCGTTATGCAAAGGAATACATTCGATCCAGGGATCGGACCAAAGGAAGGCAACAACAGCGCATTCCCCGAGGTAACGCCGATGCGCCTCACCGGGAACGTGGAGAAACCCCTGGCGCAGGTGAAGTTCAAGCCCCTCATTGGCTGAGGCGTCCATCATCCGTCTCCCGCGACTCTCTCAGAAGCTCAAGAACTTGCTCCACCATCTTGGGGAGCGCCCGCGTGACTTCGGCGCTCAAGCCATCCCCAAAACCGAAGTCGCTTCCCTCCACCAGAAACACCGTGACGCTTTGGGGGAACTCCTCTCCGAACAAGCGGCTGCCCGCATACAAGGCATGATCCCAACGGAAGTCGTGCAAGGTGAGCGCGGGCGTATGGCGCAGAGCTACCTCCGATCCCGGAATCCGGAATACCGATCCCGGCTCGCTCCCACTGCGGCAGGCATCAATGATGATCAACTCCCTACAATCGCGCGCCTGAAAGATGACTTCCAAGCCGGACGTCCCGGCATCGAAGAGTTCGACAGCGACCGGAAGGCTCTCGCCACGCAGCCATTCGATAGCACGGATACCTAATCCATCGTCACGACGAAACAGATTGCCGCAACCGATAACCAACCTGCGTTTCATATTCTCCATAAACGACAGGACCATTCTGGCTCAACGGGCAGCATCAATTCCGGTAACTGGCAGAAACGCCGATGCGAAAGATAATACATGCAGGTTTCGCAGGATTCTTCCACACCCTCTGAGCTACGATATGATGTAATCATGAAGCCGGCTTTTTCGAGCCTGCCCTGCAGATCGTCGCTAGGTAGCCCTTGCAGTTCTGCTACGACCTTCTGAACCGTTTCCGAGTCATAAGCCCTGGGCTCAAACTCTGTCGCCAGACCCGCCCGCAAGAGATCGGCGATGTGCTGCCGCAGCCGATCATCCTCCTTCCACGCGTCTTCGCTCATCGCGGTCTCGTCCATGGTGACCTCCTCCCCCGTTATCTACACACCTTAAACGTCTTGGGGAATTCCCTCAGATTCGCCAAAGCCTGCACCACCAATCTGGCTCCACCGGCACATCCAGTTCCGGTAAGTCGCACCAGCGCCGATGCACCAGATAGTACATGCATTCCTGACAACGCTGTTTATCCTCACCCATAGGATAGTCTGTGAATCCACCGATGATCAGCTTTTTCTCGAGATCGTCGCCCGCATCGTCGCGGATGCGTTGCAATATGGCCGAAAAAGCCGTGCTGTCTTCCGGGAATGGTGCCGTTTCTGTCTTCAGACCTGACTTCAGCAGCCGCGCTATTTCTGCCCGGGTCTGCTCCTCTCGTTGAAAATCGTCTTTCATGGTCCCTGTCCTTTCGCCGGATTCTTGAACACCCCCAACCTGCAAAGGGGGTTGGGGGAGTATATCCTGAGTAGGAGGGTTCCGTTCACGCTGTCCGGAATCGCGCCAACTCCTTGCCGGTCTTGGCGTCGTGGGCGTGCACGGTGCAAACCAGGCAGGAATCGAAGGAACGGGCAACGTGGCCCACCTCGACAGGATCCGCAGGGTTGTGGATCGGGGTTCCGATCAAGGCTTCCTCGATTGGTCCCCGCTCGCCACGAGCATCGTGTGGACCCACATTCCAGGTCGTTGGGGCAATGATCTGATAGTTGCTGATTTTGCCACCCTTGATCTCGATCCAATGGGCAAGCGCTCCCCGAATCGCCTCGGTCGCGCCCCAGCCCTGACCGTCCTGCTCCTTGGGCTTGATATAGAAAGGCTCGTCGAGGCGGAACTCCCGCAGACAGTGCTCAATGCGGCGATAGATTTTGCACGCCTCGTGCATTCTAGCGAAGTGCCGGAGCCACAGGCTGGGCCCCATCTTCTTGTACATGTCGAGCACCAAGGGATCCGAATGCTGCCAAGACTCCCCAAGATTGCTGCCGGCAATCAGCTCCCGCGATAGCGGACCAGCCTCAAGGCGACCCAACTGCTCATGGGCCACCTCGGTACACCAAGTGTACGCCCCATTGAAATCCCGGTTATTTGCCTGCATCGGGCGCGTTGTGCGATTGAATGGATGCACTGGTTCGGAGCCTTCGTCGTACCAACCGTGGGTGGTAGATTCGCGGGTAACCCCCTGTTCTACAGGATAGAATTTGTCGGCTTTGGCATCATAAACTCCGGCCTTCGCATACACCGATTGCTGGCGCGTCTCGATCGTCGGACGTTGATAACGATCCTCGTCGGGCAGATAGCCCCAAGTGATGTACTTACCCAGCCCAGCCCCAAACTTCGTCAAGCCAATGTCCTCGCCAATACGGTAGTACATCCCCAGATCGGAGTTTGCGTGCTCGGGCCGCTCGTCGAGCCAGGCCATGAAGTCGTCATAGGATTTGATTTCCTCATAGCGCTCCATGGAACACCCAAGCCAGACCGGCTCCAGCCAATTAGTTCGGATATACTCGAGGATGGACCAGGACCGGGTAATGTCCGAAAGTGTCGGAGCGCACATGACCCCACCCGGGACCATATAACTCGAGTGCGGCCATTGTCCACCGAACAAGGCATAAATTTCCACGGGCTTTCCAGAGATGGTCACGCCAATTTCGTAGTTCTTGCCGGTGAATGGTGAATAGCGTTTGACCGCCTCCTCATAATATTTGCTATGCCGGTAGTTTTCATTCACAGCGTCGATCATGAATAGACCATAGTGATGACGCGGAAGACTCTGCAGGCTCTCGGACAACTGGCCAATGTTGCGCGCCAGAATAGCGTTGCGGGGAACCTGTGTTTTCCATGCAGTATCCAGTGCCCAAGCTGCGCACGTCAGGTGGGAAGCACCACAGATTCCGCAAGCACGTGGCGTTACCACCAAGCCTGCCTGTGGATCCTTGTCACGCAAGATCACTTCGAACCCTCGGAAAAGCTCGGCTTGGGTATAGGCTTCGACGACGACACCATCACGGATGTCCACCCGGACATCCAGATCCCCCTCTACCCGGCCAACTGGACTAATATCCAAAGTCTGAACGGCTGTTGCCATGATTGCGCTCTCCTAAAATAGATCAAACCACGAAAATATCTTGCTCAGCCCAAGCAGGTGACGCACTCTTGGCTGCGGCGGTAAGCTTGATATAGGCACCTTTGTCGACGCCGGCTGGGAGGTCCTTCGGTACCCCCATGACCGTCTGGGTCTTGAACACGGAACCGGGCGCCAGATCGAAGAAGGGGAACTCTGGCTCCGTGCATCCCAGACAGGGCATGCCAGCCCGCGTCTTGGATGACTGACGATTCCAGAGGATACGATTGCATGGAGAATGGGTCATCGGGCCGCGACACCCCAGGTCATAGAACAGACAACCTTTGCGCTGCCCGAACTCCGTCGCAGAGACCTTGTAAGCAAAATGCATGTTCCGGGTACAGCCCGTCTGGGTAAAACTTTTGAAGAAGGTCTTGGGCCGCTGCAGATCGTCGAGAGCCAACTCTCCGGCACGGCCTGTGGCTACCGCAACCAATACCTGTGTCACCCAGTCGGGGTGGGCCGGGCACCCGGGAATATTGATGACCGGCAACCCTGCCTTGCTACGGTAGTTCACGCCCAGGAAGCCGCCATGTGCTTTCTTCAAGAACTGTAACCCCTGGGAATCGCTGGGGTTCGGTGCCGTAGCAGGAATACCGCCCCAGGTTGCACAATCCCCGAGCGCTACCACATATTGTGCGGCTCCGGCGAGCTCCTTCACCCACTCTTTCATGGGCCGACCCGCAAAGCGATTCCAGGTACCCGTGCCGTTGGGCGCATTGACGACCGTGCCCTCGAATACAAAAATGTCGAGCGGAATGGCCCCAGAGACACAGTCGCGCAGGATCTTCTGCACGTTGTCGCCCAGTTCCAGGCCAAGCGACGGTTGCCAGAGTACGTTGATGCCGAAGTCCGTGACCAAGTCACAAGCACTTGGTTCCTCAGCGTTCAAAAACGACATGGTGTTTCCAGAACAGGCACCACCCTGAAGCCAGAGAAGGTTTGCCATGGGGAAGTCCTCCTTACGATGCATTCACCACTATTGGTCTGCGGTAATCACTCAGCAAGAAGGATGCCAAAATATAACTTATTGTATTTATTGATTCATGGGGGGAGCGAACGGCATGTTCTTGTGGGGCAGACAAGAAAGTTGCTATACTCTGTGCAAACTACCTTTACATATTGCGTGGCCATGGTTCCTAATAGTCCTCTTGCTCCTGTCCTATTACTGGTTTTCCCAGACGACCAGGAGGCGCGTAATCTATCGCTGCCACTATCAGCGCATTACGAGTGCCTCATAGCCAACGATGCGGCGTCTGCTCTGAACATCGTTGCGACCCAACACATCGATGCGGTCATCTGCGACGAACAGCTGCCCGACATGCCTGGAAGCGAGTGTCTGTTTGCGCTACGCACGAAGCAGCCTGCGACCTTGAGATTTTTGTGTGGGTTAGCTACTGATTCCCGCTCCATCAATGACGCGCTCTATGTGGCGGCGGTTTACGAATACCTCCGTAAACCGCTCATTCCAGATCTCGTAGCCATTAGTTTGAAACGTGCTGTAGAATACAATGAACTGGCAAGCTCTTACCGCCATACAAGCCACGAACTATTGCTCAAATCCGGAAGTTTGCAAATACCGGAAAGTACCGATAGTTTACCGCAGAGCAAATTCAGCGATCTATTCTACTGCAGTCGGGCCATGGCCGACGTTTGCAACCTCGCCAAGCAGGCGGCTGCTACAGAGCTTCCGGTGTTAATATACGGCGAGACCGGAACAGGAAAAGAATTACTTGCACGCGGCATACACTACCACAGTAGGCGCCAGAACCAGGCTTTTCTAGCCGAAAACTGCGGTTCTATACCCCCGGAATTGCTACACTCAGAACTGTTTGGACATCGCCGCGGCGCGTTCACCGGCGCAATCAGTGATCGCCTCGGGCTATTTTCTGCTGCGGATGGTGGAACAGTTTTGCTCGACGAAATCGAAGACATGACAGAGCAACTGCAAGGAAGTCTCCTCCGCTTTTTACAGTCGGGTGAAATCAAGCCTGTAGGGAGCGATAGAATCCACAAAGCAGACGTGCGCGTGATCGCCGTCACAAATGTTTCCTTGGAAAACTTGGTGAACCAAGGGAAATTTCGCATGGATCTCTACTATCGGCTCAAAGGAATAGAAATTAGGATTCCTCCACTTCGCGAAAGGCCTGAGGATATTCTGATGCTGGGTCAGCATTTTGCGCAATCGTTTGCAGCATCCATGGGAAAGAAATTTGTCTGTTTCGAAAAATCTACTCAAGAGTTACTGCAGAATTACTCGTTCCCAGGAAATGTTCGTGAGCTGGAGAATGAGGTGCGGAGAGCGGTTGCCTTAATGCCCAGTGGTGAGCCCGTCGGACCTCAGCAACTATCTGCGGCAATCCGCAACAATATCGAGAATAACACATTTATCTCGACATCAGAATTGTCTGGATCACTGAAAGAGCAGGTAGAATCTCTGGAGAAAGCGTTGGTTTCCGCCGCGCTAAGCCGCTTTCAGGGTAACCAGAGCAGAGCGGCAGAATACCTTGGGCTGTCGCGGGTCGGTTTGGCAAACAAAATCAAGCGATACGATATCTCCTCCTAGCGTGATTTTATAGTTCTCCCTCAGGCTTGAAGGCGCTCAACGTGCAAGATGCCGGGTTGCTTGACGTCAATTATCATGTCCAACGTGTTGCCTCAAATAAAAATGTTACCAGGAAACAGTTGGTTCATCGGCGCAGGATTCCGCCTCGCCATGGTTTTTGGTTGAGCTAGGCCGTGGCCTATGAAGCAAGCGGTCCACTTGGACTGCCCTCCACTGTTTGATCCTTCTCTGCAATGTACGCAGCTGGGCACTGTCCACCCCTGCGGTGGCTTCATCCTCGATCAACCTCGCCAGCACGACGGTGGCACTGAGCTCCGGCTCCTGCTCCAACCAAAGCTCTACGCGAGGCCACATGTCTGCCAGGGGATCTTTTCGGGTGCGCCAATGGCGGGGAGGATGGGGCCGGACCTCATGCGTTGGTCTGACCTCGGCGTGCTTCCACGCAGTCCTCAGTGCACCCAGGAAGGTCTTCGTATCCTGAGCCATCTCGGTAGGTCTGGGGGGTTCCCGATCCACCATATCGGCGAGCTGCCTTTGGGCTTCACGAATGTCCTGGAGGAGCGCAATGGGGTCCAGGCTCCGATGATGATCTTGAAGCTGCGCAGAATGCTCTTCGCTCAGGATATTAGCCGCCAGCAGCCGCTCCAACGGGGTCTTCGGGTTGTCGTACTTCTTGCGCACCCGGGCGCCCTCTCGGGTTTTGGAAATCAGCTTGAAAGAGGGCTGAAAGCCGTTGATGAACCAGCGGGTCTGCTCATACAGGCCAGCCAGTCGCTGGGTAGCCAACTGTCCCCGTAGGCGACCATAGCCCACTATCCGCCGGACAATCGCGCCATTTTTCTGTTCCACCCAGGCTTGGTCATTCTTCTTGTAGGCCCGGGAACGGGTCTGATCGATGCCCCTGAGCCTGGCAGTAATGGTACAGTGCCTGCCCCATGAACGCGCTGTCGTTGTCCGTGTCGATTCCCAAGATGGGGAATGGTAGCACCCGTTCCACTTCCCGAATGGCCTGCAGATCAGATCCTGACTACGGCAGGGCAGGGCCACACAACTCGGTCCAGCCCGTGGCAATGTCCGTCAGTACGAGGCTATGTACGAAGTCCCCATCTACCTTGCGCGAGCCACAGTGCTCCACCATGTCCACCTCAAGAAATCCTGGGGCCGGGCTATGCCAATCCGCAAAGGTGCGGACCGGAATGCTGCGGCGGATAGCCGATCCAATGCCCGCTCGACGCCGCTTGCGAGTCCCGTCCTGGGCTGGGTTCCGCGCCAAAATGCGATCAATGGTGGCGGCGCTCACCTGCAGCAGTCGTTCCCGCACACGAGGATCCAGATTGAGATGCCCATGCCACTCCGCAGCCTCGACGAGGGTCGGCAGAATGGGCCGAAGGCGCTTGCCGCAAAGGCGATCACTGGTCTCCCAAAATACCAGCAATGCCTGCTCCACGGCCTCATCGTAAATCCGGGCTCGCCGCCGGCGCACCAGGCCGGAGTTCTCTCCTCGCAAACATCAGATCGCGGGCTTCCGATGGTAGCCCGCGATCTCCACCAACTGGTCCAGGATCGCTGATCGCTCCGCTCGCGAACCCTCCCGATACCTCTTGCCCAGCACCTCAACCAATTCCTTCCGTGTGGTCATGCTCAAACACCTCTCCACGCTCCACCCCCACTCGGCTTGCGAGGGTGACATTATGATGAGGCAACGTCACTACTCATAGGTAACAAAAATGATGAGTCAATGCGCCAACACGCGGGACAAGGTAATTGTCGTTAAACACCGGGTTCAGGCTCCGCGCCACGGACTTTAGAATCGTAGCATTGCCTGATGGTCAAAGTTTCCTGATTATCTGGAATCGTCACGATAAGGCTACTATGATTAGAGTCGTAGCCCAAGCGGCGGCAAGGTGGGAGGTTGTCCCCATGAACAGCGAGAAAAAGTCCCTTGGATGTGTGGTCGTCCCCTTTCGATCGGGGACGTCTCAAGAAACGAAACCATTCCGTGAGTTGGGTTACTCGCCCATGGCCCGCCACTTGGCTGCGGGCGCACGGGCCGGAGTGAACTTTCATGGGCATTGGTGTAGCTATTGCCAGGGCATATGGTTCGGGTATCTGCTTGAAACAGAATGCCCTGTATGCGGCAGAAGAAGTGGCTGAACATTAGCGCTGGACAGTCCCTGCTTGAGGGGATGCTTGAATCGCGGTAGGGACGCCCGTTACCGGACGCCCCCCGCACAGATCCTAGCGTGCGCACTTCACGCACTGGGCCACCTCGGGTGTTTGACGGAGAATCGTTACCTGAATGCGTGAGTTCGCGGCCTGGAAACACTTCCGCTAGTTCAACTGCGTCGGCACCCTGAATAGAGCCTTCGCGGCTCAATGGCTGGTCTGTCCGCGCCCCGGTCAACGCTTCGCGCCGCACATCATGGTACGCCACGCATGACTCGGGGACAGCATGGTTCGCTACACCTTTACTGTGAGGGACTCTCATCCTTTACTCCTTGCCAGTCCCCCGGCCACTGCTGCCCTGGATCCATCCTTACCCTCAGGGAAGCTGCAGGAGTACCTGGATAAGAGTGGCGACCAGGACCCCGCCGTACAGCTCTGGATGAGCCAAGGCGGGCCCCTGATGCACGACGCCGCACTGATTCGCGCCATGTCCCGCACGCCAGCCAAGATGCACCACATGACGCATGACCTGAAGGCATTGGCCACCAACCTGAATCCTCAAGATTTCGTCATCGAGGACGACGAAGACGAACGCCTGGTGGAATCGCGGGAATATGCCCGCAACAGCCGCATCCTTTTCTGCACGCACACCATGCTGGGGCTGGCTTTTCAGCGTAAATGGGGCTTGTTCGGACAGCCGGGCATGCTCATTGTCGATGAGGGGCACCTCTTCGAACAGAACATCTCGCGCGTGTATTCCAATGCGCTTTCCCTCCGCATGCTGCGATTCCATCTCTATCTGTCGCAGAAAAATTCCGGGCTGGGCAAAGGCTCGGTGATCGGCAAGGCCGTTGCGGGCGTGTCACAATGCATCCAGCAGGTTTCCAACGCCGACGCTGGCGATAGTCAACTGGTGCGCCTGAATAACGAATACACTGAATTGGGGAAGGTGTTTTCCGGTCTGGATGCCCTTTTGAGCAAAAAAGCCCTTTCCGTTGTAAAGGAAGTGGCGAAAGCCAGATCCATATTGGAAGACGCCAAGACCGCGATCGAAGGCAAAACGGGTGCCGTGTATCTCTCATTTTCGCCCGACAGGCGCTTTCCCTCGATCCTATCCGGACGCGAGGATCTTGGTGGTATCCTGGGCAGGATCTGGAAGGATATGACGCATGGCGCCATCATCGCGTCGGCGACGCTCTATCTTCCCGATCGCTTCGGCCAAATGAAGTGCGATTACCTGAAAAGCGTGCTCGCGCTTCCCCTGTCTCGCCTGGATACACCGCCGCCCATTGTGGCGCCATGGGTCCGTAACATTCCCCGTCTGCATATTCCGGATGACAAGGCGGCATTCATTTTAACGCGGCCAACCGGCAAAACGGAGAAAAGCGATGTGGATTTGTGGCTCTACAGCCTTGCATTGAGCATCGCCGCGATCCTGCGCAAGAAGAAACACGGTGGAACCGTCATTCTCACGGTGGCGTTCTCCCATGCCGCAACCATCGGGCAGCACCTGGTAGAACTTGGCATACCTGCGGAGCGCATCGTGATTCAGAGTGAAAAGAATCGTTTCGCATCCGCCGAACAACAATATCGGGCGCTCTACGCCAAAGGGATCCAGCCCATCCTGATCGCGGCCGGCGCGGCATGGACCGGCATTGATCTGACCGACAAAACCGTCGCCCATGACAAGGACCGACTGCTGTCCACGCTCATCCTGTCTTGCGCGCCGGTCGGCCTGAATCGCAGTTTGTCCATGCTGAAGCGCATCGAAAAAACCAGCGTGCGCCCCATCATCAACGAATCCCTGATGATGCTGCGCCAGGGGCTGGGCCGCGTCGTCCGCCACCCGGAGATGCAGAAAATCGACATCTGGATGCTGGATGGCCGGCCCTGGAGTTCCTGGCCATACATGGAATCCTGGCAGGAATCGGTGAAAACCATCCTGGAAAGCTATCCCAAAAGGAAGACTTTTACCTTCCCGCCGAGCTAAGGACGGGCCGCCGCGAGAACGAATGGCCTCACGGCGGAAAACACTAGGTTGCCCCCAAAAGGCCACCGCCTCACCGCACGGCGGCCGGCACCAAATACCCGGAATACGGGGACTCGAAATAGCCGCGCGGCAACGGCTCCAGCCGGTAATCCAGGAAGAATTCCTCCTCCAAATCGATATCCCTGCTGATCACCAGAGACAGTCCCCCGCAAAGCAATGGCTCAATACGAACATTGGGTTCCGTCGAGTGGTTAATGTAACTGTACTGGGTGCGGAAAGGCCTGGCAAGCAACCGGTCTCCCGGCAGCGCGTTCCATTCCATAAAGAAGAACCTGCGCATGCGGCCCAGGCCGGGGGCCAACCGGGCTTGCAGCAGCTCGTACTCGTCGTGGGAAAGCACCTGCCCGCCCATGCTTTCGACAAAAACATCATTAATATACCATCTTTTTACGGCAAAAAGCCCAAACCCATGCACCGGGCTATTGCGTATCTCTGCCCCAGTGGACAGCACCTTGGTGTTGGCGCGCACAAACATGAGATCCCGCGTCGCATCCCGCCGATGGTCCCGATCCCGGTACCAGAGACAAAATGCCCCATCGCGCCGGGACCAGTCGATGCGATACTCCTCCCCGGTGAGCGCCAACATCTCCGTGAAGACCTGCAACTGCGCGTCCCCGAGAATATCGAAAAGACGATCCGGGTGCCCATGATCCGGGAGACCAAAAAACCGCAGAATGGCCTGCGGAGAGCGCCCATCCTGCACCAGTGTGCGTATCCGGAGCATGTCCCCCAAATATTCCGAGCCCTGATCGTTCAGCGCTTCCTGTTTCCAACGCTCGCAGGCCGGCACAAAGAAATTTCCAGAATCGAACGGCAACTGTCGCATCACACATCACCTCTCGCAATACACATTTCCCCCAACCACCACCCTGCCCCTTTCCGTCCCGCCTTGGCCTACTACCGGCCCAGGGACGACCCGGGCGGACAGCGCCATGACCGGCATAGGCCGCGCCAACGGAACGATACTCGTGTTGATGAAGACCTGTCCCAGACGCACCTCCTTGTAACCCAGCACCGCGCAATTCTGCTGCGCTTCTTTCCGGTACCGGCGCAGCCCCCGCAGCTCGGCCGCTCTCAGCGCCTTGTGTACGGCGGCAGGACGCGCTGCATACTGCATCCCGACCAGGCGCAGCCGGGATTGCAGCGTACCCAACAAGGGGAGCAACGCGGCCGGATCCGGACTTTGCACGTCCAAATTTTCCCGTACCATCCAACCCGCGCCAGTCGGACCCGTCGCCTGCGTCTGGTACCCGGCGCTACGCCAGGTAATCCCGGGCACCGACTGCAGCCGGGCTTTTGCCCAGGCCACGTCCTGATTGACCACGGCGGCCAGCTTTGCCGGGTTTTTCCCCGATGCCTCCGCCTGCAGATCGGCATGCAGCACCGTCCTGGGTACCCGGTAATGTGTCGCCACATGAAAATTGACGCTGGCCGGGGCAAGGGCCGGCACCTGCGCCACGGCTAGGCCCGGCAATCCCAAAAGCAGCCACAAAATATGCGTGCGCCTCATGCCGCACCCGCCGCTTTCCAGTCCCGCGCAAATTGCGCTTGCAACATGGAAATGTCCATAGGGTTGTTCAGGATCAGCCCCATTTCCCGATTCGCCTCCAATGAAGAAGCGCTGTAGTTTTCGCTCCCCACGAAGGCGTAATGGCTCGAAATCTCGGCCTTGGCATGCATGTATATGGGACGCTTCGGCATCAGGCGCACATGGACTCCATGCTGCACCAGATAAGCCACGTTGCGCTTATCCTGCCCACTGATGCTGGCCGGAAGGATCACCCAGGCCTGCGCGCCCTTGGCGGCAATGGCGTCGAGCATTTCCCGATCATTGCCCATCTCTTCGCTCTCGATCTCCACGGTGCCAGGCTGGTTGATGACGGCCAGCATTTGTCCAACCGACGTGCCGGGCGACAGAACCAGTACCCGATGCGTCCAGGCAGGGGCCCGCTGATTGGTCCAGTCAGCCGCGAATACCGCATTGGCCGCCCGAACGATGTTGGGGTTTCTGGTCACATCCAGGTACTCCCGGTTGCGATGAAAGGCGGACCAATCGTAGTTGGCCGTACCAATCTCGCATTCGTGGGTATCGCACACATACTTGGCATGGTCGAAGACGTACCATCCCTGTGACGCTTCAAAGCGTGGTGGCGCCCAGTGCAATGCGGCGCCCGTGGCCTGCACGGCACGAACCTCTTTCTGAATCATCCAGGGCTTCATGCCATAGGGATGCTCGTCGATAATCACCCGTACCGTCACACCGCGCGAATGAGCTGCCCGCAGCGCATTCAGAATAGGCTTGCTGGACAGGTAGTACACGTTCAGGCTGACCTCGCGGCGAGCGCTGGAGATCACCTGAACGATGGGTGCGGGGCCGACATAGGGTTCAGTGAAAAGCATGAGGGTTTCCTTTAGGTTGGGCTGGGTATCTGGATTGGTATTTTCCGGGACTTCCGGATTTCCACCTTGACCGGCGACCGACTGGGAACAATACGCTGCTGGGCTGGCTCCACGGGCAAATCCAGATCGCGCGGATAATGGAACCGGCCCATGTGCTCACTGGTAACCGGGCAAGCATCCTCACTGCCGCAGCATAATGACTCCGGCTGGTTGGCCGGCTCCTGGTTTCGCGGACGCCGCACGCCGTATTGCGGCGCGTGAACCGTTTTTGTCCAATCCAAATCAAAGCCCCTTGATGTATTTGAGCGAGGTTTCGTGGCACTGCGGGCAGACAAGCACCTGCACGACCATCTTTTTCTCGAAGGCCTCCTCCCCGTCGCTGGCCAGTTGTCCGCCCAACATGGCGGCGCCGGCGCCCAGCATCCCGGTCAAACCACCCATGCGAATGCCGTGGGTCCCCATATCCTGCATCTGTGCCTGGCAACAGGGACACTGCGCCTGCATCGCAGGCTGCTGATTCTCTCCAAATCCGAACATCGTTACGCACTCCTCTTCAGTTGAGACAAATACCGCTTTATGGCAGGTTCTGGCTTCCAATAGCCCGGCCCCTTCAACACCTTGCCGCGCTCGTCGTATTAAAGCTCCTTTTACCCGTGATAAACCCCATTTTCCAGCAGAAACAGAGCACTGACTACGATGATAAACACCATGCCCCACCGGTACAGCAATGCCCGCTGTGCAGGCTTTAGTTGAATGCCGAACGCCGGCAGATAGCTTTCGACGATCTTCCAGCCGTCCAGAGGCGGAATCGGAATAAGATTGACCGCCGCCAGCGCGTAGTTGGCAATCCCCATGATTATGAAGGCCTGCACCCAGTTATCGGGAATAGGCAGCATCGCCAGGGTGCTGAATACGCCGCCCATGAACACCGATGCCACTGGCCCCGCCAGAAAAATGATCCGCCACTGCATCGGACTTGCCATGGATTCGGTGAACCGCGCGTAGCCCCATATCGGCAAAATGCCCAGGGACAACCTGCCCCGCCGGTAAAACACCCCGATGCCCGCCTTGACCTCCAGAAGCGCGTCGTCTCCCAGTAGCTTTCGTATTGCCCAAGCGTGCCCCAGCTCGTGGGCCAGCATGGACAAGTCGAACAGCAAGAGCACGAAAAGCACCGCGAAGGGAAAGGCCCAGGGGTCTGTATGCAGGGCGTGGAGAAAAGCCGTTTGTTGGGTCACTAGATAATTCCTCTCTGCAGCGCGAAATGTCGAATGGCTTGCGCGTGGCGCATCGCCGCGTCGTACCCAACCCGGATCAGCTCCGTGGCCCGATGATAACTAAAGCAGCCGTGTTCCTGCACCGCCGGCTCCACCAGCACGTCCGGTGGACACTCCCGCAACCTCGCCTGTCCCAACTCCCAAAGAGCCGTCTCGTTGGCCAACCGCGCCACCTGGAACCAGCCGAATGGCCGACGAAACCGCCCGCCGATCTCCGGCCGCAGCCGGGGTGATAGCTGGGCTTGTACCGCGACCACCGGCCATGGATACCGGGATCTGGCAACAGACACGGGAAGAGGATTGATCAGCGCTCCGTCCGCCAGGTGCCGCCGCCCCTCATGCGCGTGCGGCGCCATGATGCCGGGCATGGAGATGCTGGCCCGCACCGCCGACCAGGCGAGGCCGGAGTCCAGCACTACCTCCGTTCCATCTTGCAAATCCGTAGCGACCGCCGCAAACGGCACAGCGAGATCCTGGATGGATTCTCGTTGCAATCCACCCTGAAGAAATTTTCGTACTCCCCGATCCGGGACCAGTCCTGCGCCAAATGGAAAGGGCGTGAACAGTTTGAGTACCGTGGAAAAATCTATTCGCCGCGCGGTGTCCGCCAGCGCCTCCGGTGATGTCCCCGCACAATAGAGCGCCCCGATCTGCGCGCCGATGGAACAACCCACCACCGCGCGCACCGGCACCCTGATTTCCTTCAGCGCCTGCAGAACGCCAATGTGCGCCAGTCCACGCGCCCCACCAGATCCAAGAACCAGGGTGATCCCCGGTTCCTGGGGCGGGCGAGCGGATTCCTTTTCGGAGACCAGCCGCATCGGGGCGGAATAGGCGAGGCGAGGTCTCATGGATTCCTTTTCGAGGAACGAATAGTCACCAACGCAAACACTACCCCCGCAAAGAAAGAAATCGCCGGAATAAACCAAAAAACCGTCAACCAGTGCTGAAGATATTCCATGGCTTACTCCCGTTCCCCAACCAGGGACTCGACCGTATCCAGCGTGTCGCGCTCCTCCTCAACGACCTCACCCGACTGTCGTTCCTTCTCCACCAGCCCGATGATCTTGTTCAGCTTGCCGGGCTTGATGTCCAAATGCTCAGCGACCGCCTTGACGTCTTCCTTCAGTTGCTCCTGCATAGACGCGATTTTCGCCCGGCGGTTGATGATATCCTCAATGGCTTCACGCGCTTTTTTGCTGATTTCCATTACGCTTCTCCTTTCGATTTACGTTGTATTCCTGCGAATTTCTTCCCAGGCCTCTGCCTCTTGCTTCCTTGTCTCTGCAAGCTCTTCCACACTCGGGCCATCAGGCCCATACCCCATTTTCCCCCAAAGTGCCGTCCTGATCAGTGGCGAAGGATTTGCTGTATGGACATATTGGGATATCGCCGTGATCATCCTGGGCTCCCATATTTCGTAGTGCTGGCCACACTGCCCTATTTCCTTTGCCAAGCTTCGGAAAATAACTTCTGGGTCGTCTTGCTGGACTTCAAAAACCATTTGCCATTTTACCTCTTTGCTGCATGCCCAACTCCACTCCACTTTGTATAAGCCGGAACAGCGGGAACCACGGCGCTGTACTTGCAGTGTCCCTGGGTCACTATTCCACCCCATTCGTACATTCCTGGCCCCAAGTATTCGCCGTATTTATTGACCAAAGGAACGGGTACAACGTGGTTTTTATTGTGTAAAAACTGATCAAGCTTGGCATAAGAAATCAGGGCAAGCCGTGCTTTGCACTCCTTGTTATTTGCGTGGTGCCATGGGATAAGCAGGTTGGCGAAAACGCTGGGAGGCATGCCAGATCCAATCTTCGCATCGCTTGCCGGCTTTCCAGCGAAAGCACTCCCTGTACCCATGGTACATAGAATGGCAACCACACCAAAAACCCCAATGGAACGACGATTGTTTTGCATTACTCACCTCCTTTGTGAAAACAAATCCTATTGCGCCGCCATCAGCGCCCGCTGAATAACGGCAATGGGTTGCGCGCCGATGATGCTGGCGACCTTGCCAGCGGCACGATCTTCGAAAAGAATCGCCGGCACCTCGCCATAAGGATCAACATCCCCCAACAATTGGTTGTTGCGTTCGACAGCGGCGGCTATGGCCGGCGGCACGTTTTGCATGCGCGGCACCGCCAGGTGCCCATCGTGAAAACCCGCCTCCGCCTGGAGAAACCTCTCCCCAGGATGCCGTGATTCCAACAAGGTCGCCGCCCTGGGCATGCTGCCGGCATCCAGAACCGCTACGGGCACGATCCGCAATCTCAGCTTGCCAGACAGCAGCAATGGCTGAAGCTCGCGAAACTCCTGGTGGCAGTAGGGACAATCCGGATCCACGAAATCGGTGAACACCGGGCCGGCCCTTCCGATCAGAAAAGACGTGCCTTGGTTCTGCACTCTGGTCAGGAAATCGCCCGCATGGGCCGTCACCGGTACCGACATGGCCATCAGCAACGCCAGCAGAATGCTGTGGCTATTCTTCCTCATTCGCCTCACCCTCTCCCGCCTGAACGCGGTCTTTGATGCCCTGCCAGGCAAAAACACTGATCGAAAATACCAGCACCAGACCAAGCGCAATAACTGGCAGCAGGACGATCCCCGTCAGCAGAATAATCAACCAAGGCGAACTCAACAGGTTCTCCCCAGCAACAAAGGCCGCAGCAGCCAGAACGACATTGCCCAGAGCAGCACGAACAGCCCCGCCGTTTCGATGCCGATGGGCGCGAACCAAAGCACCTGCGATCCGGCAACACCGCAGCTCGGGCCGCCGGCGCTGATCAGGGTGCAAACATGCGATAGGGTTGTCGATGCATGTTGCATCTCGACAATCTGGGCCAAGGATCCCGCCAGCCCACCCGTCAAGCTGATCAGCAACAATCGGTCGAAACCACCCAACGCTCCGACCGCGATACCCAACAAGGCCCCACGATCCAACCAGCAAAGCGGGCAGGGCTGCCAACCTTTTGCTATCTGCAAACCAAACGCCATGGCAATCGCCATCAGCGCCAGGATCCCCACCAGCAAACGCAACTCCCAGCGAATGAATTTGGGCAGATCAACGCGTGCCAGCAAGGGAGCGAACAGCAACGGGACCATTCCCGTCGCCATGGCCGAATACTCCACAAGGTTTCCCCCGGGCAACCAGCGCATTTCGGCGATGACCACCAGGATGCCGCCCAGAGTGGCCAAAACAGCCAGGCGCGAGGTGTCCCGCAACGATGCTGCGGTATAGGCGATGGACCCGATCAACACGACCACGGCGATCTTGATCCACCAGGGCAAAGTTGCCGATGGCGCGACTGTCGGTGCAAGATCGAAAATCGGCGCGCCGGAAGCCGCCGCCATGCCCGCCAGGCCGCCGGAAGCACCAGCACTCAGCAGACTGGCTCCGGCCTGGGCCCCCACCGCGCACACGCCGCCGGCGCACGCCCCGGCCCCAGCCGAGAACAAGGCGGCGATGCTACTGCCGAAACGGGAAAGAAAACCAATACCGCGCATCAGTGAACGTCCTTATCAAAATCAGCGCCTTTCCATGCCTTGGTCTTTGCGGCGTGACAAAAATCGCGTAGCCATAGGCCCAAGAAAAACAAAAATCCAGCGCCAGAGAAAACCGCAAATCCCAAATAAAACCTCAGAGCTATCAAAGACACAAAATTTTCCGGACGAGAAATGGTGACCACATTAAGCATGAAAAGAACTGATCCAACCCCATAGGCCGCCAATATCATCAGACCCATTATATAAATTGGAACCACCTTGTCATTGAGCAACGCTTTCCTGGCCATGATTAACCAAAGCCTTGCGTGATAGTTCTTTAAGACGCCATGAAATTTACACACCTAACCAGCCCTCCGCTTCTTCGACAGAGACGCTACTTGCTCCCGCAACAATTCCCTGCCACGCTTCAGCACCGCCGGCGCCAGACGGTTGTTGGCGATCCCTTCCGCAGCTTTCTTGGGCGTCAACCCACGCACGGCGCCAATGCAGGAAAAGAACTGGCACATGGCCGGCGCGTGATCGTGTATCGTGCAACCGTTGCTGCCCAGATAGTAACAGTCGCCGTTTTCCCGCTCGGGAATCCTGAAAAATCCGGGCATCTCCGGCATGGGGGCGGCCTCGAACTGAGCGACATCATCCCCCATGCTGGGAGACACGACGATCAGCATGTTTTTGCAGCAAAGACGGCAATCTCCGCAGGGAACGTCCTGCCGCTTGGATATTTCTCGATGGATTGGTATTTCTATTTGATTTCTCATCTCAATCCGATCCGCCTTGCCTTTTCGTTGTGCTCCATCTTTTGCAAAACCTCCATCCTGGCGTTTTCGTACAGGTCTCGCAGCAAAGCGATAACTCCCACAATCCCGACAAATGCCATTTCAACGCCTATTCCCATGCCAACTTTAATACCAGTATGGTGCTTTTTGTGACCGCCCAAAAACGCGTAAAGGTTAGGCGATTGGCGCAGATCCCGTATCAAAAACGGATCGAAATAACAAATAGTAGAGCCAACACCATATGCCAATACCACGGCAAACATTACGCCATAAATAATCAACATCACATTGGAAAGCACGGTCTTTCGTGCCATGACCCACAAAACCTGCGCATAAAAATTATCAGAAAAATGCCGTTTCATCGCATCCGCTAATCCATAATTGTCGAACGGGCCTTGACCCGAGACCCTTTAGCCGGTTTTTTGGCAGGCGACCCCTTTGGTCCAGAGTTTTTCTTAGCCGGGCCTGAAGCGGCACCTCGTGCCGGTGCCCGGTCTTCCCATTTCTTGCCCAGGGCCCCCTTGTCATCCCACCAGGAGCCGTGCCCTTTTCCACAACGGAAATACCCATGTCCATTCCTGCTTTCCTGTCGGCTAGTGGCCACACCACATTCGGGGCATGCCGGACCATCTCCCGTCTCCACCCGCTCGGCAAAGGGCGCCCCTGGGTTACCATCGACATCTTGGAGCAATGGATGCGCATCCCGATTGCTGCACATCCAGAAAAACACACCAGGCTTTCGTTTGCTCTCCAGTCGGCGCACCGTGCCGTCGCAGCCTTCCACCGGACAAGGACGGCCTTGGGCCTGCGCCGGCATGGTGTCCAGAATCCGTTGAATATCGGCGAACGACTTGGCCAGCAAATCCCGGGGCCGCATCTGGCCTTCGGTGATCCGATCCAGATCCGCCTCGACCTCCCTGGTGTAATCCACATTGGAAAAATCAAAGACGGACAAGGCCTCAACTATATTTTCTCCCAGGTCGGTAGCGTACAGCGCCGGCGACTTACCTTTTCTGTGGATATACTCCCTGGCGAACAGATTCTTCAGAATGCTCGCGTAGGTGGACGGCCGCCCGACACCATGATCTTCCAGCGCCTTGATGAGCGTGGATTCGGTGTAGCGCGGCGGCGCCTTGGTGGTCTTGGACAGGCATTCCCCGCGCGCAGCCCGGACGGCATCGCCCACGGCAAGCTTGGGTACCGGATTCGCCGCCGGATTCTCTGCGCTACCGTCGTCTTCCGCCGTTTCCCGATAGAGCGCCATCCAACCGGGATCCTTCAGCACCGAGCCCACGGCCCGGAACACAGCAGGCCGTCCCTGGAACATGCCGCCGTCCAGCGTGCAGGAAGTCTGCTGATAGATCGCGTCCGGCATCTGGGAGGCCAGCGCCCGCTTTCGGATCAGATCGTACAAAGCCTGCTCCAGCTCGTTCTCCCCCGCCTGACGCACCATCGGCCTGGTCGGACGGATGGCCTCGTGGGCCTCCTGCGCTCCACCCTTGGACTTCCA
>JAJYPA010000131.1 GCA_021795795.1 Pseudomonadota bacterium | reverse complement strand
GCGGCGTGCGGCAGCCTTTCAGAAGCTCGTCGAGCAGGGCATCGGTCTTCTTCTGGGTAATGGTCATTGGTTCTCCTCCTTCTCGTTAGTCGCAGATAACCAGTTACACAGTTATTTGTACACCCTCATTGCTTGAGACATTCAACAAAACGGTAAAGCAGCAATCCAATGCCAAAGTCGAATTGTCCTTGCTTGTTATTGACTTGGACTTTTTCAAACGAATCAATGACCTGTATGGGCACCTCGAAGGTGATGAGGTGCTTCGCATCGCAGGTTCTCTCATACTCAAGTCCCTCCCTGAGGATGCGGTGGCTTTTCGCTGGGGCGGAGAAGAATTTCTTGCTGCTTTGCTTGGAACCTCTCTGGCAGAAGCAAGAGAAAGGGCCGAGAAGATTCGGCAAGCATTTGTGAACAGGGAATGGCTACCTGGTCTTAAAGGCGAGTGTGTCACCGCGAGTATTGGCATCGCCCACTACCCGAAAGAGGCGAGCCAGTTGATCGAGTTGATCGCCGTAGCGGATAAAGCCGTCTATCTGGCTAAGCGCCTGGGCAGGAATCGTGTCGAATCTCACATATAAGAGCGCAAGCTTATATATATAAAAAAACACCAACCGGAAGGAGGGTGTTCAATCATCAATATCTGAAAGTAATTGGCGTCCCCACGGGGATTCGAACCCCGGTTACCGCCGTGAAAGGGCGATGTCCTAGGCCTCTAGACGATGGGGACAAAAACAGGAAAATAGCCCTCCGTTTCGTGAGGCATGAAACGAAAAGCAGGAATTGGCGTCCCCACGGGGATTCGAACCCCGGTTACCGCCGTGAAAGGGCGATGTCCTAGGCCTCTAGACGATGGGGACATGGTGCGCCCGGAAGGATTCGAACCTCCGACCCTCTGGTTCGTAGCCAGATACTCTATCCAACTGAGCTACGGGCGCTTGGCTCCCTGAGCAGGACTCGAACCTGCGACCCAATGATTAACAGTCATTTGCTCTACCAACTGAGCTATCAGGGAATACGTCTTGCAA
The DNA here is from genome assembly GCA_021795795.1 of Pseudomonadota bacterium. Next base: position 15,675 of record JAJYPA010000131.1, on the reverse strand, counting down.
CGTGGAGCGGCATATTAAAGATGAAGGTGGGTGTCGTCAAGGCCAAAAATCATCTTTTTTACCGCCAAGCCTCATTCTGTTGCGGCTTACATCAATTCAAGCTCAGACTCAACTACTTTGGCGCCGGCGCGCGCGCATTCTTCATCCGTTTTGCCTGAAGGGGCGCCAGACACCCCGATTGACCCGTAAACTTGACCACCAGCCTCGATTGGCACTCCACCCGCGCCGAAGAACAGCCCTGGAACACGCCCAAGTGCGCCATCGCCACGATCACCCAGAGCGGAAGTGGCGGATGTGAAAGAAATAGCTGTGTACGCTTTCATACGAGAAATCGTCAGAGTGAGATCGGGGGCAAGCACATCACGCAAGACGACCTGAGGGTTGCCGCTGCGATCCATGACCGTCACACCGATCTGTATACCCTTGGCGCGACACTCATGAATAGCGCCCTCGGCAGCCTTCAAGGCCATCTCCATTGACAAACGCTTGATGTTGATCGCCGATGGATCATCAGCGGCCATACTGGTTGATGCAAACACCCCCACCGCCAGACTCAAACCAACAGCGGACAGTTGCTTATTCAAAGATGATTTCATGGGAACTCCTCAAGGGGTTTAAACTTATTATCTATTCACTACTTCTAATTCAGCTCGTCCTTTTGCTATACGGGCGAGAATGATTCTCACCACCACCAGGCACGGATGCCTCATCTTCCAGCTAGAACACAGATCACTGTATTGTCGACTGCTGAATAAAGCAAAAATGATCGTGATTTTCAAATTCTGTTCGTATTTAGCGCCTCTGCTCACAATTGAAACTTGTTCAGATTGGAAGCCCTCGCGAATGTATTTCATACAATCAGCAGATTACTGGAGCCAGCAGGTGTCCAAGTGCGAATGAGTCGTGTGCGAACGAAAGGGTAGGATTGAACTGATCTGATCAGATGCAATCTCCACGCTAAAAGATTTTTTAGGTTACAGGTCAGGTAAGCGGTATGAAAATTGGCGAAATTTTCGTTCTAAGTTGCTGTTAGAATGCTGCGATTAATTCAGTCAAGCTAATACGAGGTGAGAAAAGGATGGCACTTGGCGGAGGCATGATTCATCACAACATTCCTGACAAGGATACGTTGTACCGTTCTTATATGCCGTTCATAAAGAATGGCGGCTTGTTTATCCCCGGCTACACTCAGCATGAGTTGGGAAAAGAGCTTTTTTTAACACTGACACTGATGGGACAGCCAGAGCGGATCGCATTGGCAGTTAAAGTCGTATGGCTAACCCCCGATAGTGCCCAAGGTGGCAAGACGGCAGGAATCGGAGTGCAATTTAGCCCGATGGATAAGGGGCAAACACGTGCAAAGATCGAAACCTACCTCGCTGGCGCACTAGATAAGGACACCCCTACCTCTACGATATAACGTAAAAAACTTTTCCGACTCGCAGCAACCCCAATGGCTTCTGACAAAGTATCCGGGCCTATGTCAAATTTTGTGTAATTACGGCCACCAGACAATCTCACCGCCAACTTCGTAGTTGCCAGTGCTCAATATCGTAGGCCAAACGCGCACTGTATCGCGCCAAGCGAAATGAGACCAACGAAATTGAAATCTCTCATACACCGAATCACAACAAATACAAACCCATGACTCAACACCGCTACGCACATTTGCTCATACTGGGTTTGGCCGTTTTCATCGGATTCTATGGCTATATCTGGTCCATGCCGTTATTCGATCTGGATGAGGGCGCATTCACAACGGCCACGCGTGAAATGTTTTTGCGGCATGACTTCATCACGCCTTACCTCAATTCGGTGCCCCGATTCGATAAACCCATTCTGATCTACTGGCTTCAAGCCATCCCCGCGTATTTATTCGGTTTTAACGAATTTGCCTTCCGCCTTCCCTCTGCGTTGGCTTCTACGGCTTGGGTATATTTGATTTACCGCTTCATGACTGAAGTAACTGATTCGCAAAAGGCTTTCTACGCCGCGCTTATCGCGTCAACGAGCCTGATGACAACGGTGGTGGGCAAGGCGGCTATTGCGGATGCAGTTTTGATCCTGTTCGTCACATGGGCCATGTTTGCAATTTTTCGCCATTGGCAAACCGAACGCGCAGCCTATATACGCTGGGCCTACCTCGCCATGGCGCTGGGTTTTTTGACCAAGGGGCCTGTCGCGGTTGTTATCCCGGGCGCGGTAAGCCTTCTGTTCTACCTTTCTACCGGTAAATGGTCGTCCTGGTGGCGCGCGGTGCTGGACTGGCGCGGTCTTGTCATCTTCCTGCTTGTTGCCTTGCCTTGGTATGTGCTTGAATACATAAGGGAAGGGCAGGCATTCATCGAAGGTTTTTTCCTCAAGAACAACGTGGGCAGATTCAATGCGCCCATGGAAGGGCATTCCGGTGGCTTCTGGTACTACCCGGTCGTTACGTTCATTGCGCTGCTTCCGTTCACCAGCCTGGTTGTGGTGGCCATCCGGCGCGGGGCGGGCGATTTGCGTTCATTTTGGGGTAAGCCTGAAAACGACCAAAAAGCACTGATCCGATTCGGCTGGATTTGGTTTCTGTTTGTCCTGATTCTATTTTCCTTTTCTGGAACCAAACTGCCTCACTACCTGAATTACGGACTGATCGGTTTGATCATGATCATGGCTGTGTATTTCCCCACGATTCACAATCGCTGGGCACATGCCTTGCCTGCCTGGTTATTTTTTGCTGTTTTGCTGGCACTGCCTTCGCTACTTGACGTGTTTTTCAACAAAATCAATCCCCCTTATGTTCAGGACATGCTGGCAGATAGAGCGCAATATTTTGGCTGGTCCTGGTATCTCCCCTTGGTTTTGTTTCTGATTCTGTCTATTGTCATGGTGTTCCAGAAACGCCGGTCGGCAGCGGCCATCATGATTCCGCTTGCTTTGTCCTTTTCGTGGATCGCCAATGCACAACTTTTACCGATTGTGGCTTCACTACAGCAAGGCCCGATTCGCGCGGCTGGTTTAATCGCACGGGGCCTTCCGGGTGACGCTGTTATGTACAAGATGAATACCCCAAGTTTTGGTGTATACGCGGGCAAAATTCTTAAGCGAAATCAACCTGTTGCGGGCGATTTGGTATTGACGCGGGTTGTCGATTTGGCCCAATTGCCAGGTGCGAAGGTGCTTTTTGAACAGGGCGGTGTGGCCCTGGTTCGAATGCGCTAAGATTAAAAAACAAGTCAGAATGAAGTATCAGGAGTGTCAGTATGTCGGATATTCTTAAAAATCGTCGTCAGTTCATCACGGCGATGGCAGGTGCCAGTTCATTGGCCCTCGGCGTGAAAAGCGCACAGGCGGCTGATGAATTGAGTTTTCCCGGAGACAAGCCCCAGCACCATCTTGTCTTTCAGTTGAATCAGGACGATACCGAGTACCAGACCCATATCCTCAATTCCATGAGTGCGCTGCTCACCGAGTTTGGCGGGAACATTCAGTTGGCCGTAGTTGCTTTTTCCAAGGGCATCCACATTCTGGCCAAAGATCCGAAACGCCCGGTGGACAAGCTGATTTACGAACGGGTACAGGGCTTCTCAGAGAACTATGGCGTGCAATTTGTAGCCTGTGGCAACACCATGCACACCGTCGGCTACAAGGATAGCGATATGCGCTCCTTCGCCAAGATTCGCCAGGTCGGTGCCGCTGCACTGATGGAGTATCAGGAGCAAGGCTGGGCGTACATTGCATGGTAAATGGCCCACTTATTTTCTTTAAGACCGAAGCTCCCTTATGAATGAACTTGTGATCCGGCAACCGGACGATTGGCATGTACATCTGCGCGATGGTGCAATGCTTAAAGCTGTCGCAGCATTTACCGCAAAACAATGCCATCGGGCAATCATTATGCCTAATCTGTTTCCGCCCGTGACAACCGTGGCCGAGGCTCTGGCCTATCGAGATCACATCCTGGCTGCCATTCCGGAAGGAATATGTTTCGAGCCGTTGATGACGCTGTATCTCACCGAGCAGACAACCGTTGAGGAACTGGCCGCAGCCGCTGCCTGCCCTTATATTCATGCCGTCAAATTGTATCCGGCAGGGGCGACAACCAACTCGGATCGAGGTGTGCGTGATCCATTAAGCATCGATCACCTGTTGGGTGAATTGGCTCGTTCCGGTTTGCCCTTGCTGGTTCATGGCGAAGTGGTTGATCCGAACATCGATATTTTCGATCGTGAAGCGGTGTTCATAGACCGTGTACTCACGCCCATTCTGAATCGATTCCCTGATTTGCGACTGGTAATGGAGCACATCACGACAACGCAGGCGGTCGACTTCGTCATGAGCCAATCGGAGCGGGTCGCGGCCACCATCACGGCACATCATTTGCTGTACAACCGCAATGCCATGCTTGCCGGCGGCATCCGGCCACACTATTACTGCTTGCCCATCCTCAAGCGCGAAACGCATCGGCAATCCTTGCTGAATGCCGCCACATCAGGCAATCCAAAATTCTTCATGGGCACCGATACGGCGCCACACACGCAATCTAGCAAGGAATCTGCCTGTGGTTGTGCCGGTGCATTTACCGGTTACGCTGCCCTAGAATTGTACGCCGAAGCATTTGATGAAGTTGGCAAATTGGATCAACTGGAGGCCTTTACCAGCCTGAACGGCCCGCTTTTTTACCAGCTGCCCATTAATGAAAAACGCGTACGGCTGACGCGAACCAAAACACAAGTGCCCGAAAGCTTTCCTGTAGATGACAATCAGCGCCTTGTGCCTTTACGCGCGGGTGAGTCAATCGCCTGGCGGTTCGAGCTGCTCGAATGAGTATCAGCTCCGGGCCACTGAATCAGTTGTCGTATCGCGGTGCTCCGCCCATTCTGAAAGGGCAGTTGAAACAGTCTCCAGCAGACTTCCGCGTTGATGAAATCCTCGGATTTGAACCGGATGGAGAAGGCACTCACGGTCTGTTTCTGATCGAGAAAACTGGAATAACCACGGGTCATATGCTGGGGCTACTGTCCAAATTGTCCGGTGTGGCTGAGAGAGACATCGGTTTTTGCGGCATGAAGGACAAACTCGCGGTTACCACTCAGTGGGTAAGCCTGCCTTTGGCGGCATCCCATTCATCAGAGAATCCGCCGGACTGGATCGATGCATTACCAGATCACGTGGTGGTACTTCGCTGGAACCTGCATCGCAAGAAGTTGCGCCGTGGTAATCATAGAGGCAACCGTTTTTCGATAACGATTCGCAATGTGATCGGTGATGACCCGGAATTTGTGCAACGGCTGGACAGGTTAGAAGAGCAAGGTTTTCCCAACTACTTTGCCGAGCAGCGATTCGGGCACGCTGGCGGCAACTATGCGTTGCTCGAAAAGCTGGGACGATTATCGAACGCCCGTTCAATCAGTCGCGCTGATCGAAACTGGGGCATTTCGACGCTCAGAGCTGAAATCTTCAACCGTGTCTTGTCCGATCGTCTGTCCCGGAGTACGGAAGCCACCGCGGAATCTGGGGATCTGGCTCGCCTTGCGGGCACGAATAGTTGGTTTTTAGTTGCTGATGAAGAATTGAACAACGCGCAGCAACGAATTGATATTAAAGATATTTGGCTCACGGGGCCACTTTGGGGCGAGGGGGCGAGTCCTGCCGGCGAGTGTGTTCAGGCCGAGGAAAACCGAATTGCGGCGGAGGTTTTGTCGCGTTATGGCGCTGAAAACTGGTCAAGCCATTTGCATGACTGGCGTGTTGATCATGATCGACGCGCTTTGATGGCACCGGTAACCGGTTTGCAGTGTGAAGAAAAGACAGAGGAGGGCGGCCGCATCCTCAATCTGTCGTTTGAATTGGAATCAGGAAGTTATGCGACCGCTTTGCTTCGGGAGATTATCGAACTAACTCAGACCTGATTGCCTTCTTGAGCTTTAACGGCAGCTTCAACCAGAGGTTGCAACTCCCCACGTTCGAACATTTCCAACGTAATGTCGCAACCACCAATGAGTTCGCCATTCACATAAACTTGCGGAAATGTAGGCCAATCGCGGTAACGGGGAAGGTTTTCAAAGATCTCCGGGTCAGCCAATACATTGACATAGCCAAATGGCACCTGACAGGCCTTTAACGCTTCAGCCGTGCGGCTGGAGAAACCGCAGCTTGGAAACTGCGGCGTGCCTTTCATAAAAATAATAACGGGATTTTGTTTAACGAATTGGTCAATACGCTCAAGAACGTCCATAGATACCTCGGTGTGAAAATTTCTAAACATTGTAGACCCATGATAGGGACATTGCGAATTCAGTCGGACGCTAAGGGAGACGTGCCAAGCGCCTCTTCGCTACAAACAACCCGATTTCTACCATTTGCTTTGGCCACGTACAAATGCTGATCAGCCGCTTCAATCAAAGATGTCAGGTCAAGAAAGCGTGGAAAACTCGCGATACCGGCACTGAACGTGCAGAACAGGTTGCTGCCGTTCTCTGTAAGCGTGCCTGACTGACCGAATTGCACTCTAAGCCGATTGATCAAATGCGCGGCTGTTTGCTCGTCTGTGTTTGGCAGGGTGACCATAAATTCTTCGCCACCATAGCGCCCGACGCCATCGTACCGACGCAGCCGCGTATTCAATAGATTCGATAGCTTTCTGATGACGATGTCGCCCGCTTGGTGGCCATAGGTATCGTTCACGTTCTTGAAATGATCGATATCAATCAGAACAACAGACAACTGCTGATTCTGGCGGTTAGCGCGATCGATTTCAGCCTCGACCAGATCCTTGATGGCGTTGTGGTTCAGCAAACCGGTCAGAGAATCGCTGCGCTTTTCAGCCATTGACTGGCGATAGCGCAAAGCCCGGTAACGCACCATCTTAAGCAGATCGTCGATCGCAATCGTTTTATTCAGGAAATCGTCACCGCCTTGAATCTTGGCGTTCATGCGTCGGCGATCATTTTCCTCGGTCGACATGAATAAAATCGGCACATCCCGCAAACGAGGGTGCTCTCGGAAAATCTTCGCCAAATCAATTCCATCGATATCGGGCATATAGAGATCAAGCAGGATGATATCCGGCTGCATCTCCACGGCGCTGCGGTAGGCCTGTTCGGGCTTCGTTTCAAAACGGAAATTGATGTTTTGCATCTGAAAGTGCTTGCCCCAATAGACACCGGCCGTCACCATGTCATCCACCATAAGCACTTTCAGTGGTTTATTTTCTTCATCCAAAATACGAGAAGACTGCAATAAAGTATTGAGACGGCACACATCAAGTGGTTCTGTAAGGAAATGTGAGACTCCAGCCTTGGCGGCTGTGGCACGGATCTGAAAAGAGTCTTTGCTAGAAATCAGGAGCGATGTCTTATGCCGAAGTTCATTCTCGATCAACTCAAAGGGGATATCTAGGCTGGCTACAGACTCATCACCCTGGACCAAGAGCATGATCAATTCAGCCTCAGCTGCAAGCGCTTTTATCTTGTCATACTCAAGGGCTTGGGCATTGATTGTCCTGGGCGCAAACCCAGATCGAGACAAGGCATCTCTCAACACATCAGAAGGTTCCTGAGCACTGATAATCAATGCAACGGGCAGGGCATCCTTATGAGAAATAAGGAGCATGTTCTTGATAATCCGATCAATGTACCGAATCAGTCGAATCAGACGACTGAAATCCTCAGCGGGCGCAATCAATTCCTGCTGGATGGCGTGCAAAAGGCGATCCAATGCATTTGCCAACTGCGGCTGACGAAATCGACGCGCATCAATGAGCATGTTCTCAGTCTGAGCCAGCAAATCCACAAGACGGGTTTTGCGATGAGTAGAGGAATGGGAGAGAACGGACTCCATTGAAGCTACCGCGAGCTCCCAATTCACTGGCTGGTCTTCCAGTCCCTCTGATGAGGTTCTATGGTCGAATGAAAGCATGTCCATCGTTGTCACCAATCCTTGACATAAGTTCAGCTCTAAATTTTCTACGATAACCATGGTTTGGAAACAGTAGCTGCAATCATTATTACTATCTAACGGGTACTGAATCGTGTTGTTCAGTTAGAGGAGAAGTTTACTTCGAAACATCGGAACGGAGTATGGTGATAATTAAAACCCTACAAGAGGTGCAGCAAACCTCATCAACTATATTTAACATAATATCTATTATGCGAAGTAGGAATATAACCTAAGCACAGCATAGGTTTCTGAATCCTGCATCCTGCATCCTGGGCGGTCTTGGGTGAATGTACTCGATGTTCACCAACCCACTAACCGCTCTCAAGCATTAGAAATTCGAATGCACTTTGCTTGTAATCTGATCCAGGTCACGAACTGCACCTCGATCGGCCGATGTGGTCATCAGTGCGTACGCTTTCAGCGCCTGACTGACAATCCGATTGCGGTGAACGGGATGCCATGCCAGTTCGCCGCGCTCATGCATTTTAATTCTGCGCGTAGCCAGTTCCGATTCATCCAACGCAACATGGATACTACGGTTGGGGATATCAATCACGATGACATCACCTTCTTCTACGAGTGCAATATCGCCGCCTGCCGCAGCTTCGGGTGAAGCATGGCCAATTGACAGTCCAGACGTACCCCCAGAAAATCGTCCGTCAGTGAGCAAAGCGCATTGTTTGCCAAGACCTTTGGACTTGAGGTAGCTGGTTGGGTAAAGCATTTCTTGCATTCCCGGGCCACCTTTGGGGCCTTCATAACGGATAACCACCACATCACCGGCAACAATCTGATCTCCGAGGATCGCTTCAACAGCGGATTCCTGAGATTCGAACACACGAGCGCGTCCGGTGAATTGCCAAATCGACTCATCAACACCCGCCGTTTTGACGATGCAGCCATCACGGGCAATATTCCCGAACAGGACAGCCAGACCGCCTTCCCGACTATAGGCGTGCTCAATGCTGCGGATGCAACCCTTTTGACGATCTTCGTCCAGACTGGGCCAGCGTGTAACCTGGGAGAATGCCGTTTGCGTGGGAATACCCGCAGGTCCCGCTGCATAAAATGTCTTAACCGAGTCTTTTGCCGACGGACGTTTGATATCCCAATCATCCAACGCTGCGGCCATACTCGCGCTGTGTACCGTAGGCAGATCACTATTGAGCAGGCCAGCGCGGTCCAACTCACCAAGAATACCCATGACGCCACCGGCACGATGCACATCTTCCATATGATATTGCGGCGTACTGGGGGCAACTTTGCACAAATTTGGAATGCGACGACTCATCCGGTCGATATCACTCATGGTGAATTCAACTTTTGCCTCATGTGCGGCTGCCAATAGGTGCAAGACAGTATTCGTCGATCCGCCCATGGCGATATCAAGCGCCATGGCGTTTTCGAATGCACCGAAACTGGCAATCGAGCGAGGCAAAACCGATTCGTCATCCTGCTCATAATATCGACGGGCAAGTTCGACAATCAGGCGCCCTGCCCCCAGGAACAGTTCTTTTCTGTCCGCATGGGTGGCCAGTAGTGAGCCATTACCGGGAAGTGACAACCCCAAAGCTTCAGTCAAGCAATTCATGGAGTTGGCAGTGAACATGCCGGAACACGAACCGCAAGTTGGGCAGGCGGAACGTTCAATGGCTTCTACATCCGCATCGCTCACAGAATCGTCGGCGGCCTGAACCATCGCATCGACCAGATCCAGCTTGACTATTTCTCCAGCCAAACTGGTTTTACCCGCTTCCATCGGGCCCCCCGAAACGAAGACAACGGGGATATTCAGACGCAATGCCGCATTGAGCATGCCCGGTGTGATTTTGTCGCAGTTTGAAATACAGACCAGCGCATCGGCGCAGTGCGCATTGACCATATACTCGACCGAATCGGCAATCAGATCGCGGGATGGCAGGCTGTAGAGCATGCCGCCGTGCCCCATGGCTATTCCATCATCTACCGCAATCGTGTTGAATTCCTTGGCTACACCGCCCGCTTTTTCAATTTCACGCGCAACCAGTTGCCCCATGTCTTTCAGATGCACGTGTCCCGGAACGAACTGAGTAAACGAATTGGCAACGGCAATAATCGGTTTGCCGAAATCGCCTTCTTTCATGCCGGTGGCGCGCCACAGAGCGCGAGCGCCAGCCATATTGCGGCCATGCGTTGTCGTACGGGAACGGTAAGCGGGCATGGATTCCTCCTGGGAATAAATTGGTTTATATAAGAAATCCCTGATTTAATTTGAGATTCCGTTTTTGATTTTTGCCCTCTGAAAATTCTAGGACGGAATTATTCAGAGCTTACTTAACAATATCGACCAGTGTGCCGACCGGAACCTGATTGAACAATTCAATCACTTGTGTGTTGTTCATACGAATGCAACCATGAGACTCGGGTTGTCCGATCAACCCTTCCTCCGGTGTACCGTGAATATAAATATAGCGCGCATGCGAGTCCACACCCTTTCCTTCGTTGATGCCTGGCTGCAAACCCTGTAGCCACATGATGCGCGTGGTCACATCATCGCCATCGCCCTTGATGGGCTTGGTTTGAATGTCTGCCAACTGACCTGTTGGCTGCCGCGCCTTGAATATCATGCCGATGGGCTCGCCATCTCCAAATTTTTCGGCAATTCGATGGAGCCCCAGTGGGGTTCGGTTGCTGCCCGCTGCAGACCCGACACCGATAGCAGAGGTCGAAACGGGAAATTCCAACTTAAGCTGATTGCGTTCGAACAGATATAACCTTTGATCTGATGCATCAATGATGATGAAAGGCGCATCCGCTGCCCCACTGCTCATCAGCAGACCATGCACATGGTTTTGTGCCGTAACAACAGAAGTGGGAACAACTGTGGTACTTGGATTCATTGCCTTAGCCTGTGCGTCGAAGCCAGCGGTTAATAGAAGAAAACCCGCAAGCAACACGCGTTGCAGCGCACGACTAAACCGATCACTGAACATTGTATAAACCTACGGCAACAATATCTCTGGATTTCTGGCTCGTTGGATTCTTGGAATGATCATTTCGACGGCTGGACAGTAAATCAAGATAGTTCTGATCGATATCGCCGGTGATGTAATCGCCGGTGAAGCAGGAGCAATCGAATGATTTCAATGAAGGATTGCCCGCTCGAACCGATTCGATCAGATCATCAAGATCTTGATAAATAAGATAATCTGCTCCAATAGCCTGGCGAATCTGTTCTATATCTCGATCATGGGCTACAAATTCACTGGCTGTCGGCATATCAATACCATAAACATTGGGGTATCGAACCGGCGGCGCAGCAGAGGCCAGATACACCTTGTTTGCACCCGCTTCGCGAGCCATGCGGATGATCTCGCTCGAGGTGGTACCGCGAACGATCGAATCATCGACAAGCAGCACATTTTTACCCCGGAACTCGAGATCGATGGCGTTGAGCTTCTGGCGGACGGAACGCTTGCGCATTTCCTGCCCCGGCATGATGAAGGTGCGCGCAATGTAACGATTCTTGACGAAACCTTCGCGATATTTGAGATTCAAGTTGAATGCAATTTCAAGGGCGGCAGTCCGGCTTGTATCGGGGATGGGAATCACGACATCGATATCGTGGTCTGGCCATTCGCGCAGGATTTTGGTTGCAAGTTTTTCCCCCATGCGCATCCGAGCGCGGTATACGGAGACGTCATCAATGATGGAATCCGGGCGGGCAAGATAAACAAATTCAAAAATGCACGGTGTGTATTGCGAGTGCGTTGCGCACTGTTTGAAACTCACCTCCCCTTCCGGGCTGATGAAGATCGCCTCACCGGGGGCCAGGTCGCGGACCAATTCAAAGTCGCTCGCTTCTATTGCGACTGACTCGGAAGCGATCATGTATTCGGTCTTTCCCGATTCATGCTTGCGTTGGCCATAACATACGGGGCGTATACCCCAAGGGTCACGGAACGCAAAAATACCGCGACCAGCAATCAGACCGATAACGGCATAAGCGCCCTTGGCACGACGGTGCACACTGCTAATAGCAGAAAACACATCTTCGACCTTTGGCTCGTCACCTGCTACCGCAGAGAGTTCATGCGCGAACACATTCAGCAGGACTTCAGAATCGGAGTTTGTATTGATATGCCGGTGATCGGTCTTTTGCACCGATGCCCGTAACTCGTCCACATTGGTTAAGTTACCGTTGTGGCCGAGTGCGATACCAAAAGGGGCATTCACATAAAACGGCTGCGCTTCAGCTGACGAATCACAACCTGCGGTCGGGTAGCGCACGTGTCCAATACCCATGTGTCCATGCAATTGACGCATGTGACGAGTGTGGAACACATCTTTAACGAGGCCGTTCTCCTTACGCAAAAAGAGCCGATCCGCTTCACAGGTTAAAATGCCAGCGGCGTCCTGCCCCCGATGCTGCAGCAGCGTCAAGCCATCAAACAACATCTGATTCACTGGACCATTGGCCACGATCCCGATAATGCCACACATGATTGATCAACCCCGATAGAAAAATTTAGCGTCAAGACACACGAATTAAATCAACTCGTTACGACTTAAAATGTTGTGCAATGTCGGTAGGCAGCAATGCCAGTATCCAGTCAGATACGATCTGGAATTGAGGAATAAGTACTGAAGACTGCCACCAGCTCTCCTTAGGAATAGCGGTTAAGTGGGCAAACAAAACCAGAATGGCAATGATGAAAACACCCCGAGCCAATCCAAAAACCATACCGACAGAGCGATCCGTGCCACTTAATCCCGTTTTATTGACCGCGGTAGATACCGCCCAGTTAATGATCCCGCCAATAATCAGCACCAGAACGAACAAGGCAAGAAAGGCAAGTGCCACTCGGGCGGAAGGAATATCCACTGCCTGCGGAATATAGGCAGAAGCAGGTTGAGAAAAGCCAAGCGCGACACCAAAAGCCGCAATCCAGGTCAACAAGGAAAGAACTTCCTTGACGAAACCACGTACCAGAGAGATCAGGGTGGAAACCAGTACGACGGCAACAATGACCCAATCAAGAACAACCATAAATTACCTATCCATTCAGAAAATCAGCTCAAAAGGCCGTAGACTACTTTGGCATCACTAAGCCATCACGACCCAGTTTTTCACGGAGCTGTGTGGTCGCCTTAACCGCCGAATCGCGGCTTGCGTATGGCCCGACCCGCACCCGCCATACCGTCCCCTTCTTGGCGAAGAGCGGGGTAATTTCCACCTTGAAACCTGATTCAGAAACGGATCGTGCCAATGCCCTGGCATTGAGCTCATCCGAGAAACTACCCAATTGGACTACCCACAATTGATTACCGGCAACCGCAGCGGGGCTTGGCGCCGCTGGTTTTTCGGTATTGGGCGCCGGTGTTTTGGCAACTGGCGTTGCCGGCACCACCTGTGCTGGGATCGTGGGCTTTTTGGCAGGATCGCCTTGAACAGATGCTTCTGGCGTTTGCTTTGTTGAGGTCGTCGCAGTCGATTCCGCAGAGGTCGCAGGAACCTTAGACGGCTGTTGTACTGCACCAGAGGATGCCTGTGTGTCCGCTGGCTTCGGCTCTGTCTCTGGAACAGGTGAAGCGGGCGGGTTTTCCAGAATCTGCTGCTGGGCAGGCGGTGGCGTAGGAATAGTAATTTGCGCAGGCTGAGAAATGGTGGGTGCTTTCGGCACGGGCTGCACACTGGGTGTTTTCAGTCCGCCACCATCCAGCCACAAAGGCAGAAGCAACACGGCCAGAGCCAGCACGACCAAACCACCCACAAGCCGTTGCCTGAGTCGATTCGTGGATTTGGGCTGTTGTTCATGTTCAGACAAGATGCGCACCTGATTGACTCAAAACGTGTCTTATGGCGCTTACGGTGTAAAACGAACCGAAAGCAATAATCTGATCGCCGACTGTACTGCGTGCGAAGGCGGCATTATACGCGCTTGTGATACTCGTTTCACGGATTAGGGGGTGATCGAGCGCGGATGACAGCCTGGCGACCGATGCACTGCGAACAGAATCGAGCCGTCCGAGATACCAGTCATCGAATTCTGGGCGACAAAGTGAGGCCATCGCTTCTATCGGCTTATCATCAAGCGCACCAAAAACGGCAAACCGTCTTGATGGCGTGGCCACGGCATGCAGGTTATCGAGCAGGACTCTGACAGACTCCAGATTGTGCGCCACATCGAGTATGACCAGACGACCTTCGTGCAACCATTGCTCAAACCGCCCCGGATTCTTTGCAGACCGAAGCCCTTCTTCAATCGAAGACGAGCTAATACCAAGGGGGCTTTCGGGATGTTGTAGCAAGGCAACAACCCCTGCCGCGTTATCAACCTGAGCACGACCGAACATACCCGGCCGCGGCCAGTACGAAGTGTGATTGCCCTGCCCTAGCCGCCATTCCGTGGCATCAGCTTCGACCATAAAGCCCGTTCCTCGAACGAGCAAAGGGCAACCGATGGCTCTCGCATGTTCGATAACGGACTCAACCGGGTCGGTATCGGCATAGACCGCTGCGCGCCCTGCTCGCAGCACACCCGCTTTCTCGTAGCCGATTTGTGAGCGTGTATCGCCCAAATAAGCTTGATGGTCGAGTCCTATGTTTGTAATCAATGCAAGATCAGCATCCAGAATATTGACCGCATCAAGACGCCCGCCCAGACCAACCTCCAGTATCCATATATTTAGATTCACGGAGCAGAACGCAAGGAAGGCGGCCAGTGTGGCCCACTCGTAGTAGGTAAGCGCCTCGGAACCCTCCGTGGCTGCGAGCTGGTGCATGGCGTCAACCAGTTGATGGTCTGTTATGTCTGCACCCATGAGGCGGATGCGCTCGTTGAAGCGCTCGATATGCGGAGATGTGTACGCGCCGACGCGATAGCCTTCCGCCAGCAAAATGGCTTCGAGCAGGGCAACGGAAGAACCTTTGCCATTCGTGCCGGCGACGGTTATCACCTTCGGCACAGCCAGCTTGCCTTCCTGTTTGAGGGTTCGCCAGACTTCGGCGACCCGATCGAGCCCCAGCTCGATCCGTGTGGGATTTCTCGCCTCAAGCCACGACAACCACTCAGCTAAAGGCGCCTTTGGGGCGGGGGCAGGATTCACTGATGATGACGTCAGGCTTTCGCGACTGGCGCGTCACGATGCTGCATGATGGCGACCAGATCAGCGATTTTTTCCTTGAGTTGCTGCCTTGGAACGATCAGGTCGATCGCACCGTGCGCCAGCAGGAACTCGCTGCGCTGGAATCCGTCAGGCAGTTTTTCACGCACGGTTTGTGCAATAACCCGCGGTCCTGCGAAACCAATCAGTGCGTTCGGTTCGGCGATTTGAATGTCGCCCAGCATCGCCAGGGATGCGGAAACGCCACCCATGGTCGGGTCGGTCAATACCACGATATAGGGCAAACCTTCCTTGCTGAGCCGGGTCAGTGCTGCCGAAGTTTTTGCCATCTGCATCAATGAAAACAGTGCTTCCTGCATTCGTGCGCCACCGGAGGCGGTAAAGCACATAAGCGCAGTTTTTTGCTCGATCGCCACCTGAACAGCCCGGACGAATTTTTCGCCAACCACAGAACCCATCGATCCACCCATGAAGGCGAAATTGAATCCAGCTACCACAACGGGCAATTCATTCAGCCGACCGCGCATCACAATCAGCGCGTCCTGCTCTCCGGTCGCTTTCTGGCTGGCAGAGATACGCTCGCGATATTTTTTCTGATCACGGAATTTGAGCATATCCACAGGAGAGATATTGGCGAACAGCTCT
>JAJYPA010000633.1 GCA_021795795.1 Pseudomonadota bacterium | reverse complement strand
GCTTCCCCTGCTTGGGCCATACCTTTGGCGCTACTTATTGCGGTGAACGTGGATCGGTTGTATAAGCAATAACACGGCCCTGAGACTTATAGTCAGTAGGTCCAAGTAGAATAACAAAGCAATAACAGCTACTTACAGTCATAGAGGATAGTCGGGCTAACTCAGGGCTAACCTGAGCGGTGTTTTTTACTGTTTCATGCCCTGTCACTGTGACGCATAACCCCATGGGGGGTGAGGCGGGAATGGTTCTTATGCCCGGACAAGGGGGGCTTGAGGCCCAGAGCAAATTTTTCTAAATCTGAATAAAGGCTATTAAAAACAGTATAAAGAGATACGCATATACTATCATTTTTTTGGCAGGGATTGTTAACTATTAGGTTATTTTTAGTAACTAAAGACAGGGAGCCTCTAGGGTTATTCCCGCACGTAACTAACGCATTTGCACTTTGCAAATGAGCGATTTTGAGGCGTTTGGCCCTCTGAGTGGTAGGGTAATGACACCAGAGGGCTTTGCGTGCGCTGTAGGGGCTGTATGGCCCCTTAGCGGGGCTTCATGGATACAATACCAAATCCATATTCATCTAACAAAAAAGCGGCTTTGGCTAAGTCGATTGTCAGATCGACTTTATAGTCGCTTGTCTCAATCCCATGTTTGGCAAGAACCCTTTTAACGCGGCGCTTCAGGGCTGCTTTGTTCCAGCCCTCTAGGTAGCCCAGCTTTTGAATGGCGGCTAGCCATCGTTGATGATGTGATTCTTCTGTAATCATTTTGGAGACTCCATAAACGCCAGCGGCGAAATTGCCCGGCTTGGGTTCGGTAGTTCTCCGTGGGGTGTGTTGTGTCCCTTTTCTGGATCTCTATTTTATTTCGTGAGTATCACAATATCTTTTCGCTAACGGGTAGCAGGCCCGATAATCTCCATGCTCGGCACTCGGCGGCCCCGCTCCGGTGATCTTGCAGGTGCCTACCCCTTGGGCTGGGTTGATGGTGTCGGGTACGAAGTGCAGGCACGTACCGCAGGACAGGCGGGAAGGGGCCATATCTGCCCTGTGCTGCATCGTAGCGGCTGGGGTGGTGTCAGTAGTGCTCCGAACGGTTGGTACCGCCAGAAGCGCCAGCAGTGCGGCTTTGTTCTCCCGGATGCCTGCCCGTAGTTCATCGGTGAGCAAGTCAGCCGGTGCCACCCGTAAACGTGAACCATCGGCGGTGAGGGTAAAACCTGCCGCCATGAGTTTTTCCACCAAAAGGGAAGGTTCAAAATTCTTCATAATTTCCCCCTTCATCGTCTGGCATCGTACCGCCCGGATTCTGTCCGTCCGGTGCGTCCGTCCGCCCGGTGTCTATAGACACACCGGACGGTTCGGACGGCCCTATATCCGGCGTCCGATTCCGTCCGTTTCGGACGCTTTCGGACGGTTCGGACGCTTCCAGAAGTGCAACAAAATTGCCGGATATTGTGATAAGTCCCTTTTCTATAAGGGCTCTTTTCACTTCTGCAAATCGGTTGCGATTTAGCAGGGTTGCCTCTCTCCAGTCCGAAATGCCAATTCGGACGCTCTCTGGGTTTCGGCCCCCTTCGGACGCTATTTTTTCCCTTTGGCGGAACAGGTCGCGGAGCACTGCAACGGCCATGCTCTGATTCTTGCCCATTTGCTCCTCCTTGCCGGGTGCATCGCATGGTTCCAGAATCGCGCTATAAACCCGCTCGCCGTCCTCATCCAGCCAATGTGTGTCCACGCCCACCAGTTGAAAGTTCAGCGGCTTGAACCCCTCGGACTCTTTCGACTTGGTGGATTGCATGACGATGGTGCGCCATTCCTTGGTGGCAGATATTTCGGTATCGAGTGCCGCCTTAATCGCTGAGGAACCCCGTGCCCTGTCTTGATTGTGTCCGGCATGGTGGACCAGCACCACGGCGCACCCGTAACGCTCCCGGATGGTGTCGCACGCCTTTATGAGTTCGCCCATGTCCCGGCTGCTATTCTCATCCAGTCCAGCAGCAGCGCGGGCAAGGGTGTCAATCCAGACTGAGGACGGCTTACCTGCACCTGATTCCTCTATGGCGGCGGCGATTTCTTGCACGGCCTCAACTTCACCCATCGGAACCATTCGCGTGCTGACATATAGTGGCGCGTCCTGTAGTCGTGCATCTGGGTTGCTCAACTGCCATGCCCGCAGGCGTCGGGATACACCAGCGCCGCCCTCGCCCAAAATGTAAACGGCTGGGCCTTGGGTGACTCGGTGTTGGTACCAGTCCACACCAGAAGCGATTGACGCAGCCATGGATAGCGCGATAAAACTTTTCCCCGCTCCCGGCTGTCCGTAGATCATGCCCAGCGTGTCCGCCTCAAGAATACCCCGTATCAGCCAACGGACGGCGGGCGGATTGGTCAGCAGTTCCCGGACGTGGCGCAAGAGGGGCGGGCGGGCAGGTTGTGGATCCGGCAAGTCGTCTTGGTGTAAATCAGCCATGGGCCACCCCCTGCCGTCTGGTGGTCGCAAAGTCGTTCCAATCTGAGCACCCGGACGGGATAACGGTAGGTGGTGGCAGGATATGGGCACGGGCTGCAATGGCTGCATCCCTGCCCTTGGTGGTGCCTATCGCGTCAAAGTCAGGGCATACCACAATATCCAGCGCAGGCCACCGTCTACGGGCTTCTACGGCTACGCTGAGAAGGTTTCCGGCGTCGCAGGCGGCGATGGTGCAGACGTTCGGACGCATGGCCTGAATCGTCGCGGCGGTGGCGTGTCCTTCCGTAATCCATGGCGGACGCGTACCGTCTGGGTCTCCACCAGTAGGTATAAAGTGCCCAGCTTTTGCCATGCCGCTGATAAATCGCTTTCCGCCTTCTGCGTCGATGAATTGCAGACCATGCAAGGCCCCTGAGAAGTCCTGAACAGGCAACACCAAAGCGCCCCGGCTCATGCGGGCGATGCCTGGCGCAATCTGTTTTTTCAGCAGATAGGGATGGTTCGGATTCGCTGGCGCTGAGTCCTTCCAGATACGGACGGCCTTTGCAGCAGCGTCACGGTGACGGGCTTCTGTGGCTTCCTGAGCGCGGCGCTTGTCCTCGGTGATACGTCTGGCTATCTCGGCCCTTTCGGACGCGGTGAGGGCACTCTGGCGCTTGCTACACCATGTCAGACGTGCCCCGGTTTTCCAGTTACCAGCGACACCAGAGGCAGGCGTGTCCAAGTGCAGGTTGTACCAGATTGAAAGCGCCCCGGCTTTGTCATCAGCAGCACGGGCGCGGTGAAGCTGGCCGTCTGGAATGATGTGGGCATCTGCCGCAAGAAAGACACCAGCGGATTTAAGGGCGTCGATAAATAGTTCTTGCGCTTGTGTTGACTGCGTGTTATACTTTGTTTGCATTGTAATTCCCTTGTAAAAAGTAGTAGAGAACCCGGACGGCTATCCGGGTTTTTTTGTGTTCAGTGGATTTGACGTGATTCGACCCACTGTAAAAGATCGTGTTGACGCCATCCAACCGACTTGACGCCCATTTGAATTTTCTTGGGAAAACTCGAATCTTTGGCGAAACGCCACAAAGTTGATCGAGAAATTGAAAGAAATTCAGCAGCTTGTGATGGTCTGAGAATACATTGTGTTGACGCGATAATGTCCATAAAAAAGCCTCATAAAATCGAATGACACGCTATGATTTCATAAAATTTTGAGGCTGTATAGTGTTCAAGATCAATGACTTATGTGTTGACAAGTAACTAATTGATAGACATAAAAAAGGCGCATTAAAGCGCCAGCGGTATGCGGTACTATAGGAATTAAATAACCTGCTTCAATGGGGTAGTCTCGACGCCAACAAGATATTCTGCCCATGCAGCCATCAACTCCCGGCGCTTCTCTATCAGGTCCGACCGA
>JAJYPA010000130.1 GCA_021795795.1 Pseudomonadota bacterium | reverse complement strand
CAGTTGGTAGAGCAACCGATTCGTAATCGGTAGGTCGGAGGTTCGACTCCTCTTGCCGGCACCAATTAGAACAAGGGTTTAGGCTTCTGTCTAAGCCCTTTTTCTTTGCCATATTGAATATTACAGACAATAAAGAGACACTAGACGCCAGAAAGACACTCCGCGCGGGGTGCCTGCTCTACCGAAAAGACAGTGAAAGACACTGATGGGAGAAACGGCATGGCAACATTCTTCCCAACCTACGACCGCGACAAGAACCTGATCGGGTATCAGGCCAAAATCCGCAAGAAAGGCTACCCGACTCAAAACAGAACCTTTCGGACTAAGAAGGATGCAGAGTCATGGGCGACTGTCGTAGAGTCTGAAATGGTGCGTGGCGTCTGGAGGGATCGGTCGGAAGCAGAGAGCACCACGCTCAAGGCGTGCCTGAAGCGATACCTTGCGGAAGTCACCCCAAAGAAAAAATCCAAGGGTGAAAGCTGGTACGTTCAGGCATGGATGACACGTCCCATTGCGTCCATGTTCATGGCGTCGATCCGTGGTAAGGATCTGGCATCCGAGATCAGGGCAATGGAAAGCGAGGGCAAGGGTGCCAACCATATCCGTTTGCATCTTGCTGTCATTTCGCATCTGTTCAATGTAGCCCGTCGTGAGTGGGGCATGGAGTCGCTGGACAATCCTGCGGACACAGTAGGCAATCCCAAATTACCCAGCGGGCGAGATCGCCGATTGGTAGATGACGAAGAGGAAAGGCTGCTGGCCGCATGCGCTGATTCCCGTAATCTGTATTTACGCCCTGTGGTCATCTTCGCCATTGAAACCGCCATGCGATCCGGTGAATTGGTGGAGACATGGGTGCCGGACCCGTCAGGCACGCTGGATGCCGACGGGAAACGTCTGCACATAAAAGCCAGCACTGGCCTGCAATGGTCAGACGTGGATCTGAAAAAGCGCACGGCGCACTTGCCCCAAACCAAAAACGGCGAGGCCAGGACAGTGCCCCTCTCCAGTCGCGCGGTGGCCATTCTGGAAGCCTTGCCCCGCAATCTGGATGGGCTGGATGGGCGGGTATTTGGCACCACCTATGAAGGCGTCCATCAAGCCTTTGTGCGGGCCTGCAAACGTGCCGGTATCGAGGACTTGCGCTTCCACGATCTGCGCCACGAAGCCACATCCCGGCTGTTTGAAAAAGGCTTCAACCCCATGGAAGTGTCGGCCATCACCGGACACAAGACTTTGCAGATGCTGAAACGGTACACCCATTTGAGGGCGGAAGACTTGGCGAAGAGGATGGTGTAAGCCATTGAATTTGATACCCTGAATAATAATCAGGGTAGTAGGAACAACGACTTGCGGCGCATTGCTGATCTGCGCTTCCACGATCTCCGCCATGAAGCCACCAGCCGCCTCTTTGAGAAGGGCTTCAACCCCATGGAAGTATCGGCCATCACTGGCCACAAGACACTGCAGATGTTGAAGCGGTACACTCACCTGCGGGCGGAAGATCTGGCGAAGAGGATGGGTTAATCACGATGCTTAAATTGCTTAAGCGGTTTCGCGTATCTGGCATTACCTTTCAGGGGTTTGGGGTTCAGTTTGCCTCGGCCTATCCCCCACCGGACACGTCATTCAAACGCGCCCAGG
This sequence comes from Pseudomonadota bacterium, assembly GCA_021795795.1. Next base: position 15,154 of record JAJYPA010000130.1, on the reverse strand, counting down.
ATGAACGGCTACTGATGGATAAGATATGGATGATGGCCACAACAGAGGCATATGTGGCGCGTCAGGCACAAAAATTAAGCGGCTCCCGCGATCATGTTATCGATACATTCTATTCTGAGCAGCCAGAATTAAAACGATTCGTAGATCGCAATATCGAAGCCGGAACCTGCCACGAAGCACTCTTGCAGCTCAACAGGCAGACGGACGCAGTGAATCAAGAGCGTGCCAGGTTGCGGGAAATCCTCAAGCATACAGTATGATGTGATGAGCTATGGCTAAACGAAGACAAAGGCGTCCAAGATTGTCATTTTCATGAAAGCGGGCGTGCTGCATGCCTTTTACCGTTATCCTCATCGGTATCGCTACGGTAGGGATTGGGACCACCAGACTATTGCATAGGTGGATCCGCTTCTTGTTTTTTGCGGCACCCATAAACGAGGAATTATCCATGTCAAAACCTGGACCAGGCAGATGCGTGCATTGTGGAAAACATTTTGATCAGCGCAATTGGGACCATGTTTTTCCCAAGTCCTGGTATCCAGATAATACGCCGGCGGACATAGCCAAATGGCAGATTCCCACTTGTGTCAGTTGCAACCGGGAACACGGGAAAGTAGAGCAGAACTTGATGGTTAGAATGGCTATGTGTATTGACCCAAGAACCCCCGGGTTATCCAAAATCATAAAAAAAGCGTTGCGGAGCATGGATCCGAGTGCCGCGAAGAATCAGAAAGATAAAAGGATGAGGAAAGCTCTACTGGAAAAAATACAGAAGGAGGTATCCAGAGGTGATCAAGTTACCAGTAATAGCTTGTATCCTGGTTTTCATGGGATAAAAGGCCTGGAACTATCAAAGCAATTTGCGATCAATATTTTATTAGACGAAATACAAATGCTTGGCCGAAAAATTGTTAAAGGGCTATTCTATGTTCATGACAAAAAATACATTGAAGGTACATTCCGCATAGATGTGTACGCCTTAGATGAGTGCAATGCAGTGAAAATAAAAGATATTTTGTCAGATTATGGGAAGGTTTATGCGTGCGGCCCAGGCATAGTAATCGAAAGGGCTGTCGCTATAGAAGATGGAATAAGTTCTATATTTAGAATTACTATATGGGGGAAATGGATACTCTATGCAAGTGTGGTAGATCCCAAATATGAATTGCAAAATGCGTTTGCATCTTCTAGTGGATGGAATGTCTAACATTTTCCTCCCAGTTTAGAAGGGGGTCATATTCTCGCCTGTCATGGGCATAAGGTGGCGCAAGAGATTGCGGGGCGGGTGTCGAAGCAATATCCGCAAATTATGGGCAGACTCTAGCAAGAAGGATAAGATGGGAGTATGGTCTTAATTTACACCTGACCACTGAACCGACAAAAGCGCACAGCTTGCTCAGTGTTCCCGAATCTGTAACAATAGGTTCCCGAATCTGTCTCCATTCGGTGGTGAAAAAGAACCAACAATGAGTCGCACCATCCTTCTGAAAATCCGCCCTGATCTGGCGCCGCATACCCGCAGAAGGGCGCTATCCGGCATTGGATGCATGGTCGCCGTGCATACGCCGGATCCGTCGCCCGCACAACTCGTCGATGCGTTGGGCGGCATTCGTGCCGCATGTCGCGCTTCTGGAATCGGTTTCGATACGATTTATCGTCTGCTTCAATGCAGCGGCGGGACTATTGCGAGCTATAAAAAAGTGGCTGAAGCTGCTGATTTTCGGGTTGTGATTACCGAAGGCAAAAGTGCGCGATGGAAGACCATGCATGCGTCGCAGGATATGTGCTGGCAAACGCCGCCTGAGGTATGGCAAGGCGTGCTGTCTCGCCTAGGCATCAAGCAATTCGATCTGGATCCCTGTTCTCCTGGCGATGGACAGGGAGCTATTCCGTGCGCCAATCGCTACACGTTAGTCGACGATGGTTTATCTCGATCATGGGGCGGTTCTGGTGCTGTGGCCTGGGTTAATCCGCCTTACGGTAGGGCGTTGTCGCTGTGGATTGACAAAATGATCGTAGAAGCCACGGCAGGAGTCAAAGTGATCGCCTTGGTACCGGCCCGGACAGGAACGAACTGGTGGCATAAGGCTCTTGAAGGCGGCGGAACCCCTGAGTTTTTACGAGGGAGGCTGCGGTTTGTTGGTCGAGACGGAAAGCCGGGCAATGCGGCCCCGTTTGACTCGGCGCTGTTCTGGTGGCTTTAGTCGGTTTGTCATTGCTATAAGGCAGGCCATTTGCTGGCTCTATACTCAGGATCATTTCCCGATTCCATACGGAACAATGAGCCATAACATCACTCTGTGTGGGTTATATGTTCGATCTGACACAATCTTTGTTCCAGGACAGCCGCCTGTTTGAGCAATTCCTCTGCAATATTCGCCAGAAGAACATTGTCAGCCTTTATTAAATCCTGTAGATATTGCACAAACAAATCAACCGATCGAGCAGCTTTTACGAGACGTTCCTTGTCATTTGCGTTCAGCATTTTTCACCTCTTTCCAAAAATGGAGACCAGAACCACTCCAGTCAGTCACACATCACCCGCTGCTCAGAATGCATTATAACGCAATTGATGCAGATCTGTCCCGACATTTACCGCCCACCCTGGGTGCCATGGGAAAACACGCGGCGCAACCATGTTCCGGGTTTATGTCGGTCGGCAATCCATGCCCTGAAGTCCGCCGGGTGCCAGCACACCCTGTGTTCCTTTTGGACAGCCACTAAAGGACTGAGGACGTAGCTGGGGAAGTTACGCCGTTCTGGCCACGCATAAGGGCGTCACTGATTTTCGCTAATAGCGAAATATATTTGACACGGGCGAAAATGTTCCGGTATGCTTCGTCTTGGGGCTAACAGAGATAACTGTCGTATCTGTGGGGTGCGGAAGCATCCTGTGGGGCCGAAAGGCTCTGACTTTCGCGTGGCTCATGCCGCCGTGCCGTGGTGCACAGTAGTTACGTAGTGGTGCGGTGTGTGACGCTGGCGCGAGCATGTTCGGGACGACCCCGAACATGCATTTAGAAGTGAAGGGGGCAACTCCGCCGTTTGCTCTGCTTGGTTACGGACGACAGCCACGGCTTGCGCATATCGCACAAGTTGGTTGGTGTAGCCAAGAGGAATCGTCATGACTGACGTTCAGAAGCCTCCCAAACGGCGGGGGCCGAAGACCCGACGAATCAGGTTGTGGTTGACGCGACCTAGCACAATCAGGATGGCATTTACTGCCCTTCGATTGATTGCGCTGGTGGCGAAAATCATTAACTTGTTCTGAGGCGAATCGGCACCTCTTTATTTCAAACATGGGACGAGATTATGTTGCATAAAGCATTGAGATTATTGCGGACTTACCACCATCTCACACAAATCGAGCTGGCCAAGCGTCTTTGCATATCGAATTCGTACTTGAGCGAAATCGAGAGCGGCAACAAGTTGCCGGGGCTGGAACTGCTCGGAAAATACGCTGAGGTCTTCAAAATGCCCGTATCGTCGATCCTGCTGTGTTCCGAGGCGATCAATGGAGAACGCAAGCCTGGTACTAGGTTACGGGTCGCGGCAGCCGACAAAATTCTTCGACTTCTGGAATGGCTGGAAGAGCGCGATGAGATTAAAAGCCACGCGTAAATGCTACCCGCTGCACCAATCCCCGCTGTATCGGATAAGAGGGCAAGGGCAATTCGAGAAAAGACTCGAGGTCCAGTGGGGTGCCATCGACAAGCTGATTTCTCCCGATAACTATCGGGTGTGGCTAAATAACAAGGGCAGGCAGATTCAGCACCCGTTTGGGTGGCTTGCCCATGTACATGGGCATATCGGGAAGTTGCTTGCCCGCATCGAACTGCCCGACTATCTGTACTCACAGAAAGGGCGATCTTATGCCGACAACGCCAAGCAGCACGTCGGCACGTCGCCCCTTATCAAGACGGATATTCACAAGTTCTACCCGAGCACTACATGGCAGATGGTATACCGGCTTTTCACGTTCGACTTCGAATGTGCGGCGGACATCGCCCGCAGACTGGCCGACATTTGCTGTTACCAACAGGAACATCTCCCGACCGGAAGCCCGCTGAGTGGTTACGTGGCCTTTTTCGCCGCCAAGCCTATGTTCGACGAGATTGCCAACTTGGCGGCCAGTGCGCAATGCAAAATGACAGTCTATGTAGACGATGTGACTGTTTCCGGTCAAGGCGCAACCAAAGAACTGCTTTGGGAGATTCGTAAGGTTATTCATCGGCACGGCTTCATTACCAAGCTGGAAAAATCCAGATCCTACGCACCGACTTCAGCTAAAACAGTCACTGGCGCTATCATCGTCGGCCATGACTTGCGGCTGCCCAACAAACGACACCACAAGATTATGGAGGCGAGACAGGCGATTGCGAAGGCACCACACGGCGAGAAACTGCATATCCTGCGCACCCTCAGAGGTCGGTTGCAGGAAGCACGTCAACTGCTCGGCAAGAGAGACTGCCGCCAGGCGATGACCCGCAGACAATGCCGAACCCAGACGTCCAGCGCTTCGAGCGCCGTCCGGCCCTGCGTGTGCTGGAAGTAGTACATCCAGCCTCGCAGCACCGGATTTAGCGCCTCAATGGTCTCAGCCGTATGTGGCCTTCGTCATCGACGTGTTCGCCCGGCACATCGTTGGCTGGCTAGTGAGTCGAAGCATGACGACGGACATCGTGCTGGGCGCACTGGAGCAGGAGCGTTACGCCCGTCAGCCCAAATGCGATGGCAGCCTCGTGCATCACTCAGACCTGGCTTGCAATCTGTTAGCATCCGCTACAGCGAGCGTCTCGCCGAAGCGGGTGTTGAACCCTCCGTGGGCAGCAAGGGCGACAGCTATGGCAATGCCTTGGCCGAGACGATCAATGTGCTTACAAGGCGGAACTGATTCACAAGCGCGGCCCGTGGAGGACACGGGAAGCGGTGGAACTGGCGACCCTCGAATGGGTGGCGTGGTTCAACCATGTCAGGCTGCTCGAACCTATCGGCTATATCCCTCCGGCAGAAGCTGAGGCAAACTAGTACCGGCAACTCGCCGAACAGACCGAATTAACGGCTTGCACTTAAACCAAATGGCCTCCACGAGGCCCGGGGCGGTTCATTGGCTCAAGGGCCACTTGGCATTGTATGGCGTGAAAAACGCCGTGCTGGCACCAGGGTATGCGCCCTTGGATGCGGCTCGAGCAGGAGCGGAATATGACTGAACAATGGCTACCACTGCCTGCGCCGGTCGCGTCGGCAGAACAAACGAATGACGAGAATTGAGATGAAAGAATCCTACCTGTCGACATTGCTGCAGATGAGGATGCTCGTCGGCTTCCTTGGCGAGCGTGCTCAGTGCGCCTGGTGGCCAACGGCGTTCTACGAGGCATCGAGCAGGCTCTTCCTGGAGCCTGTCTTTTCCAAGACGTCTCGCCTTGCTCAGTACCATGGTGTACTGGAAGCAGCCAGACGATTGCACGACGAGCATCTCAGTGTCGGCAGCTACCACCTGTTCCGGTTGCCAGAGGAAATCGAGCAAGATCTGCACGCAATCGTGCAGAGCAGCGAGGGGGAAGATCTCGCCAGCCAGGCGCCACAAAGCAAAGAGGCTGCGCTTAATGCGTTGAAGCGATTGGCCGCCACAGGCGGCGCGTCCAGCGTGGGTCCAACGGCGGTCGGGGGCATCAAGGATCTCGATTCCACCAACACCCTGAAGGCTATCGCTGCGGCCTATCTATCGGCGTTTACGCAGAACGCCAAAACGTATCCGTATCTGGTGGGGTGATCGTGGCCAACAACACGCCCTACACGACTCAGCTACAAGCAGGACTTGGACTCGTCAACGAGACCAAGACACTGCTCGACCTGTGGTCGCCCGGTATGTCGGCGAACCAACTGCACCAGGTTGCGTTGGAATCAGGTCGTTTCCCGACAGTCACGGCGCGCCGACTTCGCAACATTGTCGTTGAATGCTTTGCTCCGCGTTATTTGGTATCCGGCGGCACACCGGTCGCACATCTCAAGCGGCTGTCAGCAACGATTTCCACGGCCGACCTGACGCAGCTCATGCTCGTATTCACGAGCAGAGCCAACCCGATCCTTGGCGACTTCGTGCGCCACGTTTATTGGGCTCGGTATGCCGGTGGATACACCCAGATCACCAACGACGACGCTCGCACCTTTGTCGAGCGCGGCATCGATGACGGCAAGACCATCAAGCGTTGGTCGGAAACCACTGTGCGGCGTGTCTCGGCCTATCTGACCGGATGCTGCGCCGACTACGGAATGCTCGAACGTGGACTGCGCTCAAACCGTCGCATCCTGCCGTTCCGTATTTCGCCAGCCGTGGCCGCTTACTTGTCCTACGAACTGCACTTTTCCGGCGTCGGTGACAACGCTCTGCTGACCCACGAAGACTGGCAGCTGTTTGGCCTGGCGCGCGAGGACGTGCTGGAGGAAATCAAACGACTCTCGCTGAAGGGTTTACTCATCGTCCAGGCTGCCGGCGACGTGATCCGCATCAGCTGGAAACAACAAGACATGGAGGCGCTCTGCGATGTCCTCACTCAAAGCTGATTTCGACGAGTTGCGCGAGCGCATCCGGCACGGGCGCGAGCTTGGCCATGCGAGCTTTGAGCCGATTTACTACCTCGTCTTCCCACCAGAGCAGATCCTCGAGGTGAAGCGGCAAACGCCCGCTTGGGTGGCCAAGCTGCACCAGGAAGGCTGGGACGTGCACACGTTCTCCATCGCTGAACAGATATGGGCCCTGCTCAAGGGCGACCCGTTCTGGTCGCTGTGCGTGATGGAAGACAAATCAGCGCCCTTGGATTGGCCACGTACCAACAAGGCGCTGGCGGACATCCTGACGGCGGATAACGGCTTGCTGAAGCGACTAGAGGATGCCTTACAGCCGCTCGAAGGCCAGCAGAACGCGCTGCTGTTGGTTACGGACCTTGAGGCACTGCATCCGTTTATGCGCATCGGCGCCATCGAAAGCCAGCTCCAGGGCAAGTTTCACGTGCCGACGATTTTTCTGTACCCCGGCGTGCGAACCGGCAAGACACGCCTGAAGTTTCTCGGCTTCTACCCGGAAGACGGCAATTACCGCTCCGTCCACGTCGGCGGCTGAACAGACAAAAGAACCCTGGGACAAACCATATGACCATTCGCTCACTCTTCGACCCAAGCAAGGACATCTACCGGACCATCGAGAAGGTCATCACCTATGGCGCCTCGCAAGAAGGCCGCCTCAAGGCTGAGATCTCCGAGTACGTGGTCACCGAGAGCATTGAGGAGCAGTTCCGCAAGCTCCTGGATCGCATGCAGCTGGCGATGGAGTCCGGTGGTGAGAATGAAGTGGGCGTTTGGGTATCGGGCTTCTATGGTTCCGGTAAGAGCTCGTTCACCAAGTACCTCGGGCTGGCGTTCGATGATCAGCGCACCATCGACGGCATACCGTTCATCAAGTACCTGCAAGACCGCCTGCACAAACCGCAGACCAAGGCTCTCCTAAGCACCGTGGCGCAGCGCTTCCCGGCCGCCGTGGTCATGCTGGACCTGGCGAGTGAAATGCTCGCCGGCGCCACGATGGAAGACGTCTCCACCGTCCTCTACTTCAAGGTGCTGCAGTGGGCCGGCTACTCGCGCAACCTGAAGGTTGCCGCTTTTGAGCGCATGGTCGAGAAGGACGGCCGCACGCCCGAACTCCATGAGCGCATCGCCCAGGCGCTACCAGGTGCCACCTGGGCTCGCGTGCAGAACAACCCACTGGCAATCGATGGACTGATTCCCAAGATCGCTCACGAGATGTACCCGGCCCTCTTCCCGGAGGCTAAGTCTTTCTCGTCTAGCACCGAGGGGTTCTTCCAGTTCGAAGACCAGCGCGTGCAGGAAATGATCGACATCGTCCGAGAGAAGAGCGGCAAGCAGAACATCATCTTCATCGTCGACGAAGTCGGCCAGTACGTGGCCTCGCGCGACAACCTGATCCTTAACCTTGATGGCCTGGCCAAGAACCTCAAGCGGCTCGGCGATGGCAAGGCCTGGATCATCTCCACCGCGCAGCAGACCCTTACCGAGGACGACCCGCGCGCAGCACTGAACTCGGACAAGCTCTACAAGCTGAAAGATCGCTTCCCGATCCAGATCAACCTTGAATCGAGCGACATCAAGGAGATCTGCTACCGACGTCTGCTCGGCAAATCACCGGCTGGCGAAACCGAACTGGGCAAGCTGTTCGATGCCCATGGTCAGGCCCTGAGGCACAACACCAAGTTGCAAGACGCCAAGTATTACGACGCGGACTTCAGCAAAGAGAGTTTCACCAATCTCTACCCGTTCCTGCCGGCGCACTTCGACATCCTGCTACACCTGCTGGGTGCGCTCGCCAAGTCCACTGGCGGTATCGGCCTGCGCTCTGCGATCAAGGTGATTCAGGACGTCCTGAAAGGCGAAGGCGGCTCCAAGGCGATGGCTGATCAACCCGTGGGCTGGCTTGCCACCACCGTCACGCTGTACGACGAACTGGAAAAGGACATTCGCCGCGCCTTTCCCTCCACTCACCAGGCGGTGGGCAAGGTCCAGATCCGCTTCCCGGACTCGCAACTCCACCAGGACATTGCCAAGTCCGTGGCCGTGTTGCAGATCCTGGGCAACCTACCGGTTTCGGTGCAGAACGTCGCCAGTCTGATGCACCCATCCGTCACCGCAACGTCGCAACTCGACACGGTGAAGAAAGCCGTCGAAGAAATGCTCAACGACGTTCATGTGCCGCTGGGTGAGAAAGACGGCAACCTTGTCTTCCTCAGTGAGAAGCTGCGGGACATCGAACAAGAGCGTGGCGCCATTGCGCTGCGCACTGTGGACGTGAAGCGCATCTTCAACGACGCATTGCGCGAGTCCTTCGATCCGCTGCCCCGCGTCAGCCTCCACGGCACGATGGCGGTCGCAACAGGCTTGAAGGTCCAGACCGGCAGCGCTATCACCAGCCTGGCCGGCGATCAGAGCACTATTCAAACTGTCGTGGAGTTGGTGCCCGCCAGCGACTACGACACTGCCAAGAACCGGATGCTGGATGACTCCCGCAGCCGGGCGGGCCGGAATGTCATCGGGCTCTTGGCCCGCGCCAATTCCGAACTCGACGACCTGGCAAACGAAATCTATCGCTGCCAGCGCATCGCCGAACTGCACCGCAACGAGCCCGACCAAGAGGTCAAGGACTACTGCACCGGCCAGCTCGACCGCGCCGCCAAGCTCGCGACCCAACTGCAGAGCAAGATCAAGCAGACCCTGCAGGCGGGCTCTTTTGTCTTCCGGGGCCAGGCCACGGCGGTATCGGCGCTGGACGGCGCCCTACTGGAAGCAGCCAAGAAGCTGCTCTCCGATGTGGCCGACCAAGTGTTCGACCGCTATGTCGAAGCCCCAGTACGCGCCAGCACCGACACCGCCGAGAAATTCCTGAAGGTCGCCAACCCCGCTGCCATCAGCGGCGCGCTGGACCCGCTCGGCCTGGTGCAAACCGTGGCTGGTCGCGCCTCCTTTAAAACCGACCACAAGGCGATGATCAGCATCCGCGACTACATCGACAAGCGCGGAACAGTCGATGGCAAGCGCCTGCTCGACGACTTCAGCAGCGACCCGTTCGGCTGGTCGCCGGACACCACGCGCTACATCGTCGCCGCCATGCTCATGGCTGGCGAGATCAAGCTCAAGGTCTCGGGACGCGAAGTCACGGCCGCTGGGCAGCAGGCAATCGATGCCCTGAAGACCAACAACTCTTTCAAGCAGATCGGTGTCGCCCTGCGCGATGAGCGCCCATCTATCGAAACGCTCGGCCGGGCGGCGGAGCGACTCACCGAGCTGGTCGGTGACATGGTCATTCCGCTGGAACAAGAAATCAGCAAGGCGGCGGCGAAGCACTTCCCGCGCTTCCAGCATGACTACGGCTCTTTGGCCGAAAAACTCAGCGGGCTTGGGCTGGCGGGTAGCGAGCGCATCCGCACCTTGAACCAGGACATTGCCGACGTCCTGTTCACCGATGCCTCCGATGCGCCGCAGCGCTTGGGCGCCGAGACTTCTGCCATTTACGACAATCTCAAGTGGGCGCTGGAAGTAAAGCGCGTGCTCGACAACGGGCTCGACACCACCCTACGAGACTTGCAGTCCCATCGCCGCGACATCGAGGCCGTGCCGGATACCGGCGTGCCGGGTGAGCTGCGCCGCGAGGTAGCCGAGGACCTGGCGACCCTGTCGGAGCGTTTGGGCAAAGAGGACTTCTACAAACACACTGCCGACTTCAACTCGCAACTCACCCACCTGAAGGGCCGGGTGCGCGATGCCGTCATCAGCCTGTTTGAGCAGCAGAAGCTGCACTTGAAGGAAGGCGTCGAAGACCTGCAGCGCATCCCCGAGTGGGAGGAGCTGACCCAGGAGGAACGCGGAAACGCAGTGAACCGGCTGGATGGGCTGGCGCTGGACGCCACGCAGGATCTGTCTGGCCTGAAGAAGCTACTAGCCCGCGACTACGACATCAACAGCACCCTTGAAGAGCTCAAGCGCTCCATCCAGCGTCAGGGCCAGGAACGCCTACGCCAGCGCATGGAAGAAGAGCGTGCCAAGACGGGAGATAAAGGCCCGGCCAAGCTCACCAAATCGATCGCAGTGCCCATGAAGATGACGTCGGCTGCAGACATCGACGCACTGATCCAGCAACTCCACGAAATCAAAGCGCAGCTCGGTCTCTACGCAGAAATCGAAGTGTCGTTTTCGCTCAAAGGAGATACAACATGCTAATCGCCGTTACCCTGAATGAATTCAAAAGCTATCGACAAGCCAAGCTCCCACTGGCGCCGCTGACTGTACTGATCGGTGCCAATGCTTCGGGTAAAAGTAATGCCATTGAGGGGATGCGCCTATTGTCTTGGCTCGCCCAGGGGCAGCGGCTGTCGGCCATTCAATACGCAGTTCAAAGTGGCGACCGAGTGGTGCGCGGTACTGTGGAAGACCTGGCCTACCAGCGAGGCGAGTCTTTCGGTCTGGGAGTGGAAACCAACGCCAGCGAATGGAACCGGCTGTCCATGAACCTTACTTGGCGCACGGACGGACTGCACATCACGGCGGAAACGCTGACACATGAGGGTGCCACCGTTCCACTCTACAGCCTCGATCAACCGTCCAGTGGGCAAGGTACCGACGCTGGCGTGGCTTATAACAACTTCGCCAAGGGCCGTAATAAACCACACGTGACATGCACCGACCAGGCGGCCATTTTCACCCAACTCACCAGCCCCGCCAGTTTCGAAGCCGGGCATAAGGCTTCGCGTGAACGCATACCGTTAGTAACGAAGCAACTGGAAAGATGGCTCGCGGCCATGCTGTTCCTGGACCCGGCACCAGCGCAAATGCGCGACTACGCATTTCCCTCTGACACCGTTTTGCAGGGAAATGGCCGCAATGTGTCCGCCGTGCTGTTCAACCTGTGGGGGCGAGAAGAGCAGGCGAATAGCGAGCCTTTCGCTAGCAACCGCTTGGCCATTCTCAGTTTTATTCAGAGCCTGCCGGAGCAGGACATCGCTGGGCTTTCCTTTTTGGAAGAGCCCCGCGGTGGGGTGATGCTCAAATTGACAGAAACATTTGGTGGACAGACCAGGGATTACGATGCATCTCTGCTGTCCGATGGCACGCTGCGAGTGCTAGCCATCGCCGCCGCCATGCTGTCTGCAACCGAAGGCAGTTTGGTGGTGATCGAAGAGATCGACAACGGTGTACATCCGAGCCGTGCGCATCACTTGTTGCAACAGATTCAGCGTATCGCCAGTGAAAGGTCATTGCGCGTGCTGTTGTCGACCCACAATCCGGCCATGCTCGATGCATTACCGGATTCCGCTGTGCCGGAAGTCGTGTTTTGTTACCGTGATCCGGTGGACGGCTCTAGCCGATTGGTGCGTTTGAATGAGGTGCCGGATTATCCCGAACTGATTGCCCAGGGCACCTTGGGTCACCTTATGACCTCTGGCGCTTTGGAGCGTTTCGTCAAACACCATCCAACTGGCGAGGATCGCAAACAACGGGCTCTGGATTGGCTGGAAAAGATGCGCTGGGGGTCGAGCAATGAGTGAGATCGTTTTGCTGGACACCTCGGTATACCTGAATGTGCTGGATGTACCATGTTTCAATCAGGATAGAGACGAGATCCTAAATGCATTCTCTTGTCGAGTTGAGAATGGCGACTATTTTCTTTTGCCCTTGGCTGCCATCTGGGAGACCGGTGACCATATCGCCGATCTTCCAGACGGCAATCGCCGTCGCCAATATGCCCAGATACTTGTCGAGCAGGTGAGAGCCGCCCTCAATGGTGAGGCCCCCTATAGAACGACTTACTTTCCAGACAGCGAGGTCTTTCTGCAGTGGCTTGGCGATTTCCCCGGCTATGCACTGCGCAACAAATCCGACCGGCAAACCCGCGAGGGCGTGAGTCTCAGCGACCTTTCCATCATCAAGGAATGGGAAAAGACTCGTGATCTCCATTCCATGTCCCGCGTGCTCATCTGGTCGCTTGACAGCGATCTAGCCAGCTACGACACCGGAGCCCAATAGCTCATGGCCTTCGATCAAACAACAAGAAACCGACTGCAGCGCTTCGTCAACGACGTGCGGCGCGTGCTGGAAGAGGAGTTCACTCGCCAGCTCCAGAACGACTACGGCATGGACCCGAATTCAGGCACCGTCACTGAGCTGGCCAGCCTGCGCCACATCAACGATGCACAGCGCGAAACCGCTCGCATTCTGCGCGACACCTTGGCGCACTACACCGCCAGCGGCGACATGAATGCCACCCTTGGGCTGGACCGTATCGTCCGTGAGCAGGCATTTACCGTGCTCAACCGCCTGGCGGCGCTGCGCATGGCCGAGGCGCGTGGCCTGCTGGTCGAATCAGTGGGCAACGGCTTCCAGGCGAAGGGTTTCCAACTCTACGCGCGCTTGGCCGGCACCGGCCTTGGGGAAACCGGTGATGCCTACCGCGTGTACCTGTTCAGCGTGTTCGATGAACTTGCGCAAGACCTACCGGGGCTATTCGATCGCTACTCACCGCAGGGCCGCCTGTTCCCGCGCGAAGCTGCGCTGCTGCAAGTGCTGAACCTGATCAACGATGCCGACATCGCCACGCTATGGAGTGAGGATGAGACCATCGGCTGGATCTACCAGTACTTCAACTCGAAAGAAGAGCGCAAGGCGATGCGCGATGCCTCGCAGGCACCGCGTAACAGCCGCGAGCTGGCGGTGCGCAACCAGTTCTTCACGCCGCGCTATGTGGTTGAGTTCTTGGTGGACAACACTCTCGGGCGTCTCTGGTTTAATGCCACCGGCGGGGCTACCGACCTGCGGGAGCGCTGCCAGTACCTGCTGGTGAAACCCGACGAAACGCCTCAAGCCGCCACCAAGCTGCGTGACCCGCGCACACTAAAGCTGCTGGACCCAGCCTGCGGCTCGATGCACTTCGGCCTTTATGCCTTCGATCTGTTCGCCGAAATCTATCGTGAGGCCTGGGCGTGGGAGCAGCAGCACGGGTCCGGTTCGCTGGATGTGTCCAACCAGCCCCAGGCTGCGCTCAAGCCATTGAGCCAGACCTACGGGGAAGAGGCGGCATTTCTGCGCGATGTGCCACGCCTCATCATCGAGCACAACATCTATGGCGTGGACATCGACCCGCGCGCCGCGCAGATTGCTTCCCTTGCGTTATGGCTGCGGGCGCAGCGCGCCTGGCACGATGCCGGTGTGAAGGCCAAAGACCGCCCACTGATTGGGCGGGGCCATGTGGTTGCCGCCATTGCGCCGCCAGCGGAACGTGAGTTGCGCTACCAGTTTGCGGCCAACCTCGACAAGCGCGACGCCGAGCTGTTTGAGAAGACACTGCAACTGCTCAAGGGGCTGCCGGAAATGGGTGTGCTGCTCCAGGTCGAGCGGGAATTACCGAACTTGATTCGCCAGGTCTATGTGGGCAAAGGCACCGGCCTGTTTGCCGCCCAAGAGCAGGAGAACTGGCAGCAAGCTGAGGCACGGTTGCGCGTGGCACTCACTGAATTCGCTCAGGCGGCGAAATCGACGTATCAAGGGCGTTTGTTTGCCCATGATGCTTTGCAGGGCCTGCGGCTCATCGATCTGTGTCGTGAAGTGTTCGACGTCGTGGTGATGAATCCACCGTTTGGCGCGCTGGCTTCAAACACCAAGAATCAGCTCGCGAAAGCCTACCCGCGCAGCAAGAACGATTTGCTGGCCATCATGGTCGAGCGTGGCCTAGAACTGCTCCGTGCTGGAGGACGCATCGGCGCCATCACCTCGCGTACCTGCTTCTTCCTCTCCAGCTTTCAGAGATGGCGCGAGGACGTGGTGCTGGGCATTGCCCGCCCCGAAGTTACGGCCGACCTGGGATTGGGCGTAATGGACGATGCGATGGTGGAAGCCGCCGCCTATGTGTTGGAGAAGCAAGCATGACGACCTTTTTGCGCCTGCTGGCGGACAAAGACAAAGCCAATGATCTGCTGACCAGTTGCAGCGCCTTGCGTTCGGGGGAAAGTGATGCTCGGGTGTATCAGGTGGCGCCGGAATTGTTCCGAGTGGTACCAGGAACGCCCTTCGCCTATTGGATTAGCCCCGCGATAAGAAACCTATTTAAAGCATGCGAACCCTTCGGTTCGAATGGAAGGTCTGCTCAGCATGGATGCTCAACCAAGGACGACACTCGATTCGTCCGTCTCGCTTGGGAAGCAAGTCTACCAAGCGAAAAGTGGTATCCCTACGCCAAGGGGGGGTCTTACTCAAGCTTCTATCAGGACATCATCTACCTCATCAACTGGATGAATGATGCTAAAGAGCTGGAAGCGGCATTGCTGAAGAAGTTTCCATATCTCGGCGACAACGCAAACTGGGTCCTGCATAGGGAGTCGTCCTACTTCTCTCCTGGATTGAAATGGCCACTACGGGCAAGTGCTTTTGCACCGCAAGCTATGCCAGAAGGTGTTGTGTTCAGCGGTAGAAGCTATTCTGAACCGCCCCGGATTTTGAGGAGGCTCCTTTTTCCAAGAGAATGGAGCCATGATGAACAAAGCTAAAACACCCAAATATTCCCCTGAAGTTCGCGAACGCGCGGTGCGCATGGTGCAGGAAC
>JAJYPA010000632.1 GCA_021795795.1 Pseudomonadota bacterium | reverse complement strand
ATCGCCTGGAAAATTACAGACATCAAGTTGCAGAGGTGGACCAAAAAGGATGATGTCGAATACTGCGGTCGACGGATCAAAAAGGACGGCACTCCAGGCACGATTGAAAGCGAGATTTACCGTCTCCCATTGCGGGCGGCGAATAGTGGAAACGACGGTGGCATGGACTGAGGAATGCCTTTCTATGGACTCGATTTTGCTTTTTGTCGCCACGTATGCTGTTTTTTTCATTGGTTTTTTGGTGTGGGCGCTTTTCTTCGCGGCTTCAGTCTTCTGGTTAGACGGGAAGCCGATGGCTTTTAGCTTGTCGGTTTTGTCGCTGATGGTGGTCGTTGTTTTGCTTGTTTCAACTGAGTTTGTAAAAGCCCCAGCGGCCTGGTTTTCCCATTTGCCACGGGCGGATGCCGCCGTGTTGCGACAGGCCATGGACAAGCGGCATAGTGCGTTGAGCATCCGGCAATTCTCGGTCGAAGCCGGAAAATTTCCGGTGCCACGAAATACGTTTCAACGTCAATATGCCGCACTGTCATCGCCGGCGAAGCACAAGGTTACGCATACTGATCCAACACATAAAGGAGTCGCCGATGTACACGGATAAAGACAAGGAACGCATCAATCAAGCTGCCGATTGCGCTGATCGGTTGAATGTGGCTTTGCACGCCATGGTCTCCGCCGACGATCTCCTGCTGGGCGAGATGGCGGCGGGTCTGCTGAATGACGCGCGGGTTTTGAGCAACAAGCTGGAGCGGGTCCGGTATCTGGTGACGCAGGGGGCGGAATAACGTGCGCATCCAAGTCGGTGATTGGTATATTTTGCCTAACACGCTGCACCCGGAAGACCGCTCGCTGGACTACCGGGTACGGGTCACCGCAATGGACAGAAAAACCGTCCATTTTGAGACCGAGCCTGCCCCTGGCTGGACGAAAGGCACGCCGTTATCCTTGTCCATGGCGGCCTTCCGCAAGCTCGCCACTCCCGTTAAAGAGGGGCAACCATGAATAAGCAAACGGTATTGGTCCCCAATGGATATCATGGACACACTGTCCTTATGTGCGCGGATCCCATCGAGGAATGGGCCGACGGCACGGTAAAGCTGCGGTGCGCCGTGCCGGGCAAGGAATATCTGATCCGGTGGATCGGCAAGGATCAGTTGGCCGCACTTATTGAAGCGCACATGGTTCGGGATCA
Source organism: Pseudomonadota bacterium (assembly GCA_021795795.1). The sequence continues at coordinate 2,717 of JAJYPA010000632.1, read as the reverse complement.
ATTTGATCCAGGCGCCTCCTGAAACAAGACCAGTTAACCGGATTTTCCGCTGTTTCGGCAATGTTGTCGTGTTTTTTGTGCATAGCTTGTCCTCCATGATGGAATACCATTCCACGATGAGGTCTGGTGGTATGCTGGAAGCACTGCACATATTCACAGGGTTGACGGCCGACGGGAGGAGGTAACGCGCATGGAGACAGAGAAAGGCACTGATCCGAATCACCGGATATATACCGTCGAAGAGATTGAAGCAAATTCATACCAGCAGGCACGTCGCGATACTTTTGTGCTTGTTGTGGTGATATTATCCTTTTTCAGCGGATTATGCATGATTCCTTTCATCCATTCCTTATTTTGGCAAGACACTGCTGCGGCCATGCTCACTGTGGTCCTTTTAGCGTCCATGCTCATATTGACGATTTGTTCCCCGTCTCCAGAGGGTTACACCTTCGTGGGCATGCGTGAAATGCTGTCCATTTGTAAAATGGTAGAGGCTTATCCGGAGCTGCGCGAGGCAATTTGCAGAATCCTGGCTATCCGACCAGTGCTGACCCAGGCTGAATATAGGCGGTTCAAGGAGGCGATAGACCGGATTGCTACAAAGGCCGCCGATATAGCGGCTGCTGATGCTTGGGCTGCAGCACTTGAACACCTGCAGTGCGGAGATAGTGCGGTCTTAGAGCGGTAGATGCATATGCATACGGTTAACACCAGGCAAGATGGAGTCACACAGATGGAAATCGTAGAAGGCTTTGACCAGAATCCCCGGATATACACCGTCGCGGAGATCGAGGCCAGATCAAGAAAACGGTTATGGAGCGGTGCTTTTGCGTTCATTGTGGGGATATCCTTAGTCATACTCGGGTTTTGGATAATGCCTATCGTTCACCCCTTTGAGTGGCAATTGGCTGTATTCATGATGATCCTCGTGACCATCCTGGCGTACATAGTAATATGGCTGCCTTTCATAAGGCCAGATGATTGCGTTTTTGTGGGTAAACCTGAAATGTTGTCCCTTTGTGAAAAGATAGAACCCTACCCGGAACTGCGCGAGGAATTGTGCAGAATCGTGGCTGTTCGGCCGGTACTCACCCGTGCTGAATATTGGCGGTTGACGGATGCGGTGGACCAAATTCTTGCCAATACCGCTGATCAATCGACGGCTGAGGCGTTGGATGCCGCGCTGAAACGCCTGTCGTGCGGAGATGGTGCGGTCTTGGAGCAATAGATGCAGACGTTAATTACCCTTCAAACACCCTGACCTAAAGGAGATGTCATGGATACGAAAACTCTTTTCCAAGAAGCGCAAATGAGCGATACCCCATTCTCTGATTCAGCGTTGTGGCGTGAATTTAAAGATTCACAGTCTTCTCAACTGAAATCTCTGGCGTTAAAAAAAACGTTATTGCTGATGTTCCGCTCCAGCGGTATATACAGCATCTGGATGATTCTAACACTTGCCGCAATTTTCTTTTGTGACTACAAGTACCATGCTGTTTACCCGTTCATCTTGTTCATTATTCCTCTGTCGTTTGTTGTCTCGGTGCTAGCCGTCGTTTGCTCTCCGGCGTTCCGCGAAGCGTACGATATGAATATCGTTGTTCATGCGTATGAGAAAGAACAAACACTTTCTGGTGATGCTGTCAATGCCGATTCCTGAAGACTGGCTAAAGCTGAGAAAATAAAATGCGAAACACTATTGCAATTATCCTGAACGTGCTTTTATCCGTGGGTGGTTTTCTCGTTGGCACATTGCTGTGGCATGTCAACTTTGTTCTAATGTTTTTGGTCTTTCTGTTCGTGCTGATCCCCACCGCGAACTTTGTGGTATCTAGGATCGCTCGTGTCAACGTATTGTCGTGGATCGCATGAGACAACACTTAACAATAGCCACCCTTTCTGCGTTGTTCCTTTCTACGCGCAACTGGATGACCTTCAATTATCCCGCGCGCGCAATCACGCTAATGGCCGCTTTGCAATGGAGTTTTCATGCTTAATTCGATCCGCAACAAACTCCGCCGTTTTTTCCGCAACCGACGATACGCGCGGTACGCAAAATGGACGGTTATCATCAGCGTGATCGGGCTCGTAGGGTGGGCTGCCTACGGTGCCGGGCAATTTGATCAAGCGGCCGTCGAAGTGATGCATCAGCACGCGCCGCACGGCAAGATTAGCCTGCCGGAATTGCTCATCACGGCGCAGCAGGGCCATGCGCACGGGACATTAACCTTGCAGCCCAAATCCGGCGCCTGGTTCAAGGGCACGCTGTTCACGCCGCCGATCACCGCCCGCTGGAACATACCGGATTTTCACGAGGACGTGAGCAATGCCGCGCTCAAACTGCTCTCCGCACACGGTATCCAGATATTCGGCAATATTTCCGTTCTCGGGCACTCCCCAATACCTGGATCGTCACAGATTGCCTTTTCCTCGCTCATGTCCACCTTCGGCGGTTGGATACATCTCGCGATACTCACCGGCATCGGGCTGTTCCTGTTCTTTTACCTGAAAAGCGTCATGGGCAGCATGTCGGTTTTTCACAAGCGGTTTCAGATCGTTCATTCGGACAAGGCGCCCACTCGTTTCTCTGACGTGATCGGCATGGAAGGCCCCAAGCGGGAGATCACGGAAATCGTCGATTACCTGCGGGATCCGCTGCGCTTCTCGGCCTTGGGGGCCAGGGCTCCGAAAGGCATCATCCTCAATGGGCCGCCCGG
>JAJYPA010000631.1 GCA_021795795.1 Pseudomonadota bacterium | reverse complement strand
ATGTGCTCGAAAAACTACCCACTTGGCCCAACAAACGGCTCCACGAACTTTTGCCCTGGAACTGGAAAAAAACTGCATTAGCCTGATCGGCGCCAACCCGCAAGAGTGGGTTGCTTAGACGGTTACATCTGAATAGGGAAGAGAAGAATCTTGCATCCTATATTTCTTCCCTAGAGGCCGAGAACGATCCAACAAACGACTATGCTGTGTCGGTCAACGTTGAGGTCAAATTCTCACGATCAAAGGCAAGTGATGCACTCACCGTCCAACTAACAAATGACCCAACAGCACTCAAGCTGCACATGACAGAAGAACAGATCAAGGATCGTTATCCGCTTAATTACGCCTCGCTTACAGATGAGTGTCGGCGCAGGTATCGCGACTTTCTGATCAACAAAAAGTATCACGGCATCCGGAAGCCTCTAAAGCAAGACAGAAAGTATTGCCTCGTAAAGCGACTCGATCCGGACAATCCGAAAAGCCCTAAACAAGAGTGGTATAGCTATGCCATATTTAGTGAACTTGATAAGCACTATACTCGGACGATCTAAACGTCTGCTCAAGAGGGACTCTAAAGCTGCAAGCCTCTTTCACGCCACTGAGCTAGCACGTTAGGACGTACGGAGATAATTTTGACCAAGTGAAGAAACAAGTATCTCACAATTTTATGCGCTTCAAACCCAATTCATTCTTTCTTATCCAACTCATCATTACCAATCTTAAGGCCTTCAAATGCATCCAGGTCATTAGAGCTAACCGGTTCTTTTATCCCCAATCTTTCACTATGATGTTTCAGATCTCTAGATATGTATTTTTCTATGATAGCGCGGAAAAATTCCTCTCTGCTTTTTTTGGGATAACTCCATCTATTCCAAAAGCTTTACTACCGAATAACAATGAATAGGCAAAATAAACCGCGCCAATATCCCTTCCACCGCCAACCATGTGTTCTATGAATAGATATCCAGGAGAATTAAAGTCTGCCTTAATTTTTATTTGCGAACCTTTGCAAATCTCCTCTATGTCCGTAAGATAGTTGAGAAATGGAGATAAATCTTTAACGTTTATTTGGGATGTTGACCGAATCGATAATGAGCAGAATATGCTATTCGTCTTCTTAAATATAGGAAATATCCTTTGGGATATATCTCTCCAATGACTATTTAGTGAAAAAACAGTTTGGTGAGCAAAAAGAGTTTTTATTAAATCCTTGCTCAACGTGTAACGATCAACGGTTGGCCCCCAATTTACTTTACGCCGCAAGAAAAACCCTTCTACCGCAATTTTTTTAGTGGAGTCATGATCGTAATATATAGGATCTTTAGAAAAAAAAGCTGGCCCGTCAAATATGCCGAAAGAAACAGATTTATCACCTACTGTTATAGCAATATCTCCAATATTTATTTTGTTAATGAAGGTATCCACCTGGTTTGTCCTAGCTCTTATTATATGTTCTTTAGAATTGTCATCAATGCCTGATATGAAGCATTCAAAAGGTCCTTTATAATTTTTTACAGGGCCAACCTTATCAAATTTATCAAAGTGTTTAATTGCTACAAACGACTCACTAATAAATAATTTGTGGAGAGTTGCCCCATCTGCTCTTACGGCCCAGTAGCTTTTCCCATTGATGTCAAATATCATTAAATAGCCCCCAATTGGTTGCGCCTAGGATTTGGCAGGTGTGGAGATAAACACATCAGAATTACATCGCATTTAGCATCGCCTTTGCTTTTTCCTGAAATGCAGAAAAAATGGCATCACTAAACATAGAGAAGTATAGGTCTTGATTTGTAACTGCGCCCAGCCGTTCAAAGTCACTGACTGTTAGCCTAGCCTCTCAATACTTGTGTCCGCCAGCTCACTCGTAAAATCATAGCCCATTTCAAAGTCTGCTTCCAGTCTTTCGCGGACACGTTAAACATTTGTCCTGGCCGATCTTCCCCAATAGCCAAACTTTAGCGCAATCCTACGTCCGCTTCCAGTCTTTACCGACCATGATTCCCTGGGCGAATCTACCGCTTTCCGTTGTCGCTCGGCAAGCATCGTCTGCTAGGTCATCGCCTCGCCCAACGCACATCCTTGGCCAGCATCCTCGTTTGCGGGCCTATCTGGTAGACTCATCAGGTCAGGCGAGGCTCCCGTCAGGTGATGGCAATTCTGCGTAGCTTTACTCCGTTTGTTGAAACCACAAGCCGTGCATCACTACTTACGATGAAATACCCAGCACCGCGGGTTTTCTCGAACCCAAGGTGTTCATAGTATGAATTAGCTGCAGGAGCTGCAACTAATATCAATTTGCATTTCGGCCCCAACTCTCCTTGAGTGACCGCCAACAAATTTTTTCCAATTCCTGTCTTCTGATATTCCCTATGTACCGCCAGATCGGATATGTAACAGGCGTAATGAAAATCCGTCATCGATCTTGCAATTCCCACCAATGCCCCATCACTCCATGCCGTAACCATCAGGTTGGAGTTGTTCACCATTCCTTCCATGCAATCCCGATCATGAATTGGGCGCCGCTCACCAAGCGTTGATTGCCGCAGCAGATCAATGAACTGATCGGTTGTTACCGGGACATTCACTTTGTAGATTATGCTCACTCTCTATCCTCTAGGGAATGACCGCTCCCAGTCTTGACCAGCCATCAGACGGCGCTGTTTTCCTTTGTTTCTGTATGGAAACACTTCCTCGCTACTGCAGATCCTCGAAGAGCTTCCTCCCCTCCGCATCCATGAGACAGGGGGCATCTTGCACTGTTGCGATGATGACGCGCTCCACCGTCTCCTGCAAGCAATCGTGCTGTTCCAGAGCGTCGTCGTCCAGCCCCATCTGCTCACAAACCGCCCGGGCCTGCATCATGCCCTCGCCGAACCGCGCGGCCAAGTCCTCTGCGTAGCGTGGTTGTGCCGCCGCGCCCTCTTTGCCCACATCCTGGAACTCCTGGGCGGTGTCATCCCGTAGGGGCTTCAGCAGCGGCTGGAGATGGTTCTGATGGATCGCCTTGACCGTGACCGGCGGCACATACAGCCCCTGAATCCAAACCGCACGCTGGGTTTCTCCGCGGCTGGTCGGCACGGTATTCACGAGTAAGCCCTGTCCCCGATGCTGCACCTTGAGGTCCAGGGGATCGAGCCAGGAATCCTTCTGCAGCTGCAGGCGGGTATCCGCAGCTGGAATACTTGCGGATGCCTGGTTATAGGAGGCCGGCACCGCTCGCCAGACCTCGCCGGTGAGTTTGCGCGCGAGCTCCATGGTCTCGATGTCTTCCACCCCCAGGAACATCTTCGACCGGGTGGCGGATCCGGCGATGGCGTCGGCCACGGTCTTGTTCTTGTTGAGCAGGTGCTGATGGGACTGGGCCAGGATGAAGAGCGCGAAGCCGAGACTGCGGGCTTCCTGATAGATGACGTCCTCACCGTCCACCACATAGGCGGGCTTTTCGTCCTGCAGGATGAAGTAGGGATGATCCGCCTTGGTGATGAGGGGCTCGGCGGCTTCTCCCACCCGGCGCTCGGTCTGGCTGCCCGCCACTCGGGCCATGACACCCTTGATGTTGGCCGTGAATATCCGCCCCAGGGCAGCGGCTCCATCCGCCGATTTGCCGAGTGCGGGCAGAATCACCACCACGAAACGCCGGTTGACCACGGCATCATACCAGTCGATCTCGGGATAAGGGGTGTTGGTGATATATCCGTAACTGTCGGCCAGCAGACCCAGGGCGTTGGTGAGCTGCATGGTCACATAGGCGTGCTGCTCGCCCCGGCTCAGGTTCGGGGCTTGTTCCGCCTGGGGATCGCGGGCATCCGCCGACGGCGGCGGTTTGTCCGGATCCCAGCCGCCGGGCAGTACGCGCAGGTAGGCCATGACACCATCCAGCAGACGGAAAGGAATCGTTTTATC
>JAJYPA010000129.1 GCA_021795795.1 Pseudomonadota bacterium | reverse complement strand
ATCCGGAAATCGCCGCCATGCCCTTCCTGGAACGTCTCGGGATCCTCCTCGACGCGGAATGGAGCCTGCGCGATCAAAAACGCCTGCAATCGCGTCTGCGCGCGGCCCGGCTGAAACAGCCCGCCACGCTGGAAGATCTGGACTGGCAAGGATCCCGGTGCTTCGACCGCAGCCTCCTGCAGAGCCTGGCCAGCGATGACTGGATCCGCCAACATCGCAATGTGCTCGTTCTGGGCCCCACCGGTGTCGGCAAGACTTACATCGCCTGCGCCCTGGGCCATCAGGCCTGTCGGGACGGCTATCATGTGCTCTACCAGCGCCTGCCCAGGCTGCTCTGCGATCTCGAAATCGCCCATGCGGACGGCCGCTATCCCAAGCTCCTCCAACGCCTGGCCAAGATCGATGTGCTCGTGTTGGACGACTGGGGGCTGGAAATCCTGACGGATCGGAGCCGACATGACCTCCTGGAGATCCTGGATGACCGTTACCAAACCGGTTCCACCCTGGTCACCAGTCAATTACCCGTCGAGCACTGGCATGACAGCATTGGCGATCCCACCTTGGCGGACGCCATTCTGGATCGCCTGATCCACAACGCCTACAGGCTGACTATCGACGGAGAATCCATGCGGAAGAAACAGCGGTTGACCCCATCGGCCCAGTCGGCGTAACGTCCTTTTACCCGCGTCGCTACGCTCCGCCTGCCCCGGCCGAATGGCCGTGGACAGGGTGGCCGGATCATCGTGGAATCAGTGGCCGGATGCCGATGGATTGAGTGGCCGGATGGCGTGGAATACGCACAAGGCGTATTGAGGCTCGAGTAGGGCAGGTGAAGCATAGGCAAGGAACCCCATGGATCTTGCCTCCTTCGCAAAACAGGCATCCCAGATGAGGGGCTGTTTTCTGGTAATTCTGGCTACCAGAGCCACCCTACCAGTTCAGGGAATAAATTAGCGTGGTTTTCTCCGGTTTGGGGGTGGTGGCCGGCTTCGTCATTCCCCAAGTTTCCACGAAGGCCAGGGGCGCATTAGAGCGATACCGATAGGACAGTCCACCAGTAGTCCCTACCTTGACCGGAATGCCGGCAGTGGAGAGGATGCGGTTCGCATATTCGGGGTCGCCGTGCAAATGGCCCGAGTTATAGGCTTCAAAGGCATGATAAAGAGCCGTTTGTCCCGAACCATAGGTGGCGACGGCCCTGCGGTAATCGGCGGTGAGAATTTCCGATCCTGCCCGCAGATTGGTGCAGTCATCGAAAGCGTTACCCGAGTTCAGCCCGTAGGACGCAAAGTTTTCTGTATCCACTTGGGCAATGCCCACATCCACCTGATGCCCTTCCGCCATCAGCACCCGTAAAATCCGCTCTGCTTCTTTTCGGGTTTTAGGATGGTATCCGTGATGGGCGGTGTTATCCCACAGCACCCAGGGGTTCCCGCCCGACTCCACCTGGACGATGGCGGCCAGGGTAGTGGGCGCCACCTGTGGAGCGCATTGTTGGGCGAGATCGGTCAGGTGCATGGGAGCTGCCTCATTTCGTTTGAATCTTGTCGGTGTACCAATACTGGCTGCCGGGGATGACCAAGGCGGGTCGGAGACTCCCCAGGATGTTCTTGGTGGGGACCGGCCCGTAGTAGGCGCTGGTGAAGGCAAAGGTGCCGGGAGCATAGTCCCAGAAATATCCCTTGGGGACGGTCAGTCTGGTGCCAATCGGCATATGGATGACAGGAATCCCGTCCACCTTCGTCACGATCCGGCTATTGGGCAGGCGCTTTCCGTTGGCAATGATGCCCCGTTTTGTGATCTCCACCGATTGGCCCGCTGTGGCGACAATCTCCTTGGCAAAGGGCATCAGGTCATCGGCACAGTGCCACTTGCCCCGTGGCGCGAAGTCCAGCCACAGTCCCGTTATGGCCTCGTGCATGGCCGGATTGTCGCCCGCGGGGGTATTTACCAGCATCGCCGTCGGCCCCACAAAAGGCACATGCAGGCCCTCGTGGACCGGTGGGCAGAGGTACACTCTGTCGCCGTCCCGGAGATGGGCGGGCGCAGGTCCCCGCTGGTAGAAGCCGATGGGCATGCAGGTTGTGACATTGAGCGACCAATGCTCGATCCGGCCTACGGCAAACAGTGCCGCAAAGGGCAGGGTGAGCGTCGCCGCCGTGATGATGGCGAGGGTGGGGAGCCGCATACCAAAAAATTCCTCGAACAGGTTGCCTGTTCTGGTATAGCTGCCGACAAGGGGATCGGTACCCTATTATTACTAGGAATGGTAGGGCGCTGTGGACTGCAAGGCCGAGCGAGGCAATCAAAGTAGGAGATCGCCGAGGACTTCTTTTGCCATCTCCACCAGATCCATCTGACGGTGTGCCTTTTCGTCAGGGATCTGGACCAGTCGCTGAAACTCCTGGTGGTCGAAAGGGATCACCTTCTGATGGACCCGGTGGTCAGGGTCCGTAGAGACGACCATCTTCATGGATTCCATCAATCCCCCGTCGTCCCGGTCTTTGCTCTCCCGATGATGGATAAAACACACGTCAAGCGACAAGAATTCCTTGTTTCTCGAAACGATTTGTCCCTTGTCATTGACCCAAGCTGGAGAACCATGCTCCCCTATTGCCTCGATCAACTCTGAATCCCGCCGAAGATATTGACCAATAATCGAGTGCGAATCTGACATATAGAAAAAAATCCAGGGCACATTCAAGAGCGTTGCACCGGTGTATAGATACCCTTTCTCAGCGCGGTATGTCTCCAACATCTTGCGCAGCAGATTTGGAGAAAAATTGATGCCTGTCTGTTTACGAAGCAGATATACGCCCCGGTCGAACTGTTCGATCAGCGTCTCCAAAATTTTCCTCGGAACTGGGCCGAGTACCTTCCTCCGAGCACTTTTTTCACGTGGCCTGGGCTTTAAATATGGGCAATTGTCCCGTTCTTCCGGGTCAAGTTCTGCCAGATCGGGCACGGATTGCCCTGTGTGCCTCCCGAAGGGATTGTTGACACTCGGAGGCAAGCGGTACAGCCCAATGATCTGAATGGGATTGTTGCAGGCGGGGCATACGGCATACTGCACATCTTCTCCTTTACCGTTTTTTCGATACCAGGGTGATTTTCGCAGTGTTTGATTCTCGAAGAGTTCCTTCCCGATGTGTTGGGAGCCAGGATCTTCCAGCCGCAGTTTGTAGACGTCCATTCTCATCCCTCAAGCCTCAATCCAGGATGATAGAGTACCGCCTCGCCACCTGAATCCACCAATCGCTCGGGAGATTGGGAACCCCGCCTTCCCGTTCTGCCATTCGCAGGCATTGGAGAATGGTAGATAACCCCATGGAAAACTTGTGATGTTTGTCCTGAAGTGCAAAAACCATCTCCTCTTCATTCACAGAATAATGCTGTGCGTCAGCTCTGGCTAGAGCTGCCCGGTTACCTAAAATAGCCTCGTGGTCCATACCGATTTTCCTCCCGTCAGCTCGGTAATTTTCCTGTGAAGTGAAGCGAACAGCCCCGACGCAAAAATGGGGCTGCACTCTCTGCGAGCCTGCAACTCTCAGAGCCCCAACCCCAATTCCAGCCCCAGATGCAGGCCCATTTCCTTGATGACCTGCTCTGGAGGCTCATAGCCGAGATTCACGGCTTCCTGCATCAGTTGCCGTTCATGAGATCGCGCTACGAGTCGTTGGGATGAGCCGACCGGTAACGCTGCGCTATCCGGGTGGCGGTGCAGGTCAGCCAGAAGTTTCCTGAGCTGTTCGCGCCGAGATTCCTGCCGGGTCCTGTCCAGAGAGTCCAGAGCCCACTGCTCGATGTCCTGCCCGTGCTTCATCGCTCCACTCCCTGGGCCTGCTCTTTCGACGGGGCCAGCACATCCACCCCGAACTTCTCCCGGGCCATCTGCACCGTGCGGTCCTGGTCGCCTAGCTGCTTCACCGCCTCGTTGGGTTTCAGCCCGCCGCCTTTGCCCTCCACCTGCCGGAGCTTGCCGTCTGGGTCGCGCTCCCCGAAGGATGCGGAGAGAAACTTCTCGCCGGTGTTCCGGTTTTCATGGGGCAAGATGTTGACATAGGTCTTGCTGCCATCTTCCCGCGAGATGGATGCGGAGAGCATCGGAATACCCGATTTAGAGGTACGCTCGGAGAACTCGACACTGTGCCGCTCTTTCAGTCCTTGTTCCGGATTCTCCACGGCCAGGACACCCCGCGCCGTGCCCTGGTTGTCCACATACAGCCCCACGCTGCGCCAGGTGCCTTGTTCATCCTGCTGGTGGCCTTCCAGGCGGGGATATGCCTGTTTGGGGGCGACACCCTGCTCCTTGAGGCGTTCCGCCAACCCCTGCACCACTTCGGCAAAATAGGCTTCGCGGGCCGTATCGGCGATCTGGTTGAGCACCTTCTTGTTGTCTCCCATGCCTGCCGAAAGCATCGGTGCCTGCGCCTGGGAGACCCGCTCCTGCGCCTGCTCGAAATGACCGGGGACAGCGGTGATTTCCTGTTTCTGGGCATCCCTCATGGTGGCGACATGGTTGGTGTAGGCCCGTCCGTCCCGTTCCACGGACTCCGCGAAGCCACCGATGCTCACCGTCTGGCCTGCCTGTTCCTGGCTGGCCCGGTCGAGCTTGGCGATGAGCCGCTGGGCGTACTCGCTGCTGAGGTCAGCAGACAGGATCGTCTTGTCCGCACCGTTCTCCAGGGTCACTCGCAGCTTTTGGAACTTTTCGCCGTTCGCCTGGGTTTCGGCGAGCGTGATTCCCGTGAGCTCGCCAGAGAGTTCCGTCTCATATCGGGCCCCCTGGGCCTGGAGGGCGGCACGGACGGTTTTCTCGGCACCTGGCGTATGTCCCTGCTTCCAGGTCGCCTCTCCGATTTCTGTCTTGGCTGCCGCCAGGGCAGCGTTGGTGGGGCCGTCATTGATGGCAATAAAGGCATTCGCCAAATTGTTGCGTTGCATCATTCGTACGGGCATAGCATTTCTCCTCTCTGATTACCGTTATTAACCTGATGAGGTATAGCCAGCTATGCGGGGTATAGCTTTTTGATGCGAAACCGTGCGCCATGTGCCCGTCCGGCCCGATTGAACGAACTTCTTCGATTTCCGCCTTGACGGAGCGCAAGGCGGAAATGGGGGGGCGTTACCTTTCCAAATCCTGGTCCTGCTGCACCGCCAGCCGCTTTTTTGGCGGCTGCTGTGCCGGACCCAGCACGTTGCCGCGTGGCGCCCGGTTTTTTTCCTGTTCCTGGAGCGCTTTCTGGTAGATTTCTGCCGCAAGTTTGTTGCCGGATTCCAACTGGATACCCATTTTGACGGCCATCTCCGCCGTCTGTTTCAGGAAGGCAGGGTTTCCCTCGAAGTGAACGGGCTGCCCAAATCGCTCTACCGCAGCCTGCAAGGCCACGCTCACAGCCTGCTCCCGCTTCTTCTGTGCTGAATTGCCGATACCCAGCATAGCCCTCCGGGTCACTGTGATGAGATCGCCATGATCCAGGACCAGCGGGCGGTTCTTACTGGTCAGCAAAGGCACGGGCTCATGCCGCTCAAACTTTGGTTGGGCCGGCCCCTTCTTCACCGGTTCCGGATGCCACGGCACAGGAGTGGCGTTGACTGGCCAGCCTTTCATCAATTTCTCGTTGCTCCGTTTCTGGTCTTGGCCCTGCGGCACAGGTGCAACCTCGACCTTGTCTGGCTGCGCATTCTGTTCCGGGGTTTCCTTGCGGGTTCCCTTGTTGGGCTCTCGCCATCCATCCAGGGCATGCCCAAAGGTCTGCGACAGGGCCTTTTCGCGGTTTCCCGGGGTCATTTTGCCGAAGCCAGGAATGATGGTATCCATATCCAGCTTCTGTGAGGCGAGTTCCCGCGCTTTTTTCAGCGCATCCTCCAGGGCCTGCGGGTCCTGGCGGGCATCGAAGCGCAGGCGGTCCAGCGTCGGGGAAAAGTTTGGGTCCAGCCCGTCCAGTGCGTTCCCATGCCGGAGCACTTCATAGGCCACAAGCTTGTCTCCAGGCTTCAGCTCCGGCCGGGCTAGAATCGAGCCTTCCTCTAGTACCAGGGGGATTACCTCCACCCGGTACTCCATGGCCTCCCGCACTTCCCTGGGCAACTCCATCTCCCCGGTGATAGGTAGAGTGCGCGTTTTGGGGAGGGGATCCACGGATTGCCCAGCGGGTCTTTCCGGCTTCGGCATCTCCGTTTTCAGAGACGGCCCCAGTTTTAGCTCTTCGGTGTCTATCGCAGGACCGTGCCACAGACCTTCTTCCTCCACCCGGGCATACACCTGCTTCGCCACAAAACCCATGGAATGGGGATTTTTCTCGATGAGATTTTGGACTTCCTTATGGAAAGGATCACCCTTGGGAATAAAGGCATTCATTTCCATGTCCGCGTGCATGACGTGCAGGCCTGGTCTGTTCTCGTCATGGGTGGCCACGACATCCAAAGGACCATAGGAAAAAAGGTGATCGATCTGTGCTGCCATGGGGATACGCTCCTGCGAAGTTGTGGGGGGGGGTGGCTCGGTGGAGATCTATGGTTGGTCAACCCACAAAGGCCGCTGCATCCCCTTGCGGGTCGATGACCGTGCCCTGGTAGGTCCGAACAGCGACGCCGAAGATGGCCGCCACTTCTTCGTCGGGAAGCTGTCCGGCCACGCCTACTTCCCCGCCCATCAGGGAGAGATACTGGAGGGCCTTGCGAACGATACTCAGATCCTCCGTATCCGACCACAAGTAAATAATATCGGGGGCTTCGTCCCGGATCAGCCTGTCGACGGCGAGCTTGTATTCCCCCAGGCCCTCGGGGTCATCCACCGGCGTCAGGTGCCCGGGGTTCGCGCCAATCCAGAGGTTGCAGGCAGGCTTGCAGCTGGCAGGCTTTGCGGTGTTGCTGAAAATACGGCTGAACATTCCCATGCTTTACATCTCCCATTCCAGATCGTTTTTTTGCCGTGCGACGGACTGAATGGCCCGCCCGATATGCGGGTCTACGGTGTGGGCGGCCCTGAGCGTTGCCGCAAGGGCCTCGTCTCTCACGTTCAGCCGGGTCGAAGTGTCCGGGTTGACCCACGCCAGAGGGCGGGCCGCCGTGTCCGCTTCGGTGAATCCTCTGGCAATGCCTTCGTCGAGATATCTTCTTGCGTTGACTGTCTTACCGGTGCCATCGGCCCGTGTCAGGGTGATGCTGTGCTGTTCCAGAACTGCCAGAGACTTCACCAGCCGGTCGGCAGCGCCGGTGGAGTCCAGCAGATCTGGCGGGACAGGTGGCATCGGAGCTATCCTGCTTTCTGCCGGGGCAGGGGCCCTCTCCAGTACTTGCGCGGCCTGCTCTGGCGGCATCCTTGCATCCAATTTCTTGATCGCCTCCCGGGCGGCATGGACCGCATTTCCCGTCCATTGCCGTTGCCACGCTTCCTCGGAGGGTGCCCAACGGAATCCGCTCTCCTTCATCAGCTTGCGGATCGCTTCATCGGGCTTGCCCTCAAACAGGAACTGAATGCGGTTGTTCTCTTTGTTCTCCCGCACGGCCCCCCAGCGATACTCCGTGGTTCGATCCTCCAGAGTCTGTGCTTTCTCCAGCCCCTTGATGCGCTCCTCGATGCGCCGGATGTTGGCGTTATTGTTGCTCAGGCTGTAGGACGCAAAGCCAATCGTCCCCATGACATCGGGGGTAAGAATTTTATCTGCCTGTTCAGCAGTAAATCCAATACGTTCCATTCCACTCTTGCGCTCATCCGGGTCTCGGAATTTGCGGATGACGGCATTGGCCGCCTTCATCTTCTCCTGACTCATCTTCAGATGTTCGAGCTTTTCCTTGAGCTTCTGGACGGCAGCCGGATCATCACTGCTGATGCCATTGGACATCCTTTCCGAGCGGCGCTCGTAATACTCCGCTCTGTCCATCAGCCCAAAGCCTTGACCGAAGGTCTTGTGAATGCGCTCCCGATATCGACGATCCCGGTTTTCACTGTGATGTCCCACGAGGATCGGCTGTCCGAAGGGAATGGCTCCCGCCATCTTGTGGGCCTGATCCAGCCTCGCCTTCGCCCGCAGGCGCATCTTCTCTGCCAGGGCACGATACCGATCTTGCCGGGCCTGCCGCTTCGCCTCATAGGCAGTGATCTTTTCCGGGTCTGGTGCCTTGGGTACTGGATTCGACACCTGGGTGGCCTGGATTTTCTCGGGCTCCTTTTGCGGCAGATCGAGGGGAATCTTCGCTATCTCCATGGCCTTCATCAGGTCGCCACCCGGCTCCAGGCCCTGGACCGCCTTGCAGAACTCCCCAAAGCGCCGATCCTTGATCCGCGATGTTTCATTGGTCTCCGGGTTTTTCAGGAACCGCTCCACCACGGCACCTTTCTTATGATCGCCGACAAGGGTGTAGCCATGGGCGGCCTTCCATTCAATGTACTGTTGCCCATCGACGACCTTGGAGCCCGCCTCGGTAGATATCTGGATTTTGGAGTAGGAAAGCGCATCGAAAGCCTGCCGCAATGCCTTGCGGGGGGCTTCTTCGGCCTTTTGCCTGGCTTTTTCGGCTCTCTCATGGTCCAGAGCAGCAACCCGATCCGCTCCGGCCCAGGTTTCCAGTTGCTTCACCCGCATGGACTGGGTTTTGCCCAACTTGATATTGGTCATACGCTCAAAAACTTCCTGCGTTGCAGGATTCTGACTGTTATGACCGATACGGGATAACAATCCCTTCAAATCTTTGTCGTGAATTGCCTGCACGGTAGAATTAAGCATGGGATGGTCATTTTCCACTGCGATTCCATGCTTCCAGTAAACGGCCTGAGCCAGTTTTATATCAGGCAGTTTGTCCGCATCCTGCAGAATATCTTTGCCGTATTCCTTCAGGTTTTTTATGAACTGTTCCTGAAAACTTGTAGCCAGTTTTTTTTCTCGATCACCTTGACGCGCATCAATTTGCGATGCCTCAGTGGAATCTATCAAATGCAGCACTTCTTCCTGGCTCATGCCCGCTTCATATAACGCAAGCGTAGGACCATGCGCACCCTTATTGGGGCCATCAGCGATGATTCCATGCATCTCATTTCGCTCAACAGTCATCTGCCGCTGAAAATCATGAAACCCTGCAATATCGCCATTGCGCAAACGGTCAAACCCGTATTGCGAAGAGTCAATGAAATCATTCACGGCATCAGGCAATTCATCGTAATGCTTCATGTAGGACGTGATAGCTTGCTCCTTCTGGTTTGCGCGGTCATCCGTCAGATGTTCCGGCGCGTTCCGGTCGAATCCCACGGCTTGATCCAGAGCGATCTCGCGGAACTGTCCGTCCCGGCCATATACCCGCGCCTCAATGCCCTGGTCTGGCCCAAAGTCCGCCCGCAGGTGGTAACGAATATCGCCGGTATTGGTGTCCAGGGCAGCAATGACACGACCCGAGAAAGGGCTGTTCGTTACGCCAGGCTTATGCGGTTCAAAACGCACGAGATCGCCGACCTGAGGTCGTTCCATGCGCTGCACCCCCGCATTCAGTTGAGCCGCAACGAGACCCGCCGTGGCCGGACTGAGGCCCACAGCCTCGCCATAAGCCACCGGGCTTTCCTGAAGCGCTCTGGCCCATTGCGCGGAACGCTGAGGATCGATGCGGCCCTGCCGCTCCACGAAGGCTTCGGCATTGGCGACGGGATCGCTCAGTCCGGCAAAGTCCGGGTGTTCGCCTTGCCGGACGCGGGTGCGGTTTTCAAGAAACGCAATCAGCTCCGGGTCCATGGCGCGTTCCGGCAAGGCCGCCGCCGGCAAGGCTCCCGCCTGCAGGGCCGCCGCCCGCTCCGGCTGCCCACGCGCGGTTTCTACCGCCATGAGCACAGCACGGCCCGCTCGGTCGCGCGAATCGTCCACGCCCATGGTGCGTTGGTACGCATCGGTCCGCGGATCGATGGCGTCCAGATCCGGACCGGGGGTGACGGCGCCCGGAATGTGCTCTACCAAGTCGTCTGGCAGTACCGTGGGCGCGACGTGGTCCACCCCGTCCATTCCTGGGGTGCCGTTGGGCCACCGGTAGATGTGCCTCACTCGCGTCGCTTCGCCGGGCTGGGCGGCGTCAAGCACCACGCCCTCAACCTCTTGCCCAATCTCATTCCTGTATCGAACGTAATCGCCACGAGAGACGCCTAGTAGCTCCTTTTCCTGCTCCACCAGCAATTCCGGCGTCCGTTCAATCAGGTAGTCGCTGATGCTCTGAGCGTCCTTGATCGCCTGCATGATGGATTGCTTACGGTCTTTCTCCGGCAGGGCCTTGAGCCAACTCGCGAGATAGGCGGCGCTGTTGCCCGAGTTGCTGCCTGCCAAGGTCTCCCGTCCCTCTTCCCGGTTCTGGGCGGCGGGATCAAAGCCCAGTCCCAGGCTCGCCGCTGTCATGGCCGCCGACATCTCCGCCCGCAGCTCCTCGATCGCGTACTTTTCGCTGCCAAAAGAATTGCGCAGGTCGCGGTTCAGACGTTTTTCATGCCCGGTTGCATGGGAAAGCTCGTGCAAGAGCGTGGTGTCGTGACCCACAGCCTGCTCGAAAGATTCCACGGGAGGCATCTGCACCAGGTCTTCCGACGGACGATAAAACGCCCGGCCACCGCCATACCGCAATTTCACACCCAGGCTCTCGGCCAGCTTCGGCAACCGCGTATCGGGCTGGCCCTCCAGTTTCTGGTTTGGCTCCTGGCGCTCAAGAGGCGGGATGCCATCCATCTGCGAGGCGTGAAACACAGTGTAATACCGAACACCAAGCCGGCGCTCCGTCGATTCGGGATCTGTCACGCCCTGTTTCTCTAATCGCTGGATCTCTTCCACCGTGCGCTTATGCTCGTATTCCTTCCAGACTTCCAGCGGCAAGCCGGAAGCACCCTGGCGCACCTGCCAGCCCTGCTCCTGGGCCTGTTTGTAGGTACACCAGCGGGGATCAGACGGGTCCGGCGAAAAAGCCATCAGGTTCTCGTAATTCACGCCACGGTAGGGCTTGCCGGTCACCGCATTAACGGGCGCAAGGATCTCTCCAGCCTTCCAGGGGCGCTGCCATCGCGCCGTGCCCTGCTCGATCTGCTGAATCAGCCGATCGGCCACCTCCAGACGGTAGTCCCGTTTTTCCTCTTTGCCGCGCGACGCCATGTGTTGTGCCCCTCATGCGGATTGCCTGATGGGGTATAGCGGGGAGGAAGAGGTATAGCTTTTATGGCCATATGCAGAAAGTGGTTGACCAGGGATCATGAGAAGGAAATAAGATATATGCCTGTCGCGTGCAAGAACTGGTTGGCAGGCAGCGCTCTATAGCTGTGCCGTTTTGGGCAACAACCGGTTGGAGAACGGCATGGCAGAGAGACTTTGGATTTTTCTAGCGACTGCTTTATGCTTTGGTGAGTGCAAACTCTCGGCGAAGCTCTGTCGGTCTAGGCTGCTCGTTGGAGGGCCGGAACAGACTGATTGCGGTCATTCAGCAGCGGGAAGGGAATGGCATATTCCGAACCGTTGTCGTCATTCAACATGCGGCCACGAGCGACAGCAACGCGGGAAGGGGACCTTTCCCTGCGGCTAGGAAATCACCAATATAGGCATTAATAATCATTTGTGACTGGAGGTAGTATAAGATGTTATAATACGATAAATAATGTTAATCTGTACCTTCAGTGAAGTTAAATTAACGTTAGGTGCAAAAGCGAATACCCATGTCAAATAACGTGCTCTACTTTCCGTACATCGACGTTCCGAGCACTTCTTGGACGACACAAGCTATTTTGTATTGGGATAAGTTGGCTTCTATTATCCCTATGGATCATCTTCATAATCCAGCTCGGATGGATAAATTAACCAGAGAATTGCTTTCCGAGGGGCTCGTTGAGGCAGTCGTTCCGGGAATGTATATACATCAGGTTAGTAAATTCGATGAGTGTTTCATCGAATTTGTGGAAACTAGAGTGCTGCCAAATCGGAGGCGCTCCAGGCCGAGCAAGACTCCCTTACCTGTAACTCGCATCCACGCGGAAAAAATGGGCCAAATCCCTGACTTTTTAGTAGATTCAGGATTGGCTACGCAATTGGGTTTGGCTTGGTATGAAGTTGATACGCTGCTGGCGAATCAATTCATGGCCTATCTGGCAACTGTGCTGGGCGCCTTGCCTGATGTGAATGCCACTCCTATTACAGACCAAGCTCAGTTTGCGGTGGCTCTTGGGTCAAAGCGCCCAGCAACTAAACGCGATGGTGCGTTGCATACGTTTAAAGCCAGGGACGTTGTCCTCAAGTCTCTTCTTCCCATTCCGAACGGCCCTATAGACTTCGGCAGACTTATTAAATTCAAAGAACGGCACGGCCATTTGCTCCCATCGTTGCGTGCAAAGATTGAGGCGCATTGTGCTGACATATCTCTCTTACAAGAATCTGAGACAAGAGTTTTTTTAACAGAGGCATTCATAAGAGATTGCAAAGATCATGTTGCGGAGATTGAGGCTGCCATGCGGCCATCCTTTGTGAGCGTTGCGTTTGGGTCCCTGGCGCCTTTGTTCGGTGCTGGCCTCACGTTTCAAGCAACCGAGCAAGGCAACGTACTTGGATATGCGGGAGCTACATTTTCTCTTGTCGGTGCAGCATACCTGGCAATTTCAAGTATTCGGGGGTCACGATTGACACAAGAAGCCAAGCCACTTGCATATATTGCACGCGCCCGCAACGAATTGTTACCTAACGAATAAGGTTAGATCGCGGCTTCGCGCGATCTAACCTTATTCGTTAGCCGTGATGTGCCTCTCTATGACAGTTGGGGCAAAGAGCTATTGCGTTTGCAACAGTGTCCTCACCGCCGTCAGCAAGCGTGTGCTTATGATGCACTTCAAGATACGGACTGCCATCTGACCTTCGGATGAAGGGCGCGGGCTTTCTGCATTTCTCGCAAGCGCCATTTGCACGTTCGAGTACTTCGGCGACCACGTCGGGGTTTCGGCGAAACGCGAATTGAGCGGTAGCGTACTGTACAGGGAGGCGCTTTGCTTTCTTGAGGCGCTCAGCTCGCCCGCTAGCATCTTTGCGGGATGCCCGAACAGCCTCCTCGAACTGCTCGGTGTTCTCAGCCTGTGCCTTCAGACTTACGTAAGCCAAGGCCAGAGAACGCATTGCGCCCTTTGCTTGGTTTGTCGTGAACGATGCAGGTCGTTGATCGGTAGCCAGACCATATGTGTATTTCAACGGAAATAATTCCCCACGTTCTGACGCAATGAACCAGTCAACCGTCCGTTCTGGCCATGGCCTGTCGCCATTCCTGTACCGGGCCATTCCGCGGCGAATATCGGTAAGCGAGGGCTTCTTCATGGCTAACGTCTGAATTAACCGGCTGGCGCGACTTTATCGCGCCAGTCCGTGTTGAATGATGGGTTAGCCATTTTTTGTCGGAATATTTGTAGGAACATAGGATTCGTAAAGTCTATCAATCTCTGCATTCACTCGCTGCAATTTTTTTCTGTATATCTCGTGCTCTTCATGCAGAGGTTTGCCTGCAGACTCATAAGTTACTGGCGTTGAAAAATCATCTGCCATCTTTTTTATATCTGGAAGCCTCTTTTCATACAGATCTCTTAGGGCGATGAGTGCATTGATTTTGTTTTGCGTAAATGCCTCCAGAACGGTTCTCCTCGCTTGCTCAACACTATCTTTTGCCTGCTTGACCTGAAAGTAGGCATAAATTGCGGAAGCTATTGCTGCTACGGCACTGAATGCACTGATTAACGATGAAGTGTCCATGAGAACTATTTACCTGTTACCTAGAGATGGCTAATGCAGAAGTAACCGGCGCCCTACGGAGGAGCGCCGCGCAGCGGCGCGAGGCCGTAGATCGTCCGAGTTGACTGCCTTGTTAGCCATTTTGAGGCATCCAATGCATGCTCGCACCAATATGATTTTTGATAAAAACTTGCAACATCTGATGCTTCGCCCAAGGCAAAAAACGCTGCGGAACTACTTGCGAGAATGATTGATTGATGCGAGCAAGATCTTCAATCCAGCTCCTGTCGGTTTGATCCATCTCGTTGAGCGCGGACAAGAGACTTTCATTTGCTTCTCCGATAGAAACATGTGGTTCCTCGCGAAGAGACTCGATCGCAGCAGAGAACGCAATAGCAGACGAGTCTTCAAGTTCGCTATGAAGTTTGAAATTGTCAGAAGTAGGCGTGAAGGTAACGTGCTTGTGCACCCCCTTCACACTCCGAACGTCAAGAAGTGGAACTTTGTTCAGGAGAACGCCTGCTTCGTATGCGGTCATCAACACAGACTTATCCAGAGTTGCATTGGTCGCGTAGTAAGTTGGATAGCCTTTGCTGGCCAATGCCTTGAGCCTATCCCACTGGTGATAGTCGTCGACATGCTTCCCGGCGGCGTCCTTTGCGTTGTGCGGAATCTTGAACCGAAAATACTCCTGTTTCCATTCGATCCACTCACCGGCGCCGGGACTCGTGTATTGGTTCGACAGCTTGTACTGAACAAAAAAGTTGCATCCAGCGTGGTCTGGAAGTGGCGGATGCGGAAACCAATCCAAATAGAAGGCGGTGTCCCAGCCATAGAGAAACTCGTCCGGCAGCGACAAGATGTGAGCAAAAAGCCATTTGCCGTGAGATTTCGCAATCCTTCGGATGAACGCAGAATTTGCGGCCTGCTGCAACTGAGACTCTGAGAAGTTGGGCTCAAGCATGCGTCGGTTCTTCTTGAATGGCTAACGTACATTGTGCTGCACCGAGTTTGCAGCATAACACCAGACGCTGCCGTATAACATTTCTGTATCTCCTCGGCTACAACCGCCCTACTTTTTGATTCTACACCAATCCACACGAATTTGAACGCCCGCTCCCGCTGCCCTGCCGCCGTTGAGTCCCGATGGTCGGCAACTGGCAGATTACGGCCTTATGTGGTTTGCTTGATATAAGCTATCAATTCTTTCTTGCAGTTCCTTGGTGTATAACAATTTATCTTTTGCATGATGGCAACGCCTATGACAGTTAGGACAAAGTGCGGCGGCATTGTTGATGGTGTCACCACCCCCGTCAGCAAGTGGTTTGATGTGATGAACTTCGAGATAGGGAGTACCGTCAGTCATCTCAAAAGGCGAAGTCGCGCCACATGCCTCGCAGAGTCCGTGTGCTCGGCGCTTTACGCATTCAACGACCCATGGGCTCCGGTCATACTGAGTAATAACAACTTGCCTTCTTCCGGGCTTTTGCTCACCCCGCGCTGCTCGCTTAAGTAACTCTTCATCGCTTAACCGACGAGCTTGCTTAAGCTTGGCTTGATAGGGCTCTTCGATAGTGTCCTTATCCAGTATTGCTTCAGCAGTAACCAGCTTGACTGGAAACATCCAAACCACCCGATTGTTTTCAGCGCCATCAGGTTGATGATCCTCATATGGAGGCGCCGCAAGTTTCACCTCTCCACAATATGTGTACTCGCGAGGGTGATGGACCTCAAAGAGAAATACGTGAACACCATTTACGCCAGATTCTGCGAGCGTCCGGTTCTGCATGAAGGTTAGGCGCTGATCACCTGCTTGACCCATCCCTGTGTAGTGAAGAACATCACCATCCCAGCGATCATCGTAAATCGAGGTTACGTGGTTCGATACGATAACTAGCGAATTGGTGGTCTTTGACCTTCGCATGCCCCCCTGTGGTCCGCATTTGAAAATCTCACACAACGTATCATTGTCTATGACTTGGCCTGGCTTCAGGTCTGGATTAAACGTCACTGAATTTTTCCTGTAGGTACGTCGCAATAGGGATGTCAGCGGGAGCAAGCTGGTAATTCATTAGGTCGGCCACGGATACCCAAATGGCCTTGTCGTGTACCGACAACGTTAAATCTTCATTGAGCAAATCGGTGCTCATCGCAACCAGATTGATAGCGCCGTGGTCATAGTGGTGCTCGCTGGTAACAATTTCCTCTCCAACCGTTGATTCGACGCCGAGCTCTTCAGCAAGCTCTCTTTCGAGGCACTGTTTCAGCGATTCACCTTCCTCAACCTTGCCACCGGGAAATTCCCAGAAGCCAGCGAGTTTCTGCTCAGGCGCTCGCCTGGTGAGAAGCACCTGATTATTTTTCCAAATGATCGCTGCTGTAACTGTCTTCATTGAGTCGCTACCAATGTTCTAGACACGATAGAATCCCGCATATATATCATACACATAGGAAAAATATCCGCTCACGGAGCGAGAGCAGGCAACCAAATGTGGTGGTCAAAAAGACTGCCCTTGTCCGATAATAGCTTTTTTCAATACTGCATGTGAACAACCGTTTCCGCTGCCCTGCCGCCGTTGAGCCCTGATGGTCGGCAGCAGACTGATTGCGGTCATTCATTGACGTTGATCAAATTACATCATCCGACCCGGCGCAGCACCTCACTGCATACGGTACCGGGCTTACTTCTCGCTGGTGAGCGTCCAGCCGCCACCGTCCTTGAGGATCAGCTTGAGATGACCCTTCTCGTCGGTGCGATACACCTTGTTGCCTTTGTCCGATCTAGAAGAGTATTTCTCATAGATCTCGAGCGACTTCTTGTTAGGATGCCCATGCGCGTTGTCGCCCACGGAGACCAAAATCATCTTGGGGGGCTTTGCCTTGATGTGCCTCGTTGCCGATTTTGCTCTCACTTTACGGCAATAGTATTGTGTGCTGAAGGGCGGAGCGTAGGAGCTGCCGCCCCTCCGTCCCCACGCTGCTCACGGTAAAGCGCCCTTTAGGAATGATTCTCGCACCTATGGTGGTGACGGTTTTGATGATGCCATACTGGCCGTTGGCGCATCTGTCTGCCATTGAGGCGCGTTTGTCGCGACGTCTGTAATCAACAGGTTTTGCAGATAGCCGCTTTTATATAGCGGCAAACTCTAAAGCCAGCACAGATTGTCGCGTTGACCGGGTGTGATGGTACTCGCGTAAGCGCTGGTTTAACCA
>JAJYPA010000630.1 GCA_021795795.1 Pseudomonadota bacterium | reverse complement strand
TCCCTCTACCTGCTGCCGCCAATAAGCGACTTTCTCTTCTTTCTTCATCACCATCCCTCCGCGCTGAATGCAGATCAGGATCGGTCAGGTCAGAAAATTGGGGAAGGTGGGTTGCTTGGACGGTTACAACCCACCGAGCACGTCTGGTACTACGAGCACCCGTACCCGGAAGGCGTCAAGAGCTACAACAAGACCAAGCCCATGCGCTTCGAGGAATTCGAAACCGAGATCGATTGGTGGGGCGACGAAGCGGACGGCTTCAAGGCACGCGTACAAACGGAACAGGCCTGGAAAGTACCAGTTGCCGACATCGTCGCGCGCAACTACAACATCGACATCAAGAACCCCCACGTCGGCGAACAAGTCAGCCACGACCCGGACGAGCTGTTGCAGCTATATGAGCAGCAGCAAAACGCTATTACCGGTCTACGCAACCAGCTCAAGGATATTTTGCAGCAGGCCTTGCATCGGGGCGAGGCGTAACCATGCCGGAAGTCATCACCGACAATCTCGAACTGTGGACCTCGGCGCTGCTCACCAGATCCACTGCCGGGCGCGGCAGCAACGGCAAGCTGGAAGCCTATGGTATCAAAAAGCTGCGCGAGCTGATTCTGGAACTGGCGGTGCGCGGCAAGCTGGTGCCGCAAGACCATAGCGACGAACCGGCGAGTGTGTTGCTGGAAAAAATCGCAAAAGAGAAGTCGCGCTTGATTCAAGAAGGGCTGATCAAGAAAGAAAAATCGCTGCCTGAAATTAGCGACGATGAAAAATCTTTCCTACTTCCTAGTGGCTGGGAATGGGGCAGATTGCAGGATGTTTCGTCGTATGTGCAGCGTGGCAAAGGACCGCGTTATGCCGACTTCGGAAAAGTGCGGGTAGTTTCGCAAAAATGTATTCAGTGGGCTGGGTTTGATCTGACCCAAGCCAGATATGTCGATGACGCTTCACTAGATGGGTATCAGCCTGAGCGTTTTCTCCGAAAAGACGATCTCTTGTGGAATTCGACGGGCACCGGGACTGCCGGAAGAATCAATGTTATGCCAGAAGTTGATCCGAACTCGCTAGTAGCCGACTCGCATGTAACTATCGTTCGCCCGCTCGTGGTAAGCAGCAGCTTCCTGAGTTGTTATGTATCCGCGCCGGGCATTCAACAGCGAATCGAGCCAGAGCATGAGAACTCGCTTGTTTCTGGAACAACGAATCAGGTCGAATTAAATCTCAGTGCCGTAGTTCGGCTTGTGGTTCCTGTTCCACCGCTCGCCGAACAACACCGCATCGTCGCCAAAGTCGATGAACTCATGGCCCTGTGCGACCAACTGGAGCAACAGCAAACCGACAGCCTCGCAGCCCACCAAACCCTGGTCGAAACCCTGCTCGGTACGCTCACCCGCGTCGAGTCGCAACAGGAATTCAGCGCAGCGTGGGCGCGCATCGCCAGCCACTTCGACACCCTGTTCACCACCGAAGCCAGCATCGACCAACTCAAACAAACCATCCTCCAACTCGCCGTCATGGGGAAACTCGTCTCCCAAGACCCCAACGACGAACCGGCGAGTCTGTTGTTGGGAAAAATCGCGAAAGAAAAAGCGCGGTTGTTCAGCGCCGGTGAAATACGGACGCAAAAGTCGCTGTTTGAGATTGGGGAAGGGGAAAAACCGCATCCTTTGCCGAGATCGTGGGAATGGACGAGATTTGGGGACATTTCATATCAAATAACTGACGGTACTCACCATACGCCGACATATGTAAACGAAGGCATACCATTTCTTTCAGTGAAAGATATGAGCGCGGGCAGGCTCGACTTTTCTGATACTCGCTTCATATCAAGAGAACAGCACGAGGAACTGATCAAGCGCTGTTACCCGCAAAGGGGTGATCTGCTTCTTACTAAGGTGGGTACGACTGGCATACCTATCCTTGTTGATACAGATGAGGAATTTAGTATTTTTGTGAGCGTCGCATTAATCAAGTTTCCGCTGGACAAGATTCATAGACGCTACTTGTCATTGTTAGTTAGTTCGCCATTGGTCAAACGGCAGTCGGAAGAAGGTACAGAGGGAATCGGTAACAAGAATTTGGTGTTGAGAAAGATCGCGGCGTTCGTCTTGGCAATTCCTCCATTGGCCGAACAACGGCGCATCGTAGCCAAAGTCGATGAACTCATGGCACTGTGCGACGCCCTCAAGGCGCGCCTCGCCGATGCCAAAACCACCCAACTTCACCTCGCCGACGCCATCGTCGAGCAGTCTTTAGGCTAGGAGGAATCATGGAGACTAAGGCAAGTCACTCACAACATCTGTGCTATATATTGAGCCGCTTCTCTGAGCGCTATCAGCGTTACGGTGTGAGCGCAGATGATGCTCTGCTCACCGGATTTTTGATTCTTTTGATGGTTCGCGAGGTGAATTCTGGAGCGGCTCTTCCAAGCTCGGCTGATGAGTTATTAAATTTGGCGCTAGCTTATCTTTCTCAACGGCCAAAGCTTGCTGAAACAGCAGATTCTATCTACCCATTGCTCAATCGCTCTCATGGATCAATGGTCGAGCTTGCTTATAACGGTAGCGACATCCAAGGGACTGATCAGGAATACATAGAGACACTGGACTGGGTGATTGATCACTTAAGTGTTGATGCTGGCCTATATGCGACGCCGCGAGAGATTGCCGAAGTGATGGTAAAACTGGCGAATGTTCAGGACGGTAATGTACTTGATCCCGCAGCAGGTACGGGCGGTTTTTTCAGGGCATGTAATGCTGTAGCCAAGGCGCCGGTTCGATTTGTGGGTGCAGAGTTAAATCCAAAGGCTGCGTTTATATGTCAGCTCTATTGCGAACTAGGATGCACAGATCATCTGCAGATGAGACGAGGTAATGCATTTCATGCTTTGGCTGATGACGTTCGATATGATTATGTGCTTTCCAATCCGCCCATCACGCGCATTAACCGACATGAGGCTGTATATGCCTATGCCGATGCAATGCAGCCACGCAGACCATCTGGTGAGATGTCATTCAACTTTATTCAGCTTGGCTTGAGTAAATTGAAACCGGGTGGCCGGGCAGCATTTTTGGTCAATATGGGGGTACTTTACTCGCTCGGGGCTGCCAGAGAAGTGCGGGCCGAATGGTTGGATAGAGGCGAGCTGACTGCCGTGGTGGCTCTTCCTGGCAAGCTCTTGCCACATACCAGTAACAAGTGCGCAATTTTGCTTTTTGAAAATAGCCCAAGAAAAAATGCAATAGTAAATTTTGTTAAGGCCGACGATTTATACAGTGAGCTTAAGGGTGGTCGTGCTGTATTGCTGGATGATGTGCTTAATATAATTCTCGAAAGGCTTTTGCAAAAGGAGACTACCCCATTCTCCTGTCAGGTATCCGTCGATGAGATTCGTAGCAAAGACTATTCCCTGCACCCTGACGCGTATGTACTGAAAGAGATTCATGAGGTGGCAAGTCGTGTGGCAGAGCGTTGGGAGAAGTTAAGTGATATTGCCACTATTCAACAGGGCACCCGCAACCTCAGCAAGTTGGCGAAAGGGGATATCCCTGTCATTTGTGGTAAGCATCTGCGCGAAATGTGTGAAGGTATATCAGAGTTTGATAAGAAAGACCTAGCTAAGTTTGCAGGTCAACTGGTTCGAACGGCAGAGTACGATGTCCTTCTTCAGCGTCTGGGGGATAAGCCTACGGCGTATGTTGTGCGTAACCGTCCAAGCAACCCACCTTCCCCAATTTTCTGACCTGACCGATCCTGATCTGCATTCAGCGCGGAGGGATGGTGATGAAGAAAGAAGAGAAAGTCGCTTATTGGCGGCAGCAGGTAGATGGATTTCAGGCGAGCGGACAGTCGGTCAAGAATTATTGTGCGCAGGCGGGGATCGCCGTAGCCACGCTGCATTACTGGCGCAAACGCTTTGCCGATTCTGCACAAACGCCGTT
>JAJYPA010000128.1 GCA_021795795.1 Pseudomonadota bacterium | reverse complement strand
CACCGGCTGCTGGTGGCGCCAGCCGTTGGCTCGGACCCTTGGCGGGTCTGGCGGCGGGCGGTCTGCTGGCGGCCTTGTTTTTCGGCGGCGCATTTGATGGCCTCAAGCCGATGGATTTCATCATCATTGCCCTGTTTGCTCTCGGTGCGTTCATGCTGATCCGGGCACTGCGCAAATCCAGCCAGTCTACGGCTTCGCCCTACGCGCGTTCAACTGCAGGCGCAATGCCCGGTCAAGCACCGCAACCGTCGAGCATCGGTTCGTTTTCAAACGCCGGATCAGCACAAGCTACGCTCCCGAATGCGCCAGTCTGGTTCAACGAAGATTCCTTCCTGCAGGGGGCCAAGGAGCATTTCACCAATCTGCAACGTGCCTGGGATGCCAACGATCTTAAAACCATGCAGGAATACTTCACCCCTGAGTTGTTTCTGGAACTGGCGCGCGAGCGTGCCCGTATCGGTGACGAAAACAACGTGACCGAAGTACAGAGCCTGAACGCACAACTACTGGACTTGAGCCGTGAAGGCGACTCGGTTGTGGCGTCTGTCCTCTTTCAAGGCATGGTGCGCGAGAATTACGGCCAGCCTGAGCCAATCGCTGAAATCTGGCATGTTCGCCACGCGGCGGACTCAGCTCAGGGTGATTGGTTGATTGTCGGCATTCAGCAATACAATCAGTCCATCCACTGATCGCCTTGATAATCAAAAGCCCGGGTCGACCGGGCTTTTTTTGTGATCATGCAAAAGTAAATCAGGCATTCACGACGATTTTCTTCTCAGCTTTTGCACCCGACGAGCAATGAACCATAGTGGTGCCGACAGCGCGTAGGCAGAGGCAATCAGCCACAGGGTAAGCGGAAAGTCCTTCAGCGCGAGCACAAACACCAGAATCAACAAGGGCACGCTCAAGAACGAAACACGAATCTGCGGACTCACGCTCTTGAAACTGTAGTACGGCATGCTCGACACCATCAATAGTCCGGTGACGACGGTTATAATCCAGACCCAACCGATGTTTTCCTGAAATGGAATTCCGTGCTCTTCAAAGAACCAGACCATCCCCATCAGCACAGCAGCAGCAGCGGGTGAAGCCAGACCAACAAAGTACTTCTTGTCGACGGTTTCCACCTGAACATTGAAACGCGCCAAACGAACCGCAGCGGCCGCGACGAACACAAAAGCGCCCAGCATTCCCCAACGGTCATCAATACCGTTCAAGCTCCACTGAAAGATGATCACTGCCGGAGCGAGGCCAAAGGAAACGACATCGGACAGGGAGTCGTACTGCACACCGAAATCCGACTGTGTATTGGTCAACCTCGCCACGCGACCATCCAGACCATCCAGGATCATGGCCACGAATACAGCCATAGCCGCCTGTTCGAAATCACCTTGAATGGCGCGCAAAATCGCAAAAAAACCGGCGAAAAGAGCGCCCGTGGTAAAGAGATTCGGCAACAGATAAATGGCCTTACGGCGATGTTTTGGCGCCCCGTCATCCGCCATCTGGCTATCCGGCTCCAAATGCTTATCCGATTCTTGATCCATCATGTGGTCACCTTATTCAGTTGGTTGCGGACATTCTAAACGCAGAATGTGACGATCATGCAGCGAGCAGATTCCCCTCAAATAAAAAACCCAAACGGCAGGCTACTCCCTAGGGTAGGCCTATGTTTGGGTTGGCCCGGTCCCGCAGGGACCGGGGCTAGCTCAGCAAAAAACGATCAGATCAATTACGATCTTTATCGACGATCTTGTTCGCGGTAATCCACGGCATCATGCTGCGCAGCTTGGCACCGGTTTGTTCGATCGCATGAGCCGCATTCTGGCGACGACGCGCTGTCATGGATGGGTAGTTGGTCGCACCTTCCGAGATAAAGGCCTTGGCATAATCACCTGACTGAATGCGCGCCAGAGCTTCACGCATGGCCTGACGCGATTCGGCATTGATTACTTTAGGGCCGGTCACGTACTCACCATACTCGGCATTGTTGGAAATCGAGTAGTTCATGTTGGCGATGCCGCCTTCGTACATGAGATCGACAATCAATTTGAGTTCGTGCAGGCATTCGAAATAAGCCATTTCCGGCGCGTAGCCGGCTTCGACCAGTGTTTCAAAACCGGCTTTAACCAGCTCGACCGTACCGCCACACAGAACGGCCTGCTCGCCGAACAGATCGGTTTCGGTCTCGTCTTTGAAGGTGGTTTCGATGATACCCGTGCGCCCACCGCCAATCGCTGACGCATAGGACAAGGCGGTCGCCTTGGCAGTCCCACTGGCATCCTGTTGCACCGCGATCAGATCGGGAATACCGCCGCCCCGGACGAACTCGGAGCGCACGGTGTGGCCCGGTGCCTTTGGCGCGATCATGATGACATCGAGGTCGGCACGCGGCACAACCTGGTTGTACAGGATGGCGAAACCATGGGCGAAAGCCAATGTAGCACCTTGCTTGAGGTTCGGCTCGATGTCGTTACGGTAAATGGCAGACTGGTACTCATCGGGGGTGAGGATCATGATGACGTCGGCCGCGGCAACTGCCTCATCGACAGGTAGAACGGTCAGGCCTCCAGCTTGGGCCTTGCGCGCCGAAGCGGACCCCGGACGCAGGCCAACCACTACGCTTACACCAGAATCCTTGAGGTTCAGGGCGTGGGCGTGGCCTTGTGAACCATAACCGATGATGGCGACTTTCTTGCCTTGGATCAGCGTCAGGTCACAGTCTTTGTCGTAATACACTTGCATGGAAAAATCTCCAGATAACGAAATAAAGTCGGATAAAAAATCAGATCTGCGAGCGCATCAGGCCTCGGGCACGGACATACCACGCGGACCGCGCGCAATTCCGAGCGCGCCGGAGCGTACGATTTCAACCACCGGGATCTCACCCAGCGCCGAAAGAAACGCGTCCAGCTTGTGTCCCGGCCCCACCATCTGGATGGTGTAACTTGTTTCGCTGACATCGATAATCTGGCCACGGAAAATTTCGGCCAGACGGTAGACCTCTTCCCGATAGCGCTCGACGGCCTGCACCTTAATAAGCATGAGTTCACGCTCGATATGAGGGGCATCCGCCATGTCCTGAACCTTGATCACATCAATCAACTTGTTGAGCTGCTTGATGATCTGCTCGATGATCTGTTCGTCACCGCGCGTGACCAGGGTCAACCGCGACAAGGTTTCGTCGACGGTGGGTGCAACGCAGAGCGATTCAATGTTGTAACCGCGTGCGGAAAATAAACCGGCGACCCGCGATAGGGCGCCTGCTTCGTTTTCAATCAAAATTGAGATGATGTGCCGCATGTCTTATACCAGAATCATTTCATTCAAACCGGCACCGGCTGGCACCATCGGATATACGTTCTCGGTCGGGTCGGTCTGAAAATCCATGAAGACCAGCCGATCGCGCAGGGCGAACGCCTCGCGCAAGGCCCCCTCGACATCGGATGCCTTTTCGATCCGCATACCCACGTGACCATAAGATTCCGCCAGCTTGACGAAATCCGGCAGGGCTTCCATATAGCTCATGGCGTAACGGCCGGAATAGAAGAACTCCTGCCACTGACGCACCATGCCAAGATAGCGGTTGTTCAGACTGACGACCTTGATGGGCAAGTGATACTGCAATGCCGTGGACAGTTCCTGCGTACACATCTGGATACTGCCTTCGCCCGTCACACACACGACTTCTTCGTCCGGGAAGGCGAACTTGGCCCCCAGCGCGGCGGGCAGACCAAAACCCATCGTGCCCAAGCCGCCGGAGTTCAACCAGCGGTTCGGCTTGTCGAAACCATAATACTGGGCAGCCCACATCTGATGCTGGCCCACATCGGACGCCACGAACGCGTCTCCCTTGGTGATTTCCCAGACTTTCTGCACCACATACTGAGGTTTGATCACCTCGCCGTTGGTCTTGTAGTCGAGGCAGCGCATTTCGCGCCACTGCTCGATCTGCGCCCACCAGGCGGCGATGGCTTCTTTCTGCTTGGCACCGCCCGCGTCTTCGATCAAAGGCAGCATTTCTTCCAGTACGGATTTGACCGAACCAACGATTGGCACGTCCACAACAACATTCTTGGAAATGGATGCCGGATCAATATCGATATGCACGATCTTGGCGGTCGGACAGAACTTGGCGAGATTGCCCGTCACTCGGTCATCGAAGCGCGCGCCGATGGCGATGAGCACATCACAGTGATGCATCCCCATGTTCGCTTCATAAGTGCCGTGCATACCCAGCATGCCGAGGAACTGCCGGTCACTCGCCGGGTACGCACCCAATCCCATCAATGTATTTGTGATCGGATAATTGAGCAGGCGGGCAAACCGGGTCAGTTGCTCAGCCGCACGGCCCAGCACGACGCCGCCACCGGAATAGATCATCGGCCGTTCGGCGTTGACGATCAGGTCAACAGCCTTGCGAATCTGACCGCTATGCCCTTTCACCGTCGGGTGATAGGAACGCAAGGAAACAGATTGGGGATATTCGAATGGAATCAGCACACGGGGATCGGTGACATCCTTGGGAATATCGACCACGACCGGCCCGGGCCGTCCGGTCGTCGCAATATAGAAGGCCTTTTTCATTGTATCGGCCAGATCACGGACATCCTTGACGAGGAAGTTGTGTTTGACGCAAGGGCGCGTAATGCCGACGCTATCGACTTCCTGAAACGCATCATTGCCGATGAGACTGGTTGGCACCTGTCCGGTAATCACAACCAGCGGAATCGAATCCATGTGCGCGGTGGCAATACCGGTGACGGCATTGGTTGCGCCCGGGCCGGACGTCACCAGAACGACACCCGGTTTGCCCGTTGCGCGTGCATAGCCATCCGCCATGTGCACGGCACCCTGTTCATGACGAACCAGGATATGTTGAACCTGCTCCTGCTGGAACAAAGCATCATAAATGTGTAGAACGGCGCCACCGGGATAGCCGAATACAGCCTCTACCCCTTCAGCCTTCAAGCATTCCACCAGGATTTGACCACCGGACAATTCCACGAGCGTTCTCTCTTATTTTTTATTGAAAGACAAGGCCTTGCCCGAAAAGGTGCTATTGATAAGGCACCAACTCGACCCAAGGCCTAATGTTTTTTTGGCGCTCATAAAGCGCCACAGGACACCTGACAAACACCCGTCTGAATTCGCAGTTACAGGACTAATAATTATCAGCCTAATCAACCGCCCTGCGAAAACAAATGAATCCAAGCGGATTAATATAGCGCTTTATGAACCAAATTGCATCGCCGAGTTTCCCACTTGTGCCAACAACGAGCAGTGCGCCACCAAGATCGCATGATAAATGGGCAACCTGTTTGCTAAAAGCCACCAAACCCATTGTCTGAATTAGACACCAATGCACCGCCCATCGCCTTTTGCAATACTTTTTTGATTGCATCCGGCGAGCTGCGCAGTTTGAAGAAGGAGGCATGGCCGCCCATCATCGGCAAATCAGGGAAGAAAAGCGCCATACGGAATCGTAGGTTCAGTGCCTCTGCTTCCTTGTTGTTCAAAAGTACTTCATAAGGCAGGAAGGCGTAGCGGTGTGGCATTCCGCTGTCCACAGCATCGACCAGCGCCACTCCATTGGCGTTGTTGTCCTTAACTCCAGACAGATCCACACCGAACACTTCCTGATCCTTGCCCGGAATCTTTATTTTATATACCAGGCCGACACCATCCTTTTTCGCCGCCAACCGACTGAGGATCTTCTGCTCCGCTGTAGAAAAACTAGGGTACCCCCCCAAATCAACCGGATCATTGAAGGTTTCCATGCCGAAGCCGTATTGATAATTGGCCAGCTGTTCCACCGTTCGCGGCTTGGAACCAAAGGTCTTCTCAGCGCCCAGAATGTTCGCCAATGCTTTGGCGACGGACTCATTATCTGATGCCAAGTGGTAACCGGCCGCCACATAGGGCGGATTCATGTAGGTCACATAGGTTTTACCCTCATGTTCCTCCAGAGAAACACTGAGCGCAGCACCGTAACCACCCCGTGGCGTCTCAGAAGCTGTGGTCAGCATGGCCGGGCTGGTGATGGAGAGCACCGTGACATTCTTCAAGGGCGAGTACTGCCCAACCACTTCAAAGCCACCTTTCATCAGTTTCGACTGAACCGTGCTCACTGCATCAGACAAAGGAAGCGATAATGCGGCTCCCTCAACGAAAGGCTGCAAACCGGCTGCGGCATAGGCAAAAGGCGCAATCAATAAGGACAGGATCACCAAAAACACAAGGCGCGCGGACTTCATCATCAAACCACCCCTGAAAAAACTTTAATTATGATCAAACAATCCTCGGGAAGGTCTGCACAAATGCAGACCTTCCCGTGCAGGGCATGGATGCCCTGCCACTCAATGACTTAAGTCATTGAAATGTATAACACAAGACGAGCATGTACCGGCTTGTGCGTTTCTGCAGGAAGCCATGGATGGATTCGTGCAGAGTTTCCCTCGGGAACCTCGAAAAATCCCATCTTTGGGATTTTTCGAGGACGTTCGTCACGCGAAACCAACATCGTTGCAGGAAGCAAAGATGGAACGCCTTGCGTTTCCCGAAGGGCTGGATACAAGGATGTATCCAGCGGCAACGAACTTGCGCTACTTCAATCGTCTGCGCGATTGCGCGGCACCACATCCCTGTGGTGCACGAGCACCTCAAATCAAAAGGTTTTTCGAGGTACCCCTTCCTGAAACAATAACCAGGAATCATACCAACCTATTCATATATATAGTGAAACAGCCATCTGGCAGGCAAACTGATAAAAACTTGCAACGCCGGCCAGCTCCACCCCCTGAATCAATTCATCCGATTGCAGCCCCAGTGCCATCACGGAATCTGAACAGGCAATCAACCGAACCCCCTCCTCCTGTGCGATCGAACGCATTTCAACCAGTGCGGCATCCTGCACACTCCGCTGTAAAAACCGCACACCGGTTTGTGTAAAGAAAATAGCAGAGGGATCTTCTGCCGCCATGGCGGCGAGTGAAAGCGACAAGGCAGTCCGGACAGAACCGGGATCGTCACGGGAAAGAATGAGCGCCATACCACCCCAATTCTGTTTACGGGCCATGTCTGGGATGGATTCATTCACGATGATTTGGCCAGAGTGATTTTGAAGAACTCAGGCGATGTGGGCTCACGCTCGACACCAATGAATTCATGACCGGTTTGCAGGCAATAGGCCTTGAAGTCCGCGGGAGCGCCCAGATCCGTCGCCCAGATCTGGAGGTACGCACCAGGCGCAGCCGTGGAGAGAAAACGACGGGCGCGCAGCAAGGGCATTGGACAGCGCAAACCTCGAGCATCGATCACTTCCACCGATTACTCGGGGGTGACCAGGGGTAGTCCGGAACCTGCCCAGTACATCACACCGCCGTCGAGATTATGCAATCTGGTCACCCCCTGCCCAACAAGGAAGTGACATGCCTGGGCGGAGCGGGCGCCACTATGACAATAGATCACAACATCCTTATCCGTTTTGAATTGCTCCACATTCATGGGCACAAGGTGCAACGGTATCAATTTGGCTCCCTTGATCACACCCCGCATCGTTTCCGAAGGCCCGCGGACATCAACCAGCAGCACCTCATCAAGGCGGCGCAGCAATTCTTCCGGTGCAATATTCTGAAAACTGGACATACCGATACTCACTAAAATCAAATGTTTAAATAAATTTAAAGAACCTCTAATTTAGCAGGAGGTTCCGTGCAGCACAGCGTTGTGCCGCCATGAACGATCACAAACATGATTGTTCATGAAGAAAATCAAAAATCGCATTTTTGATTTTCAATCTCTGGACATGCCAGGATGGAATTACTCAGGGCCCCCATGAAGATACAAGGTCAAACAGACACAACCACACGAACTTATACCTTAAGAGGAGCAATTGATACCACAATCACGCACTCACCAACATGCAAAATATTTTCCCCTGTATACAAATTTCGAATTTCAAGGCAAAGCAAGCCGACAAAAGAAGCGCGAATTGAAAAAAGGGGTAGCGCGTTGAGACCAAGGGTCATAATATTGAAAAATCGGACTGTTTAATAAAAAAAACGAAAAAACAACACCGTTTTCACAAAAAGCAGCGAAGGAATATAGGCAAACGCTAATATTTACCGGGCCCTGGATACAGAAATAAACCATGTCCGTATAAAAATTTTTTTATTTGTGTCGTGCCACATAACCTCTACAGTGAGTAGGGTCAAATGACAAGAAAACCACCAAAACCATCTTGACGCCCAGAGCGACCAATGAGGAGAGGATGACAATGACACCAAAAATTCGGGCATTAACACAAGCAGGCTCCGCTGTACTAGTGGCGGCGAGCCTCTTCATGGCAGGGCAGGCCTTAGCGGCGGACTCGGCGCTCACCAAGAGCCAGCAAGAGGGCAAAGAGATCGCCTTTACCAAAAGCGAAGGTAACTGCCTCGCCTGCCACAGCATCGCCGATGGCACGCAAGCCGGTAACATCGGGCCGGCCCTGATCGCCATGAAAATTCGCTATCCAAAAAAAGAAGACCTGTTCGACGTTATTTGGGATCCACGTGAGAAGTTCGGCAAGGGAGTGATCATGCCTCCTTTCGGCGAACACAAAATTCTGACTAAAGAGCAGATCGAGAAAGTCGTCGATTATCTGTACACGCTCTAAGCACAGACACCCCCAAGTGACCACCAAGGAGCTCTCAAGAATGAAAAAAGTTTTAACCAGTATGTTATTGGCCAGTATCTGCACCGGTATCAGTGCCGCAAATGCCGCATCCGGATATAGCGACCACAATCCAAAGGACAGTAATAACCCAGCCGAGTTCGCCAAGGAATTCCGTAACTTCTATTACCAGAATTTCCCACAAATCCCCCACGACAAATACAACATGGGCGTCTACGCCTTCAACGAGGATGCGTACAGCCAATATAAGGACATGATGGAGTTCCCGCCCCAGGATGACTACATCGCCAAAGGCAAGAAATTCTGGGAAGACTACCGTCTGCCCAACGGCAAACCTCTTTCTTCCTGTGTTGGCGAAGCCAAAGGGCTGCGCGCAAAGTATCCGTACTTCAACATCAAGGACGGCAAGGTTCACAACCTTGAAGATGACCTCATCAATTGCCAGATCAATGCCGGGGTACCGAAGGACGAGTCACTGGGTTCAAAAAAGGCATATAACGATCTTGCCAGCGTTTCGGCCTACCTTGCCAGGATGTCCGACGGCATGAAAGTCAACGTGGAAATCCCCGATGATCCCCGCGCCGTAGAAGCATTCAATAACGGCAAGCATATGTTTTTCCGCAAGACTGGGCAGCTGAACTTCTCTTGCGCGGATTGCCACATGTATCATGCAACGCAAAAAGTTCGCTCTGAAACACTCCACACAGGCATCGGCAACACAACGGGCTTCCCGGTCTATCGTTACAGCAAGCAAGGCATGTTCACCCTGAACAAGCGACTGTTCGGCTGCATGCGCGACACGCGAACCATTCCGTTCAAGCAGTATTCATCGAGTATGCTTGACCTGGAATACTTCCTGGCCTATATCGATAACGGGCTGGAAATCAACGGACCGGCTCTGCGTAAGTAATCGGCAACAAGTCTGATCGCAAACAAAGCCAGCATCAGCTGGCTTTTTATTTGTCCTCAGATCAAGATCATCACGCCGATAAAGACACAGCCCCCGATGAGCAGTGACAAACCGAAATGTCGCAGGATGAACTGTACGATTTCCTCCCGCGTCCGTTCAACCCGCTGGTGCCAGTCAAGAAAACGGCGCAAGAGAAAAAAGGCCGCTATCAGGCCGACAACCACGAAGGCGAGTGCTAATCCATACTGATGGGCCCATTTCAGTACCGGGCGAATGTAACTGCCGAAAAAGTAGCCCAGAATGATGAATTCGCTGATGCCGATAATCACCGCCGGCGTGTTGAATCGGACGAACGTGCCATAATTCAGTCGGAAAATGCCCGCCAATGTGGGCGTAATCCATGACAACGGCCCACTCAATCGAGCAATGAATACGGCCGAAGCACCCCGCTTCTCGAAGAAGGCCACCCCCTTTTCATAGTTCTCCCGGTGCACCATCCGCCCGATCAACGGCCAATGCTGTAAACGATCAAACAGTCCGTTCCCGTAACGATAGCCAAGCCAGTAACTCAGGTTGTCACCCAGAATACCCCCGCTGAACAGCACGAGCATGACCACCCAGACATCAAGAACCCCCAAACCCGCCAGAACGGCACCGGCAAGAAAGAAGACCTCACCTAATACCACGAGTGAGAACGGGATGAGTGTCTCGAGGAAGGCACCAAAAAATAAAATGACGTAAGCCGTGTGTTGATGTTGCTGAAGAAACGGTATCGCCTGTTCGAAGGACGCCAGATCAGCGAATGACATCGTATCCCCGTTTCCGTTTCATACTCAGAGGCATCAGCGCCTCAAACAACCATTTCAGGCTTTGCTTGAGATAACCACGCACTTCAAATCGCCGGGTCGACGTGGCTACCTGATCACTGGGAATAAAGAAGAATCGACCGTACCGACGACACTCACGAATGAAGGTCAGATCCTCCGCAAAACGCAATTCCGGATGAAAGCCAATGCCGCGACCGATCGGCGCCCGCGCCAACTGAATTGAGTACGAACTCCGCGTCATTCGATGGACGAAGTCATACATTCTGAACCAGAGATGGTCGTACCAGTGATGGGTGTTCAGGGGTTGAACACGGGTGGTTCCAATCGCAAGACTCTCGGACCCGTGCTGATTGATCCAGCGATTGAACTGCCGCAACGCATTAGGCGCTAGATGGGTATCGGCATCGCAAAAAATCACCCATTCCGACTGGACGTTCACGGCCGCCAATCCTGCATTCTTGGCTTTGGACACACCAAGATCGCTTTGGATGGCGCGAACGGATAACCGATCATCGCCAAACATAACATATCGTTCGGCAATGGCCCAGGTGGCGTCGGTTGAACCATTTTCGACGATGATGATTTCCATCCGATCCACTGGATAGTTTTGCGTCAGCAGACAATCCAGGGTCGAAGCCAGAATCGACTCTTCATTGTGCGCAGGCACGATCACGGAGAAAAAGTGTTTATACAGTGCTTCGCTCATGGACGACTGAATTCTGTGCACCGTCTCCTGCGTGCGCCAGGGCGGATCGAAGCGTCGGGTATTCTCAGTTTCAGCGAGTGCGGCGACCAGGTCGAATGCCTTTGCCTGATCCCGACTGACAAAGTAGTTCAGACTATCGAGGTAATATCCCAGGTATT
Source organism: Pseudomonadota bacterium (assembly GCA_021795795.1). The sequence goes on along the minus strand of JAJYPA010000128.1, from coordinate 5,777 downwards.
CCTGCTCCGTCTGATTGGGTGTTGGGATTAGTAGCGCCCGTTTATCGTGTTCCACGAGATCCATGACCGTGGTGTATCCGGCCCGCGAAACCACACATTGGGCGCGGGCAAACAAAGACTGTCGCAGAGGCCCAGTTGCCAGCGGGTAGACCTCGAGCAACTCACTGACTGCGTCTCGATACTGCGCGGGATCGGCCTCGGCATCGCCGAGCACAAAAACTTTCTTGCCGGGCAAATTTTTTGCCTGCACCAGCAGGTCACGAACAAACGCACCTTTATGCTCGTGCAGATACCCACTGATGACGAACAGATAATCGATGTCCCGCTCCTGCTCCTGCTCTTGGTGCGGGTAGGACGACATTATCCCAACGTACTCGCGCCGGGTGTGTTGCAAAACTGCCGTATGGGACAAATTCCCGGTCAGATTCAAACTCGGGCACGGATAATCTGGGATGAAAATGCAGTCGAATTTTTTCAATGCCGCCACGTTGAGGTGATCGCTCAACCAGCTGACTTCCTGCAACCCCTTGGGTGGTATGAAAGCAATCTGATGAGACAGTATGAACGAGGGAACCCAGCGACTGTACATACCGTAACGACCGTCGCTGAATACGAAATCATAATCACAGGCAATGGATTGAAACCGACGATGTTCTTCGCGAATTCTTCGCCAAGTGGTGAACAGATCGAGGGCTAGATAGGCGTAGAACCGCCAACCGGTCCCGCGTTCCAGCGGCGGATAATCAGACCAGTCCTGCCATTCAACTGCGGGGTGATCGGCCAACTCCAGACGCATGAAGGCCAAGGCATTACCCGTCGAAATAACCGTAACGCGGTACCCCTCGGCCAGAAACGCATGGATCAGAACCAGGCTGCGCGTGGCATGTCCCAGTCCCAGTGAACTCACCGCAAACAGGGCGCTGGGGGATGCCCCCGAATAGCGCTCGGCATGCGAACAACGCCCGGTATTTACGTTCATGATTACTGCTCGTTCAATCGTGGCATCAGCTCAACCATGTTGCATGGCCGGGTACGGAAATCCAACTGAGGATGAATAATTTGATCCCAGGCATCGCGACAGGCGCTGGTCGATCCGGGCAGTATGAACAGGTAGGTACCGTTGGCAACACCCGAAGTGGCGCGGGATTGCAAGGTTGACGTGCCGATTGACTGGAAGGACAACCACCGGAAGAGTTCACCGAAACCCTCGATTTCCTTGTCGAGCAGCGGTATCACTGCTTCTGGCGTGCCGTCGCGCCCGGTCAGTCCGGTACCGCCCGTCGTGATAATGACCTGACACACCGGGTTGGCAATCCACGCTGAAACCACCGCACGAATCGCGTACTTGTCATCACGAACGATCTGCCGGTCGTACAACCGGTGCCCTCCATCAATCACTCTCCCCTGCAATAAATCACCCGAAGGATCATTCTTAAGAGAGCGGGTATCCGATACCGTCAGTACAGCAATATTCAGAGGGACAAATGCACGCGTGTTCATTCACAAGCCTTCATTCATGAGTAGTTTATTTGGGCGGGATGTCATCGGCTGGCAAGCCTTGAGCGCATTTTTTACAGACCAACGACTTCCCGATCATCGAACGCCTTCCGGCTTCGGTTTCAATCCACGGGCGATTGATCCAGGGTGGTTGATGACGCGTATGTTGATGGTGACCACACGCCAATCGGGCGAACCAATCGCCCAGCTCATCCCGGTGGAACGACACAATAGCAGAACTGAACGTCTGTTCTGTGACACGTGCCATGAACGCCGTTTCGTATCCTAAAGCGCGATCAGTCGCACGGTGAAGCCCAAAGGTCATGCTCGTCAGCGGCCGTTATTTCAACCTCGACGAAGTCACCAGGACGCACATCTGTCACGTCCGGCAGGAAGACGACGCCATCGATTTCCGGTGCATCACCGGGGCCGCGACCCACGGCTCCGGACTCGTCCACTTCGTCGATCAGAATAGCCATGCGCTGCCCCACCTTGGCGGCCAACTTTGCCGCGCTGATTTCGGCCTGTTTTGCCATGAACCGCTCAAGCCGCTCCTGCTTGAGCGACTCCGGCACGGGGTTGGCCAGCTGATTTGCCGTGGCACCCTCGACAGGCGAATAGGTAAAGGCACCGACTCGATCAAGCTGCGCTTCATCGAGGAAATCGAGCAATTGCTGGAAGTCATCCTCGGTCTCGCCAGGGAAGCCGACGATAAAGGTCGAACGCAAGGTCAGATCAGGGCAGATATCTCGCCATGTACGGATTCGCTCCAACACGTTCTCACTGGAGGCCGGACGCTTCATCGCCTTTAGAATGCGCGGGCTGGCGTGCTGGAACGGGATATCGAGGTAAGGCAGCACCCAGCCCTCAGCCATTAACGGAATGACCTCATCCACATGCGGATAGGGATAGACGTAATGCAGTCGAATCCAGGCATCCATCTGCCCAAGTTCAGCCGCCAGCTCCCTGAAACGGGTCTTGACCGGTTTGCCGCCGAAGAAATCGAGCTTGTAACGTGTATCCAGACCATATGCGCTGGTATCCTGAGAAACCACCAGCAGTTCGCGTACCCCGGCATTCACCAGATTCTGGGCTTCGGTGAGCACCTCGCCCACAGGGCGACTCACGAGATCGCCCCGCATGCTCGGAATGATGCAGAAGCTGCAACGATGGTTGCAGCCTTCAGATATTTTCAGATAAGCGTAATGCCTGGGGGTGAGTTTGATACCGACCTTGGATTCGAAATCCGAAACTTCCGTCTGAACGCGAGGTGCCGGCATCAAATCGACGAAGGGATCGTGCCGGGGCGGCAAATGTTGATGAACCGCCCCCATCACTTCGCCGTAAGCCTGCGGACCTGTGATAGCGAGTACGCTCGGATGTGTCTGGCGGATCAACTCACCCTCGTCACGCGCGCCCAGACAACCGGTCACGATGACTTTACCGTTCTCGGCCAGCGCTTCACCGATCGCATCCAGCGATTCTTGCGTAGCCGAGTCGATGAAACCACAGGTATTCACGATAACGAGTTCCGCATCCTGATAATCACTCGATAATGCGTAGCCTTCGGCACGCAGCTGGGTCAGGATGCGCTCGGAATCGACCAAAGCCTTGGGGCACCCCAGGCTGACAAAACCCACGCGGGGCGAAAAAGAACTCATATGCTCGAAAACCTGGTTGCTTATTCGGAGGGTGTACCAGACTGATGATCGACCGATGCTGACCGGGCCTCATAGTCCTCAAGCCGTCCATCATCATATTGCTTGTGAATTTTGAGATTGTTGCGCTCGGCGAATTGCAGAACCGAGTCGAACATCGCCGGGTTCTGGGTCTGCAATTCAGGTTCGATGGCGAGCACTTTCTGTCCATCCAATGAGGCGGGATGTAGACGGTTGGAAAATACCAGCCGGTGCAGATCGAAAGTCGCATCCCAACTGGCCAAACGATCAATCCAGTCACTCGGACGAAAACGCGCACCCGATTTTGTAACAGATTCAATGAGATAACGGAAATGCATGGGATCGCTCATAATGAATACTTTTCTTGAGTTTCAAACCGATCAGAGAATACCGTGCTGTCGACACACAGCCACCGTAAAACAAAATCGCTTTGCATTCTAAATTAATTAATAGACAAAAGCACTTGGAAGCCTTGTCCAATATAAAAAGAGTCTCGAGTAAGCTGCAACGGGACCGGGCTCCGTTCATGATGCAGGGATGAAAGCCATCATAAAACTTGAAGAGTTAAGGACGATTGATCAACTGAACAGTTTTCTGTCCAACACCGAGAAGGTGACCTTCTAGGTCATAGGCGGCAAGGACACCTGCTACCGCGGGATTCAGGGGGGGGGAACCGGTCAGGTTCAAGTCTATCCGAATTTTGTGAGTAAGGTATACGCACTACTTCCAAAGAGGAACGCGATATGACCGAACAGCAAACCAAATCCAGAAGCGCTCCCTACAAACTCGGCACGGATTATCTATGAATCTTAGGCCCCCGAAAGAGTCTCATGCTTCATGGGAAAGAAGATGCCCGCAAGCAGTCGCCTGACGTACTGCACGAGAGACGCAAGCAGGTAATACGCTTATACCGGAAAAAGATGCTCGTCATCCTGATTGTTAAACACGCCGGCCTGAGCTGGTCAGCGGTCAACCCCGCGATCTGGCTATGGGCTTGCTAGGGTGAGCGGAAGACAGTATCTGCAGCGGTGCAAGCTTGGCGCTGACACCCTACCATGCCACTGAACAGCGCGCCTAGGCCGAAGGGACAGAGATTTATTAGGGGGATGAAACAGCGGTCATAGATATCGACGTTCGTGGCCGCGGTTACGCGCCAGTGGGTCAAACCCTGGTGACCTACGCAGTCGGCGGCACACGCCAGAAGCTAACGACAAAAAAATATCAACGATTGCCACCGTCACCAACCAAGGTAGGACCCGCTGGATAATCATTAACGAGGCATTCAACTCAGACAGGCTCATTGAGTTTCTTGTGGCCTTATCAAGGATGCCGATAAAAAGGTCTTCCTGATTCTCGATAATCTGCGTTTTCATCACAGCAAGCCATTTAAGACTTGGGTTGGAAAACTTAAAGACCTGATCGAGTCGTTTTATCTCCCCCAGCGACAGCCCAGAGTTCAACTCAGAAGAGCGGCTCAATGTCGATTTGAAACAGGCGATCACTACCATGGTGCCGGCACGCACCAAATCCAAGCTGAAAGCCGCTGCAACCGAGCACATGCAGACGTTGGAGAAATCTCCCGAGCGGGTGATAACGTTCTTTCAGGATGCGCGAGTTTAATATGCAGCCTGATTCATGGATAATTCGTGCCGAGTCGATACCCAGCCATAGTCTCCTATCAGGCTAGGGCTTTGTTACTTCCTCCAAGGAAGACAGCCATTCAAGCGCCTGGGCTTGCGATGCTCCACACATATCAATGCTCGGGCTCAATCCTGAACAGCAACGAGGACGCTCCGGTTTGCCGAAAATCGCACACCGAAAGTCATCAGTCAGTTGAACGCAAGCAACCACTGCTGGTTTACCGTTCGGCATACCCGGAATCGGGCTCGAGATCGAGGGGGCGATACAACACGCCCCGCACCCGGTACGACACTTGATGGAATGAGTACCAGTCATGAGAAGTACCTTGTTCGTTATGTTCGGTACTGGAACATTAATAGAGGGCGTGTCCCTGCCCTCGCTTGCACAGAGTTTTCTGTACAACTGGGCGCTAAAGCCCATGAATTACATCAAGAGGTTCATCAATCTCTTTAGCAGTCTTCGCAGTAACTGCCGCTGTAATAACAAAGGAATCACTACGATTAATGAAGCCCATCTGCACACAACAATTGATACACAGTTAACGGATCCAGGGGGTTGAAGCCGCCACCAGCACCCAAAGCTTACGTGAGGCATCGACCGAAGAAGAGACTACAAAAGGCCCACATTGAGCTCTACATAAAAAACCCATCGCACATCTAACTCGTTGAAACACAAGGGGTTATAATAAGTGGCGGAGAAAGAGGGATTCGAACCCTCGATAGAGTTTCCCCTATACACCCTTAGCAGGGGTGCGCCTTCAGCCACTCGGCCATTTCTCCACGGGCCTGCATTCTATCGGCTAAGCACATCAAGCGCAACGGGATTCGAGGCACTGTTAGCCCAAAGCCGTAATGTCCCCTTTGTCCAATTCTAAAATGTCCCCTTTTGGTTTCGGGAGGGGTGATGGCAGAGGAGCATATTACGATGAGCTACCAAGAGGTCGACCGACTGGGGGTGATC
>JAJYPA010000629.1 GCA_021795795.1 Pseudomonadota bacterium | reverse complement strand
CTGGGACGTCGAACCGGAGCCGGGATTGTTGGTGTTGTTTCCGTCCTATCTCAAGCATCAAGCGTTTCCTTACGACGGCGAACGGGATCGCGTAGTCGTCTCTTTCAACGCATCCGTTGACGCAGCCCCAGGCACGTCATTCAAGTCCTATGACTTTTCCTGATTTCTTGCTTCTCACTATTGCTGCGAAAGCATTGCCACGGGTCGACTCGATGCAAGAGGGATGGAACGGCGACGAGGTGCTGTCGAAAAGTACGCGCAGGGGAAGGAGATGAAGTTTTCCGCCGTCGTGTTAGCTGCCGGCATCTCATCGCGGATGCAGGGCAAGCATAAGTTGTTGCTTCCGATCGGGAAGGAGCCCGCAGTTCGACGTACCGTGAGTGCGCTGCTCGAAGCCGGCCCCGAAGAGCTTGTGGTTGTCACAGGCTATAGTGGGCGGGTAGTGATCGCTGCGCTTGACGACCTTCTGGTCAAGTTTCAGCCGAACCAGCAGTACGAAGAAGGGCAGATGACTTCGGTCGCAGCCGGTGTGGCCGCGCTTTCAGCTCCTTGCAGCGCTATCATGATATGTCTGGCTGATCAGGTTCTGCTGAGCGCCCGAGATTATACGGAATTGGTGGACGCCTTCGCTGCGATGCCTCGTGGATCAATTCTGGTTCCGAGATTTGACGGACAGCGCGGCAATCCCGTGATGTTCTCCACGAGCTATGCCCCGGAGGTCATCTCGGGACAGCGCAACCTCGGTTGCAGAAAGTTGATCGCAGATAACCCCGAGGAAGTCTTCGTCTATGAAGCAACCCATGATCGCTTTACGACCGACATGGATACGCCGGAGGATTACGCCCGCGTTCTCTCGCGGCTGGGCGTTTCGACTGAAGCGGTTCCGACATGAGCCATATGTCGTGCGGCCTGCCAGCATCCATACTTTCCAACCTGCAAAGTCCTTGGCGCGCTATGACGGTCACTGCCACCGCGTGGTGGTGGCGGCAGATCGCAGTGTTGTGCAATGCCTCGGAATTGCATTGGCTTGTGCTGTCACCCGAGCTTCGATGCTCGGTGGATTCGCAGCGCCGAGCACTTGGATGGTTCCAGCCGACTCGCGCAGGAATTGCCGTGCCGCAAACAATGGTCTCGGATGTGGTCGCCGATGTGGCCGTTTACCGTCTATATCTGAAGCTTGCGTAAGAAACTGGTTTTTCTGGGTTATTGAGGACACCAGCATGGACAGTATAGATCTTTCCGTCTTGAAAGCTTCTATTAAATGGCTGGAGGCCGGGCGGCGGATCGCCTTGGCTACCGTTGTCCAGACCTGGGGCTCCGCACCAAGGCCTATCGGGGCGTGGCTTACAATCCGTGATGACGGGCAGGTAGTGGGATCGGTCTCCGGTGGATGTGTGGAGGATGACCTTATTGATCGTGTAAAAACGGACGTGCTCACAAAGGTATTGCCCCAGGTTGTCGTCTACGGGGTCTCCCGTGAGGAAGCGGCGAGGTTTGGTCTGCCCTGTGGCGGGACTTTGCGCTTGATAGTTGAACCACACCCGGAAGTCGGCATACTCAAGGGACTGGTTGACCGTATTTCAGCAAAGAGAATGACCGCTCGTTTGCTCAATATGAGCAGTGGGAAGGCAGTGCTGGAAAATGCAGATCATTCCGACACGTTTAGTTTCGACGGGCAAACTATGCGAGCAATCTATGGCCCCCGTTGGCGTTTGGTAATCATCGGAGCAGGCCAACTATCCCAATATGTTGCACATATGGCTTTGAGCCTTGACTATGAAATAATTGTAATAGATCCCCGTGAAGAGTTCGCAGCGGGATTTAGTGTTCCAGATGTAACATTTTCACATGGTATGCCGGATGATGTTATTCTAGAATTAGGAATCGATATCAACACGGCCATCGTTGCCCTCACGCATGACCGCAAACTCGATGACATGGCTTTGCTTGAGGCACTCAAGTCGCCGGCCTTCTACATTGGTGCACTGGGTAGTCACACAAATACGGAAAAGCGAAAGGAACGACTGCTAGAATTTGATATTACAACTGCGGAAATAAACCGGTTGTATGGTCCCACAGGATTATATATCGGTTCCAACAGTCCTCCAGAGATGGCGATTTCGATACTGGCTGAAATTACTGCAGCGAAGCACAATGTCCCAATTTTGCAAAAGCGAAGGATTCCTATCGCACAAGTATTAGAGCGCGTTGAATGCCTTAACTTAATAACAACCGCGTGACATCAAGCAGATCAGTTACCGGAAAAAGTTATTGTAAGGATATTTTATATTTATTCAAGACATAAAAAACAGAAAACGTATCATGGGCCCAGTGGGTCGTACCCTTATATATATTACTAGCATCTGTTGGACATTATTACTAATTTACTGATTATATTAGACATGGCTTTTGCTTGGTAAATATTATATATTTACAACTTAATAAGTTATAAGCTTATGGGGCACAAAGGTCGGTAGACTTCCAGGAGGAAATATGACTTTGTATTATTCTGATGCATCTCGCGTGAACGACTTGATCGTTTCCGATGATAGATCCTTAGTAGATCAGTTTTTCCGAAATATCACATATCTGCGTGTTTCACTCACAGAGCACTGCAATTTCCGGTGTAAATATTGCTCTCCAGAAAAAGGAATGCCTTACTTTGATAGGGAAACCCATCTGCAGCCTGATGAATATGCACGATTGATTCGACTCTTTGCTGAAATGGGGATAAAACATCTGCGTATGACGGGAGGAGAACCCTTGATTTATCCCCAGGTATTGGCCCTGATTGAGGCGGCACGGCAGTCGGGTATAGCGGAAATTAGTCTCAGTACCAACGGGGTATTGCTAGAAAAAATGGCAGCAAACTTGCGCGATGCCGGCGCGACTCGGTTGAACATCAGTCTGGATAGCCTGGATCCTCAGCGTTTTGCTCGAATTACCCGCGGTGGCATGCTGGAACGAGTTAAACAAGGGATTGAAACGGCAGTTGCCGTAGGGTTTCCCCGCATATCTCTCAATGTGGTGATGCTGCGTGAAGAGAATATGGATGAATGTTCCGCTCTCGCCGATTATGCGGTTGCGCTGGGTGTTGATATCCGTTTTATCGAAACGATGCCCTTGGGGGATGCTGGTAGTCATGCTGTACAGGCACAATATTGCGCAGCAGATGTCGTCTTGCGATCGCTCAGCCGTCACTTTGGCCATCTGGATCCTGTGCCTAGCCCCCGTCATCATGGCCCTGCCCGATTGTATGCGATTCCAGGAAAGGGGTCGAAAATTGGTTTTATTACGCCGGTCAGTGATTCCTTCTGTAGTGCCTGCAATCGTATTCGTCTGACTGCTGAAGGACGTCTCCTGTACTGTCTGGGGCAAGAGGCTGGACTTAATTTGCGCCGTTCCTTGCGGCGTGGCGACGCCGATGCATCGCTGTGTGAATCGATCCGCGTGGGTATCTGGAACGATAAGCCGGAACGACACTATTTTAACGATCGGCCGACCCGATCCGGGCGGGTCTTCATGATGCGAGTTGGGGGGTGATTATTCTTGATGAAATGGTTGCCTATTCCGCATGAATGGCGTTGCATAGGTACTGATGTGAAATATGGCACAAACAGAATATAGCCTGGATCTGGCGGTGTCGGTGCGCACAAATTCGTCATAGTTGTTACATGGAAAGGCGCGTGCTGACAATGTAACTGCATAATAAATATGCGAGAAGTGTACAGAAGACATTAAAGTGCCACATGTCTATCGGGAGGCCGCCCAATGGGATACAGAGACTGTTCAAGGCGATGCAGAGGCACAGTTCGATTTTTGTCTGCTCTTTTTACTGAGGATTTCGTGTGCCGCAGAGTTGTCGTGATGCTTAGGCGTTTATTAGTGCAGCAGCCCAGCAGGTAAGCTCGCTGGTTCAGGCTAGTATTACGGCCATTCTGAACGAGGTATCG
>JAJYPA010000628.1 GCA_021795795.1 Pseudomonadota bacterium | reverse complement strand
CACCTTTTGCATGGGAGAAGGCACGCTGGGAGCTATGGAAAAAAATTGTTGAAGACGGCGAATCTTATGCTAACAAGCAAATTGCTCGTCTAACCGATGGGAAGAAAAAAAGATTACTCGATGCGGATGAAAAAATCATGGAACATACCGAAGAACTACCTGAACAAGCTGATACCCTGGGAGACCCACCGGATGACGGTAAAAACGAGGAAAGTGTCGTCGAAACCGGGGAGAACAGGTATAGATGCAAAAAAAATGACACAGACCCCATAGATATAGTCGAAACTTCAAAAAACAGTGCGCCAGAAAAAAGATCTTTTGAAGTTCAGAGAATCATTAGAGATCTCAATAAATGAACCATATTAGACGAAGATGCCCAACAGAAAAAGACGTTACATCTACTGATATATTGGCACCACCAGATTTTTTAACAACCGCAGTTGCAGATGTCAACTGACATCTTTAGCAACGCAGGTCCAATTAGATTGGAACAGAAAAGATAACCATACCCAGCATATATCTTTTGGAATAGGTGTCTTGTGCACCGTACCCCGGAGCAATCATCTGGATCAGCGTTGATGTATTTATATTATGGAAATAAATCACAATATGTCTAATGAGGAATCATTGAAAATGGATCAGTTCGAAATCGAAGAACGCGCCAACCGAATTGACGAAATTTATGTTGCCCACACCTCCGCTCACCGAGCAGTGGCTGGCATCGAAGATTGCTTGCGGCGATCATTAACCGCAGCAGAGCCATTAAATGCCGTATTGATTGGACGTGCGGGAACAGGAAAAACTACCGTATGTAACGCAGTTCTGCAACACCTACCGCGGCGCATAGATGTGCGCGAAGGCAAAGAAGTCACCGTTATTCCTGCTTTTTATTCGGAAATCCCCAGTCCCGCAACCATTCGTGGCGTCGCGTCGTCGCTGCTAGGAGCATTAGGGGATGTGCACCCGGATCGCGGAACAGCCATAAATCTCACACATAGAGTAATAACACAACTCAAAGCGTGTGAAACGCGATTAATTTTGCTGGATGAATTTCAACATCTTCTTGATGAAAAGCGCAGTCGACGCGAAGAGTACCGGCAAGATGTTTCCAACTGGGTAAAGACGTTGATAAACAAGACGCATGTGCCAATGGTGCTTGTAGGGATGCCGGAATGCGAGGTGCTGGTAGATGCAGACCCACAGCTCGCCCGACGGTTTCAACGCCGCTTTCGACTCGATAACCTTGGCTTTGGTGGCAAGGAGAAAGGTGAATTCCGCCTATTTGTTGAGGCACTCGGCGCAGCAATACCCGAATACTGTAACCTCGCTGGCTTTCCCGACCTCAGCAGCAAAACAGAAGCACTCGCTCTATATGCTGCCAGCGGAGGGAATCCCTCTTACGCTACCGGATTGATGAAGGAGACAGTAATTGTTACCTTGCGCGCCCGGCGTGAGACCACAACAATGGAAGATTTTGCGGCCGCTTATGATATAGGGGTAAGCCAGAGCGGATCTCTGGTAAAGATTAATCCATTTCGCTTATCTCAGGAAGAGCTCGTGCGGAATATAAAAAATGGGTTCAGGGGGGTCAACTAATGGCACTTCTTGTCCGTCCAATCCCATACCCAGAGGAGTCACCAGGAGGCCTTCTTCTGAGGGCGGCGGAAGAAAATGGTTGGCAATCTCCTGTCCAACTGCTAACTGCCTACCGTTGCATAAGAAATTCCGATGAAAAACATTTGCGAACATTGTTTGTGCGACCGGAAGCCCTTGAGGATATCATGCACACTCTGGGCATGCACGAAGGTATCGGGGTCAATTTGGCGTACCATCGTGATGGCGTGACAGAGGTGTCCCCCATCCGATGGTCAAGTGTCACGACGCCTTGGTCATCCATGCGATTCGTCTCCGGTGCTCTTTGCCCTCTCTGCCTTAGAAAACAATTGTACCTGCAGCGTACATGGGATCATCGTCTGGTTACCAGCTGCCCTAAACATGGGGTCCTCCTTATTGACCGATGTCCAGAATGTGGACTGCACTTGTCTTGGAACAGGCCAGGTATTGCAACTTGTCGGTGTGGGTATGATTTATCCTTGTCGGCCCCGGAGACGATAGATACCGATGTAACGGCCTTCGTGAAGGAACTTGCTACAACGGGGGATCAGAAGGTTTTTGCTGCGCTGGACGCGTTATTTGAAGGATTGCTCCCGATTCTGGACAAGGTTGGATCCCTTGCCGAACAGCACAAACTAGTCGAACTTGCAGTTTCTGGCATACGCCGACCAGAGTCACTCGCTCCGCTGGTCGCAAATTATATTTTGGATAATGAATGTGGTGGTCTGTCCGTTCATCCAAGAATCACATGCCAGCCATTATTGGCGTCAAGAAATACGGTGGTCCAGGAATTTGGTGTGCTGGTTCTAAGGGAGCTGGGTATTCGAGGTTGGCTGCCAGCATCGTTACTCGAAGAAGTCTCAGGACAGAAAGGAATTCGGGAGGCCGCAGCGGTTCTTGGACTCACCGAAGATTTAACAAAGAAACTTGTCCACCATAATATCTTGTGTGGGAAACGCAACAAAAGTGGCCACGCCTGGCGCATTGAGAATTCATCTCTCAACCGGCTACTCATGGATTTGGAGAACCGTAAATCCGTAGTAAAGGATGCCATATCGGTTTTCTTGTACGGCAAAACCCCAGGCCCACGGCACTCCTTAGCAGAAGCCATTAGCGACATCATCGCGGGAGCGCTCGTGAGCGGAGGATTTGATTTGGCTTCAGGCCTAGAAAGTTTAACTGTCGAGGCTCCTGCGCGGAAAGTATGTGCCCACTGGGATGACTGCGTGACTGTCGCCGAACTCGCTGAACGCTGTAATGTTCACTCGGAAAATATTCGTTTCGCTATTAAAGCCGGAGTTATTCCTGCCGAGAAAAGGGTAACGAATGGCCGGAAAATGACTGTCATCGACGTTTCCGACGCTGAAAAATTTGAGAAAGACTATATCTTCGCCGGCAGCCTAGCCCGGCAGATTGGCGCCAGCGTGACAAACTTTGCAGAAAAGCTTATGTCGACTGGAATTCGTCCTGTGTCCGGCCCGAAAATCGACGGAGGGCTTACCTACATTTTTCTGCGCCAAGATTTGGAAGCATTAGATCTGGGTGCCGTCGCAGCGCTGGACAATTATCCGACAAGAACAGGGCGGAAAAAGCTTGGGTTGGCCCAACACACCACCGAAAGTACAATTTCTTTAGCAAAAGCCGCAGAAGCATTGAGACTAACTGTTCAACGGACAAAAGGCTTGGTCCTGAAAGGTCTATTGGAGGCTGCAGAACACGGTGGACGCGCGCTACAGATCAATAGGGATTCTCTTGATCGACTAAAGTCGATGCTCGACGACAAAAACCTCATAGCTATTGATGATGCGGCTAAGATCGTTGGTGAGACTCGCTCAGCGTTCGAGTATCGCTGGGTGCATACCCATCTGGTCACAGTAATTGATCTAGGAGTGCGTCGGGTTATCCGCAGACAATGTCTAGAAGAAGTTCAACGCTATAAGCGCATCTTTATTACAGCTGATGAAGCTGGGAAGCTACTAGGGTCGCACCGCAGTTTATTACCAAACTGGGAGCGTCGCGGGCTGATTGCACCGGAGAAAGTCATGGAATCCAAGATCGTTGGAGTCAAGCTATATCGACGCACAGATTTCGATCGACTACGCATATTGAAGGAATATAGTGGCCCCAGCAATGAGTATGAATAGCGTAATACCTGTGAAATGCCAGAGAGTCAGGATCATGGGAGGACTACTTATGTCAACGCACGCTTCTGCGTCAGGGGCAGGAATATCTCGCACGATGGAATCGACTAGAACGGATTGCTGTAGTGCGGCCGCTATTGCCACACATCTTTTACCCCTAGCCAATCCCCAGGGTTGGGATCCTGGGGCGTGAATTGCGCCCGCAGT
>JAJYPA010000127.1 GCA_021795795.1 Pseudomonadota bacterium | reverse complement strand
CCGAAGCCTGGATGTGGTATCACCGCGTAATCGGCGGCGAGCGCTGCCCGATTGCCGACACCTGGTGGCAAACAGAAACCGGCGCACACATGATTGCGCCATTGCCCGGTGCCATCGCGACCAAACCCGGCTCCTGCACACGTCCTCTGCCCGGCATCATCGCGGACATCGTCGATGACGAGGGCAATCCCGTGGGCCACAATCAGGGCGGGAATCTGGTCATCAAGAAGCCATGGCCTTCGATGATTCGCACCATCTGGGGTGACGACGCGCGCTTCAAACGCGGTTATTTCCCTGAGAAGCTCAAGGGATATTACCTCGCCGGTGACTCCGCCCGCCGTGATGACGATGGCTATTTCTGGATCATGGGTCGTATCGATGACGTATTGAACGTTTCCGGCCATCGCCTCGGTACTATGGAAATCGAATCGGCGCTTGTCGCTCACCCGCTGGTTGCCGAAGCAGCCGTGGTCGGCAAGCCGCACGACATCAAAGGCGAATCGATCGTCGCCTTCGTCGTCTGCAAGGGCGATCGGCCACAAGGCGACGCAGCCGATGCCATGGTCAAGACCCTGCGCGACTGGGTCGCCGAGCAAATTGGCCCCATCGCGAAACCTGATGACATCCGTTTTGGCGATAATCTACCCAAAACCCGCTCGGGGAAAATCATGCGCCGGTTGTTGCGCGGCATCGCCATCGGCGAACTCCCGCAGGGCGACGTTTCCACACTGGAAAATCCCGCCATTCTGGAGCAACTGCTCGGTAAGTAATTCACAACAAAGGGAGCCAAATGGCTCCCTTTTTTTCATAGTGCAAATTTGTCATAGTGCAAAATCACTAACCCGTACCACAGCACAGGAAGCCTTAGTCGTGCCCACTTCAGATAAATCCACCCCCCGCACTGTCAAAGTCTGGGATCTGCCCACCCGCCTATTCCACTGGTTGCTCGTGATCGGTATTTTCGCGATGTGGTTTACTGCCGATATCCTCGATCGGCTCGGCCTGCACATGACCATCGGTTATGCGCTGATCGGTTTGATCGTGTTTCGACTCGTTTGGGGCATCATCGGCAGTGATACGGCGCGCTTCAGCCATTTCGTCCATCATCCCAGGCATATCATTGCGTACATCAAGGGCGCCCATAAAGGCATATGGCTGGGTCACAACCCGCTCGGTGCGCTGTCCGTTCTGGCGATGATCATCTCGATCCTGGTTCAACTGGGCACCGGGCTGTTCGCCAATGACCAGATCTACAATGAAGGCCCTTTTTCAGGATATGTTTCTGAAAATACGCAGGATTTTCTGACGTACATCCACGACGTCAATTTCAACATCCTGCTGGGTCTGATTGCCCTGCACCTCTTGGCCATTGCCTTCTATCAATTCAAAAAACACGAACCCTTGGTTCAAGCCATGATTACCGGCAAGCGCGCGCTCAAACCCGATGAAACGGTGCAGAATCCCAATCTACACTTCGCCGGCTGGCTTGCCTTTGTTATTGCCACCATCATCGGTGTTGGCGTGTGGTATCTGGTGAGCTACCGCGCACCAATGGTTGCGGGCTGGTTGGGGCTGCATTGAAACCGCGCCAATAGTTTGCCATCGAGCACACCTTGCTCGAAGACTTGCGAGCACATCACCCCTCATTGCCCCCGTCGATAACGGCCGTGCGATACGTTGCTGCGATCAACCGTGGCGGGATAACATCAGCTCATCATCCGGATAATCGAATTAGGCATAATCGAAGCATCACCGTCCAACGAGCACAACTGGCGGCGCAGCTATTCGAATCGGGCAGAAATGCCTCGACTGAAATAAACACAACCCGATAGTAGTAACCATAAAAAAACCCGCCACATTGGGCGGGTTTTTTTGCGAGCCCGGCAAGCGGGCTCTGCGGATAATTAACGCTTGGAGAACTGAACCGCGCGACGTGCTTTACGCAGGCCGACTTTCTTACGTTCCACTTCACGCGCATCACGAGTCACAAATCCAGCGGTACGCAGCTTGCCACGGAAGCTTTCATCGTACTCCATCAATGCACGGGTCAGGCCGTGACGAATCGCACCTGATTGACCGCTGGGGCCGCCACCGGCCACGGTGCAGAACACATCGAAGCGGTCACCCACTTCGAGCAGTTCCAAAGGCTGACGAACGACCATGCGTGCCGTTTCACGACCGAAGAAGTCTTCGATGGTTTTACCGTTGATGGTGATCGTGCCGTTACCAGGACGAAGAAAAACCCGTGCCGCAGATGTTTTGCGACGACCGGTACCGTAATTTTGGGTGACTGCCATGACTGATGATTCTCCGATCAGATATCAAGCGGTTTGGGTTGCTGCGCCGCGTGATTGTGTTCACCACCGGCATATACTTTGAGCTTGCGGAACATGTCGCGACCCAGCGGGTTCTTGGGCAACATGCCTTTGACCGCCATTTCGATGACGCGCTCAGGCGCACGTTCGATCATTTTCTCGAACGTGAAGTGCTTCATGTTACCGATGAAGCCCGTATGGAAGTGGTACATCTTGTCTTGCGCTTTGTTGCCGGTGACTTTGACGTCTTTCGCGTTGACGATGATGATGTAATCGCCGGTATCCACATGCGGCGTGAATTCAGCTTTATGCTTGCCACGCAGGCGACGCGCCACTTCAGTCGCCAAGCGGCCGAGGGTTTTGCCTGATGCGTCGATCACAAACCAGTCGCGCTTGACTTCTGCCGACTTGGCGGAAAATGTTTTCATTTATATAGCTCCCAAAGAAGCGAAAAGAGTGCCGAAAAACGGACATTAATTCAAAGAGGCGGCGATTCTAGCGAAACATGCCGCCACTGACAAGTGATTCTGATGCCGAATTCGACATTTGGTGATGAACCGGGTTTCTTCCGACAAGTTTTGTGGGCAAAAAAAGAGCCGGCGCAAAGGCCGGCAACAAGAACCACCAAAGGAAATCAGCAATTAACGGTATTAGAATAAACTAAAATACTCAAGGATTGCAAGTATATTTCACTGTGCTCCTTCCGGCCAGCTGCACAACTTGCCTCGAATAGTGCCGCATGGTTTGATGCGAGCATGAACACGCCGACAGATTCCACCGACCGCTCAAACGCAAAGATGCGCATCAAACACCATGCGCTCGACTGTGTGATGTGCGGCATCTGCGTCCCCCACTGCCCCACCTTTGCCCTGTCTCACAATGAAGCGGACGGTCCGCGCGGGCGCATCAGTCTCGCACTCGGTTTGGCGAGCGGCACACTCGCGCTCGATGCGGGCGTGGTGGCACATCTTGATGGTTGCCTTACCTGCCACGCCTGTGAATCGGTTTGCCCTTCGCTCGTTAATTATGGCGAACTGATCGACGAAGTTCGCGACGCACTGGCACACGATGAATTCGCATCAGCGACAGCCAATACACGACCGCGAGCCGCCTTCAAACGCTGGATTTGGTTGCGTCACCATGTATTGAGTCAGAGACAGTTCTTCGGTGCAGTTTGGACTGCGCTCTCCCTGCTTGACCGATTAAAGGTAACCGACATGATTCGTCGCTTTGGCGGACGAACGGGGCAAATCCTGCCGCCCGTTCTTCCCAGGCGATTCCGTCCGAATGGCAGGATAGGCACCGCCCCCGCGCCAGAGGCCACGACCAAAACCGTCGGGCTTTTCATCGGCTGCACCGGCGAGGCATTAAATAGTGATGCCGTGCGTGCCAGCATCAAAGTGCTCAATGCCCTGGGTTATGCGGTGGAGATACCCACCGATCAAGTTTGCTGCGGCGCCATGCACCAACACGGCGGCGATATCTCGGAGGCTACCCGTCTGCGTGCGGCAAACCGCACGGCATTTGCTGACAGGAACTTAAGCGCCATCGTCGTCATCGGCACTGCCTGCGCCAGCGAACTTCAGCGAGAGCAAAATAATGTGCCCTTTGTGGAAATCACCGATTTCCTCGCCCAAGTTCCCGATGACCAATGGCCCCAGTTGCAACCAATCCCGGCGCGCGTGGCCATTCATTTACCCTGCAGCCAGACCCGCGTGCTCAAACAACCTCGCAGCACCGAGCGACTGTTGCAAAGAGTCCCGGAGTTGAATCTCGTACCACTGGCCAACAATGACCGCTGCTGTGGGGCGGCCGGAATGCATGTATTAATGTATCCCGATCAGGCCGACGCACTGCGCGCACCGAAACTCGATGAAATTGAACAACTGGATCCCGATTTTTTGGTTTCGGCCAATATTGGCTGTGCAACGCATATCGCTGTCGGGCTGGGTTCACCCGTTTTGCATCCGGTGGAATTAATCGCCCGGGCAATACCGACACACTAAGGATCAAACCTCATGGTCAAAATCAGTATTTTTTACCCGAATCGGCCCGATGGGCGATTTGACATGGCCTACTATCTGGAACGCCATATCCCGATGACGCTCGAACTGGTTGGCAAGCACCCGGGCTACCGTCGCGTGACGATCGACGAAGGCATGGGTGGGGAAAAACCGGGAAGTCCGGCCACCTATGCCGCGATCTGTCACTTTGAATTTGATTCAAAAGACTCGTTTCTTGCTGCTTTTGAACCGCACTGGCCGGTAATCGAAGCAGATGTACCAAACTACACCAATATCGAACCGGTCCTTGAGTTTTACCGGATGGTATCGATCTGATCTTACGATCCGCGAATCTCGAAGTCGTAGGTAATATCCACGCTGTTTTTCAGCATCGCCGAAACCGAGCAGTACTTCTCTGCCGAGAGTTTGACCGCGCGTTCGACCTGTTTCGGATCAAGCCCCGAACCTTTGACGACATAATGCACATGAATCTTGGTGAATACCTTGGGCGCGGCCACATCGGCGCGTTCGGCATCGAGCTCGATCCAGCAGTCTTCGACCGGCTGGCGTTGTTTGCCAAGAATGACCATCACGTCGATGGCGGTACAACCGCCCAGCCCCATCAGCACCATTTCCATGGGCCGCGCGCCCAGATTCCGCCCGCCGATATCCGGCGAACCATCGAGCATGATGCCGTGCCCGCTATCGGATTCGGCCATGAAGGCCATGCCTTCGACCCATTTCACCCGTGCTTTCATTTGCTTGTTCCTCCAAAAAGATGGTGCAGCGCCACGCCCGGATCGTCGGCGCGCATGAATGCTTCACCGACCAAAAAGGCATGCACATGATTACTGCGCATCCGCTCGACATCGGTTGGCGATAGGATGCCGCTCTCGGTAACGACCAGAATATCCGGTGGAATCTGGCTCAATAGTTCAAGCGTGGTGTCGAGCGTGACGTCGAACGTACGCAGATCGCGGTTGTTGATGCCCACCATGTCGATGCCCAGAGCCAGGGCGCGTTGCAGTTCGTTGGCATCATGCACCTCGACCAGCACATCCATGCCCAGATCGGTCGCTTGCTTATGCAGGGCTGCCATTTCGCTATCGCTTAATGCGGCAACGATCAGCAAAATGCAGTCGGCACCCATCGCACGCGCTTCGACCACCTGATATTCATCGACCATGAAGTCCTTGCGGAGCACCGGCAACCGGCAGGCCGCGCGCGCTTCACGCAGATAGTCTTCATTGCCTTGAAAAAAATCATGATCGGTCAGCACGGATAAACAGGCGGCACCACCCGCTTCGTATTGCCGGGCGATTTCGGCCGGGTGGAACGGGTCACGCAGCACGCCCCGGCTGGGGGAGGCTTTCTTCACCTCGGCTATGACAGCGGCTTGACCTGCAGCAATCTTTCGGCGCAATGCAGCGACAAAACCACGCGGCGCATCCGCCTCACGAGCCAACAGCGCCAGCTCCGTCAGCGGGAGAATCGCGCTGCGCTCGGCCACTTCGGCCCATTTTCGAGCGATGATTTTTTTCAGAATGTCGGGTGTATCAGTCATGTGTGGAATTCCGGCAGGCCTGGGTTTTGGCAATCAGGGCATCGAGTTTAGCCAGTGCGGTACCAGATTTCAGAATCGCCTGCGCACGGGCAATGCCCTCTGCCAATGTATCGGTCAGGTCGGCGGCGTAAATCGCCGAACCAGCATTGAGCGCAATCATATCGGCAACAGGGCCTGCTGTTCCGCCTAGGGCTGAACGCACCAAGCTCACGCTTTGCTCCGGACCTGTCACGATCATGGAAGTCAAAGGCTGGCGCTTAATACCGAACTGCTCCGGCGTAATCTGGTAGCGGTGGATTTTTCCTTGATGCAACTCGGCCACTTCGGTCGCCTCGGCGAGGCTGATTTCATCCAGCCCATCGTGGCTGTGCACGACCAGAACGTGACAGGCACCCAACAGGCGCATCACGGCCGCCAGTGGTTCGAGCCACTGTTCGGCATACACGCCCAGCACCATCGAGGGCGCATTCGCCGGATTGGTGAGCGGCCCGAGTACATTGAACAGCGTACGCACGCCCAGCTCCTTGCGGGGCACGGCGGCATGGCGCATCGAGCCGTGATGCTTGGGCGCAAACATGAAGCCCACGCCCAACTCACGCACACATTCGGCCACGCAATCAGCGGACACATCCAGCGCCACGCCTGCCGCTTCCAACATATCGGCACTGCCGGATTTGCTCGTAATGGATCGATTGCCGTGCTTGGCGACATGCCCCCCCGCCGCCGCCACCACAAACCCCGACGCGGTGGACACATTAAATAAAGCCGAACCGTCTCCGCCCGTGCCCACAATATCCACAAGGTTCGGCACATCGACGCGCACGCCAACGGCCAGCTCGCGCATGACCTCGGCGGCGGCGGTGATTTCATCGACGGTTTCGCCTTTCATCCGCAGCGCGACCATAAAGCCGGCTACCTGCACCGGCGTTGCACCACCCGACATGATCTGGCGCATCACGCTGCGCATGTCTTCACGCGAAAGGTCGCGCCGGTCAACGGCAAGCGCGATGGCTTGGCTGATATTGAGTTCTTGGTCGAGTTGTTGGTCCATTACCGGGTCCGCGCCTGTGGCGTCCAAAGGATGAATTCAAAATTGAAAGAGGCCGAAAATACCACGCCACGCCCCGTTTGCGCCACCGATGATCGTTCAACTTCAGTATACTAAGCGCCATTTATTCGCCGCCGATGAGCCTGTTATGCCGATTGAAATGAACACCCATCACGATTTATCCACGTTTCAGGGATTGATTCTCGCCCTGTCCGAGTTCTGGGCGAATCAGGGTTGCGCCGTGCTGCAACCTTTGGATATCGAGGTTGGCGCGGGCACCTTCCACCCGGCGACCTTCCTGCGCGCGATTGGCCCGGAGCAGTGGCGCGCCGCTTATGTCCAGCCCTCCCGCCGCCCGACCGATGGCCGCTATGGCGAGAATCCGAACCGTTTGCAGCACTATTATCAATTTCAGGTGCTGCTCAAACCCTCACCAGACAACATCCAGCAACTCTACCTCGACTCGCTCGCCCTGCTGGGCTTCGACCCGCTCACCCACGACATCCGCTTCGTGGAAGACAACTGGGAATCGCCCACGCTCGGCGCCTGGGGTCTGGGTTGGGAAGTGTGGCTCAACGGCATGGAAGTCACGCAATTCACCTACTTCCAGCAGATCGGCGGACTCGATTGCCGCCCGGTTTCCGGCGAAATCACCTACGGTCTCGAACGCTTGGCCATGTACATGCAGGGCGTGCAGAGCGTCTACGATCTCGTCTGGAGCAAGAGTGAGGCGGGCATCATCACCTATGGCGATGTGTATCACCAAAACGAAGTGGAACAATCCACCTACAACTTCGAACAGGCCGACACCGCCTTCCTGTTCGGGCTGTTCGATCAGGCCGAGCGCGAATCACTGCGTCTGGTGGAACTCGGCCTGCCGCTGCCCGCTTACGAGCAAGTACTGAAGGCCTCGCATGCCTTCAACCTGCTGGACGCGCGCCGCGCCATTTCCGTCACCGAGCGCCAACGCTTTATTCTGCGTGTGCGCACCCTCGCTCGCGGTGTGGCCGAAGCCTATTACGCCCGTCGTGAGGCCCTAGGCTTTCCGATGCTGGCACGCAACGCCACGGCTTAATAAATAATGGCTTACTAAAAAGTTACGCTTTTCTGGACTATCCACATGACTGATCGCGCCGATTTTCTATTCGAACTGGGCACCGAAGAACTGCCCCCCAAAGCGCTGCTGCGTTTGAGCGATGCCCTGACCGAAGAACTTCTGACTGGACTTCGCGAAGCGGGGCTATCCTTTGGAACGCATCAAAGCTACGCCGCGCCCCGCCGCATGGCCGTGCTGATTCGCGACGTGGCCGCCAGCACGCCCGAACAGGCCGTTGAGCGCAAGGGCCCGGCACTGGCAAGCGCCTTCGACGCGGAAGGTAAGCCCAGTCGCGCACTGGAAGGCTTCGCCCGCTCCTGCGGCGTGACGGTGGACGCACTCGAAAAAATCGAAACGGACAAGGGCACCTGGCTCGTGTATCGCCACACCCAACCGGGCAAAACCGCCGCCGAGATTATTCCAGCCGCCATTGCCCGCGCATTGGACAAACTCCCCACGCCCAAGCGGATGCGCTGGGGCAGCCATGAGGTGGAATTCATCCGTCCGGTTCACTGGGCAGTTGCCCTGCACGGCAACACGGTCATCGACACCGAGATTCTGGGCGTGAAAGCCGGTCGAGAAACCTTCGGCCACCGCTTCCATCACCCGGCAGCCATTACCATCGAATCCCCCGCAAGCTATGCCGACGTGCTGGAGAAGCAAGGCTTTGTGCTTGCCGATTTCGCGGCACGGCGCAACAAAATTCAGGCGCAGATCGAAGCCATCGCGAGCGAACTCGGCGGCACGGCACGTGTGGATGAAGATCTGCTGGATGAAGTGACCGCACTGGTCGAATGGCCCGTGGCCGTGGCAGGCAAATTCGAGGAATCTTTCCTGCAAGTGCCGCACGAGGCGCTGATTTCCACCATGCAGGGCAACCAGAAATACTTCCCGCTGGTCGATGCGCAAAACCGCCTGCTGCCGTGGTTCATCACCATCGCCAACATCGACAGCAAGAACCCCGCTGCGGTGCGCGAAGGCAACGAGCGCGTGATTCGTCCGCGGTTCGCCGATGCGCTGTTCTTTTGGAATGAAGACCGTAAACACACGCTGGAATCGCATCTGGACTCGCTGAAAACGGTGATCTTCCAGCAGCGTATGGGCAGTTTGTTCGACAAGACCATCCGTGTTGAACGGCTTGCCGAGTACATTGCCGAGCTGATCGGCGGCGACGTTACGCAGACACGGCGTGCGGCGCGCCTGTGCAAATGCGACCTGCAAAGCCACATGGTGGGTGAATTCCCCGAGCTGCAAGGCATCATGGGGCGTTATCTGGCCACCCACGACGGCGAGCCCGCGGCCGTCGCGCAAGCGCAAGACGATTACTACCTGCCACGCCGAGCCGGAGACGCGTTGCCTGGCGATGCGGTGTCGCAGGCAGTCGCACTGGCCGACCGGCTCGACACCCTGATGGGGATTTTCGCCATCGGCCAGGCGCCGACCGGTGCCAAGGACCCGTTCGCCCTGCGTCGTGCGGCGCTGGGCGTGCTGCGCATCATCGTCGAGCAACAACTGGATCTTGATCTCAAATCCTTGCTGGAACAGGCGGCCAAAGGCCTTGATTCGATCATTCCGGAAGCCGTCGAGCATGTACAGGCCGTTTTTGAATTCATCACCGAACGGCAATACCGCTTCAGCCTCGATCGCGCCATCCGCGCCGATGTGTTTGCCGCTGTCGCCGCCGTGGGCACGACCCGACCGCTGGACTTCGAACAACGCATGGTGGCGGTCAACGAATTCCTGAATCTGCCGGAAGCCGAACCGCTCACCGCCGGAAACAAGCGCATCCAGAATATTCTGAAGAAACAGGAACAGCCGGTCGACGGTCACATTCAAGTCGATCTGCTACACGAAGCCGCCGAAAAAGCGTTGTTTGACGCGGTAACTGAGATAACACCGCGCATTCGTGCCGCCACAGCTGAGCGCGCATACACCGACGCGCTCACGGAGCTGGCCCAGCTGCGGGCACCGATTGACCGTTTCTTCGATGAAGTGATGGTCATGGCGGACGACCCGGCCATTCGACGCAACCGGCTGGCTCTGCTGCAACAGACCGGCGCGTTGTTCCTCAGCATTGCCGATCTGGCGCAACTCAATGGTTAAACGGACACGATCAATATGCCGCTCGCGTTTATTCGCTCCCTTTTATTTCTGCTGATCAGTTATGTGATGCTCATCCCGTATATCCCGGTCATGCTGATCGGCTGGTTGCTGCCCGCGCGGCGGCGGTATTACGTGATGTTCAGTTACGGGTTTGTCGTGTTCTGGCTCGCACGCATCATCGTGGGGTTGCGCTGGCAGATCGAGGGGCGCGAGCATCTTGCCGGAGCGCCTGGGCGGTTGATCGCATCCAAGCATCAGTCCACCTGGGATTCGATGATTTTGCCCCAGCTATTGCATCAACCCGCCTTTGTTCTGAAAAAGGAACTGCTCTGGATTCCGATTTTCGGCACCGGCCTGGCGGGCATGGGCCCCATCGCCATTGACCGGAAGGCAGGCAGCCAGGCACTCAAGCAGATTATCAAGCAAGGGAAGCTGGCGATGGGCCAGGGGCGGGATGTGATTATTTTCCCCGAAGGAACCCGTTACAGCCCGGACGCCGAACCCAGTTACAAGATCGGTGCGGCGATGCTCGCACTCCAGGCCAAGGCAGATGTGATCCCCATTGCGCTCAATAGCGGGTGCCACTGGAAAAAGGGACAGTTTCTGAAATACCCCGGCACCATTCATGTTGTGATCGGGCCGCCCATCCCCATTGCAGGGAAGAAAGCCGACGCGCTGACCGAAGAAATCAAGCAATGGATCGAAGGCCAGCAACAAAGATTGTATCACCAGTATGGCTGTCCCAACACCGGCATAGCCCCCGAGCGTCAAGCCGACCGGTAAGCCTCCTGCACCCATTCAGGGACGGGGCTCGCGTGCCGGGAGGCCTCGAATCCCCGTTCAACGAACTGATGCAATGTCAGATCATGGGCATGGATCAGCTCGATCAATTTGGGATCATCCGCCGTCAATTCCGCTTCTACGCCATTTTCTATGTTCCGGTAGACCATGGAAATCTCTTCGCGGTATTCGAACAGGGCGCTGAATAACGGGTCCCATGACCGAATGGCGCGGCCACTGCCAAACCGAACTTTCATCCCTTCGACATGCTCCTGAATGATACGAACCAGCTCAGGGTTCTCGCTCGTCGTCTGCACACGAATGCCGTTCGGCAACGCCTCGGTTTCACGCCGAAGCTGCTTATGGTCGATCAGCAGTTGTTTGAACAGGGCCTGATCGCGACGGTGACTTTCATCCGTTCCCCGACCATGCCGATAAACATGCGTACTTTCTTGAGACTCGCTCATAAACCACCCCTTTCCTGCATCAATTTGCCACATTTGGACATCATAACCAGAATAGCTATAAAAACATATTGGTCATAGGGAATGGATCATCAATAACGCCAACAGGCAGGGAATCCCGGACAGAAGGGCACCTCGAAAAACCGTCACGAGCGGTCCGAGTGCAAGGCGGCCGGAGCGCAGCGCCGAGACATATCAAATAGATAGGCGATGGAGCGAGCACCGCCCAACGCAGCAATCGGGTCGCGCAGTAGGTTTTTCGAGGTGCCCAGAAGTACAATCAGCCGATTCATTCTCAGCAGGAGTTGACCATGCATTACAAATTGTCGTCCACGCCCCTGACTTGGTCTGTTCGAACCCGCTTTTTCGCTGTTCTGTCTCTGCTGGGTGTCACCCTGTTGGGGCTCAGCGGATGCGCTTCATTCCCCTTTTTCGGCGCCACTCCGGCGGTAACCCAAACCGATACCGTGTTCACAGGCAGCCTCAGTTACAAGGCGCGAATCGCCTTGCCAACCGACAGCACCGCTGTCATCGAACTGCATGACGGCACACAGCCGGATCAACTGATCACCGAAGAGCATATCCCGCTGAACGGCAAGCAAGTGCCTATCGATTTCCAATTGCTGATTCCCAAGGGACGGTTAATGGTCAACCACCCTTACCTGTTGCGCGCCAGCATTGTTTCGGCCAATCGGATCACCTGGATTTCCGAGCCGATCACGGTCAGCACGGACAAGCCGCAGCTTGGCGTCGTGATGCTCAAACCATTTGAAACCGAAGGGTTCACAACCGCGATGATGTGCGGGTCGATACCGGTCACAGTATCCGGCCAAACAGATTCGGTGACGATGGTGATAGAGGGGCAGACGATCAGGCTAAATCGGAGTGTGTCTGCCGATGGCGCGCGCTACGTTGCTGAAAACGACCCGGCCACGGTGTTCTGGTCGAAGGGCAATACGGCCACCATCACGCTGAAAGGCACCGTTTTACCAACCTGTCTGGCGCGCCCGGACACAGCGCTCAGCCAGCAGTAGCGCCGGTGGTGGATCAGGGCAGATCCAATCGGCCGACGTAGGCTTCAACCGCTGCGCGGGCACAAGCTTCGTCCTTGTCGCCGCCGGGCGCGCCACTGACGCCCAGCGCGCCGATCAAGGTGCCCGCCGAATCGATCCGCACGCCGCCATCCAGCACCAGAAGGCCATCCACATGATCCATCTCCATACGGATGTCTTCACGGTTGCGCCGGAACACGCTGGAATCCACACCCGAGAGAATAACCGCACGCGCCTTGTCGGTGGCGATCTGAATCGTAAACCGATTCGCCTGCGTACCCCGCATCACCACTTGCGGATCACCCGCACGATCCACCACGACGGCACTGACGTTGTAACCACGCCCCTGACAGACCTCGACCGCCTTTTCCGCGATCTTGGCCGCCAGCGGCATACCCAGTCGTTTGACCGTGACGACATCACCCGGATCGGCGAACGCGGCGCCCGTCACCGAAGCCACACCGACCAATGCAATCGAGGTCTGCCAGCGAAAACGGCGCAGACATTTTTCTTGCTTGTTCAAAGAGACAGACATCACCAACACCCTCCGACTTATTCGCTCAAATGTTGATTATGGCTCAATATGAATCCATTGACCCGGCTGAAGTTCGCCCAGTCGATAGCCGCCCACGGCAATACGGATCAGGCGAAGTGTCGGGAAACCAACCGCTGCTGTCATCCGGCGCACCTGGCGGTTTTTGCCTTCGGTAATCGTCAATTCAATCCAGGTGGTCGGGATATTCTTTCGAAGGCGAATCGGCGGTGTCCTCGGCCAAAGCCAGTCGGGTTCCGGCACGGCACGCGCCGCGGCAGGGCGAGTTTTGCCGTCTTTGAGCACCACACCGGCCTGCAATTGACTCAATGCCTCCGGCGTGATTTCGCCCTCAACTTGAGCCAGATAGGTTTTGGGCTGCTTGGCATCGGGTTGCGTGAGTCGCGCCTGCAAACGACCATCATCGGTCAGGAGCAACAATCCTTCGCTATCCCGATCCAGCCGACCCGCAGCATAGACATTCGGCTGATTGATGAAATCGGCCAGTGTGGCCGCGGAAGAACCGGGTTCCGGCGTGAACTGCGAGAGGACATCGAATGGTTTGTTGAACGCAATCAACATGTCATCAGGCGGCAACCGATTGCGATTTCTCAAACCGGGGCAGCCGCGCCCAGCGGGCGATCCGGTACTCATCAACACCCGCCGCACGCAGAAGTTGAGGCAGATTCTCGCCGATACCCAACCAGGGGGAAGGGGTAAGGTTCAAGGGCAGATCGCACACAATGCCGGTGAGCTGGCGCGACAAACGCACCAAGGGCTCATTTTCGGCCAGCAGTTTCTGCACGCGCGGCGCCCCGCGGAATTTCATGCCGTATACAGCAGCCAGATTGGCGTAAATCCCATCGATCGTGCCGTGTTTCTTGAGCAGATTACCGGCAATTCGCGGGCCGATGCCAGGCACGCCGGGGATATTGTCGGCGGTATCCCCGGTCAGTGCGAGCCAGTCCGCGATTTGCTGCGGTTTAACGCCAAAGTGCCGTTCCACGTCGCCGTACGCCAGCACTTTTTGCCGCATCGGGTTGAACCAGCGATCATCCGGCCCCAGCAACTGGGCCAGATCCTTATCGCCGGTAATGATGGTGACGGCACGGTTTCGTTTGCGCAAACGCTGCACGAGGGTGCCGATTACATCGTCGGCTTCATAGCCCGGATGATCGATGGCACAGAGGCCAGCCGCCTCGGCCAGGGCGCGGCAGCGCGGGAGTTGTGCGGTCAGCTCGGCGGGTGCGGGCGGACGGTGGGCCTTGTATGCGGGGTAGATGGCTTGCCGGAAGCTGCGATTGCACGGTGCATCGAAGGTACAGACAATCACGGGCCCATGCTCGGCATGAGGCGCCACAGGTGGCTGGATGTTTTGGTCGAACACCGATTCGAGCAGTGTCAACAAGGCATCGGCGAACCCTAAAAGCGCGCCGACAGGCTGGCCATCGGCATCAACACGGGTTTTATCCGCCCCGTGCCATGCTCGCCAGATCTGCGCGTGGGAGTCGATGAGCCAAGCACGGCTCACGGCAGGCGACGAACCCGAAGATGTCGGTTCAGACATAACCTGATACATATCTTGCTGCGCCAACGAATGTTCGCTCACGCGTTCGATGAAGACGGATAAGGCCGATAAGCCATTCGCGCCACGCCGTCTTTCTCGGCGGCGGCAGCGATTGCGGCGGGCAGCCGCTCAATGAGGCGCGGGTCGAATGGCTTGGGCAGAATGTACTCGGTGCCGAAGGTCAATGTATCGACCCCGTAGACCGACAGCACGCTCTCGGGCACGGGTTCACGCGCCAGCGCCGCCAGCGCCTCGACGCAGGCGATTTTCATGTTCGGCGTGATGCGCGATGCGCGGCAATCGAGCGTACCACGGAAAATGAACGGGAACGCCAGCACATTGTTCACCTGATTGGGATAATCGCTGCGTCCCGTCGCCATGATCAGATCATCACGCACGCTGTGCGCCAATTCCGGGCGGATTTCAGGATCCGGATTGGCCAGCGCGAACACCACCGGGCGAGCGGCCATGCTTTTGAGCATCTCGGCACTCAACAGGTTCGGTGCGGACAGTCCGAGGAACACATCGGCACCACGCAGGGCATCTTCAAGTGTCCGGTCATCGGTTTCGGCCACTACGGCGGCATGGTGTGCCGGCAGATCGGTCAAACCGGTGTGCAGGACGCCGACTTTATCCACCACGCGCAGCTGCTCGCGATTTAGCCCCATATCCAGCAACAATCGCAAGGTCGCCGTACCGGCGGCACCCGCGCCCACCAATACCAATCGAATATCTTCGAGTTTTTTTCCCTGAATTTTCAATGCATTGACCAAACCGGCGGCGATAATGATGGCCGTGCCATGCTGATCGTCGTGGAATACGGGGATATCCATCGCCTCGATCAACGCGCGTTCGATTTCAAAACAACGCGGGGCGGAAATATCTTCCAGATTGATGCCGCCGAAACTCGTCCCCAACCGACGCACGGTATCAATGAATTCCCCCGGCTCCTGGGTTTCCACTTCAAGGTCAATCGCGTCGATGTTCGCGAATTTCTTGAACAGAAGCGCCTTGCCTTCCATTACCGGCTTGCTCGCCAGCGCACCGAGATTCCCGAGACCCAGAATGGCCGAGCCATCGGAAATCACAGCCACAAGGTTGCCCTTGTTGGTATAGCGATAGGCATCATCCGGGTTCGCGGCAATGGCACGAACGGGTTCAGCCACGCCGGGTGAATAAGCCAGCGCAAGATCACGGGCGGATTGCGCCGGCTTGGTGATGGCCGTTGCGGTTTTACCCGGCAGGGGAAACTCATGGTAATCGAGAGCCGCTTGGCGGGGATCGAGTTTGGAATCAGACATGGTGTAAGTTCTAAATAAGATGAGGGCAAAAAAGTGGAGAACGAAAGCAAGGGTGCATTATGACACGGCAGGGGCACAACTCGGTTGCCGAAGCAATGCGATGAAATCATCGGGCATGAGCGGGCGGCTGTAATAGTAGCCCTGAGCAATCGGGCAATTGAATTGCCGAAGAAGCATGATGTCTTCCAGCGTTTCCACGCCCTCGGCTACCGTCGTCAGGCCAAGATCCAGCGCCATGCGTACAATCGCGCCCAATAACGCAGCTTGGCGTGGACTGTTTGCAGCATTATCGACAAAGGCACGGTCGATTTTCAGGGTGGAAATCGGCAGATTCTGTATATAGGCGAACGAGGAATAGCCTGTACCAAAATCATCCAAGGCCACCGAAATATCCATAGCGCGCAACTGGTGCAGCGTATCGATGACCCAATCGAAACCGATCATCAACGCCGACTCGGTAATTTCCAACTCCAATAGCGATGGTGCCACGGCGTATTGACTCAACAGGCGCTGGATTTCTGCGACGAAACTTTGCCCCTTGGCCTGCATCAACTCAAGCTGCACGCCCGATACATTCACCGCAATGGGCACCGCACGCCCCAGTTCCGCTTGCATCTGGCGCACAAACTGCAAAGCGTACTCGATCACAATCAGGCCAAGTGCTTCTATTTGGCCTTTTTCTTCGGCAATGGGAATAAAATCAACCGGCGAGATAAAACCCAATTCCGGATGCTGCCAGCGAAGCAGCGCCTCACCGCCCACGATGGTCTCGTGGGTTAAATCCACTTTGGGTTGAAATTGCAGAAAAAACTGCGTTGGTTCCTGCGCCATCGCCAGGGCGAGTTCACGCTCCAACAGATTACGCCGCAGAGCGGTGTCCTCCATGATCTGGTTGAACTCCACCACCAGATTGCTTCGTTTGTGTTGGCTGGCAAGCGCGAATCCCGCCCGGCGCACGGTGGCGTCAATAGCCTGCTGCGTTTCCACTTCTTTTGGCCGAACACTGGAATAACCACCTCGTCCGTGCAGCGTGACGACAACATCAAAATCGTCTACCGGTGCAAATACGGCCTTGGCCAGACGATCAAACACGCTACCTGCGGCCTCACCGGCGAACGGCAAGGCACAAAGAAAGGTTTGCCCACCCCACACACCACAAATGCCAAAGTGATCGTCCATGATCATTTTGAGACGAGTCGACACGGTTCTCAAGAAAAAATCAACAGATTCAACGCCTTCAATTAGCAGCAATTGATCCGAATCG
>JAJYPA010000627.1 GCA_021795795.1 Pseudomonadota bacterium | reverse complement strand
CAGGGACCGTAAAGAGGGTTCGGATACCCCGCCGGGTTTTTTGTAGCGTTCCCCAGCCATTGGTGTAAAAGGCTTCCACCAGCACTTCGGTATCGCGGGCGTCCACCTCGCGATCCAGCAGGTAGCGCCGGCCATGCTGCATGACCATGGGCGGCATGCCGGTGAGGAAGTCGACATCCGAGAAGTCCGCCAGGGGCCCCCTGGTCAGGCCAATCAGGAACTGGAGGATGTGTTCCTCTTTGCGGATGATGGGGAAACGCACTTTCGGCGGCGCCAGGCGCACACCTGGAAAGGTTTCCTCCGTCAGGGCAATGCTCATCTCGGCAAGACCCGCCAGTGGCGGGGCGCCTGGAAACCGGCGGGGCGGGTGATGCGGTGTTCGGCAACCCCTACGGCCATCCGTTGCGGCACACCATCCAGGCGCTGACCGCGTTCCACGCCGAGATGGGCGACGGCGACCATCGGTTGAGCAACCTTGCCCTCCAGGAGCAGCCGCTGATAGCGGATCATGCCCGTCAGACCCATGGTCAACCGGGCCAGGTCCTCCCGGTACAGGATATGCGCTTCCTGCAGTCCCGCGGCCCATCCCCGGGCGGCGGCTTGCACCCAGATCACGCGCTGTGCCGCAGTGTGGGGCAATAAGGCCGGCGGAATGTCCTGCAGGGAGGGTTGACGGAAGTGGCGCAGAAGATAAGAGCGCCAGGTGGGCGTGACGGAATGAAAGGAGGCGGGCCGGACGATCAGGTAGACGGCATCGGCGATGCGGATCACATTGGGCGCATAGTGCGCCTGCCGGCTGCCCTGGATGATGACGGGCGGCAGGATGCCGCCTTTTTCCACAAGTGGCGCGAAATTGAAGACCTGATCAAGGCGTTTGCTTTGGGCGTTCAGCACCTGGTTGATGACGTGCGTTTCCGCAGCGAGTCCGCCCTGCGCACCAAAGGTTTCCGCTTCCTGTGCCAGGGCCTTGCGCTCCAGGTGCAAGGGGGATGCGGTGTGCGCGGCTAGCGCGGTGGTCGGACGCAGGTGTTCCAGTTGCGGTAAGGTCCACATGCCTCAACTCCCCAGATAGCGCAGCATGACGGTTCGCGTGGTGGCGTTGACGGTGAGATCCGCGCGACTCCCAGCCTGGACGGCGGCTTCCCGGAAATCATCGAACAGGGTACGGTATCCCGAGAGATGGACGATGATATCCGCCGGTGGCGTCCTTCCCTGTATATGCAGACGATAACCGGCGAAGTTGGAGAGTTTGTGAACCAGTGGGGCGATCGGTCCGGTCCAGGCGATGGGCACGGTGCGGGACAACGCGGGAGGCAATGCCGGCGATCCGTCTAGCGGGGGATGCACGGCGGCGTTCTCGACCGCCAGCAGGTGCCAGGCATCCGCCACCTTGTCAGCGGCACGATCCAGGGTCGGATTGATGGGTGGTACGGGCATGGCAACCGTTTCGGCGGGATGTATGCGGGCGCAGCCGGTGAGGAGTAGCGCAGATATTTCCAGAGGCAGCATGACCCAAGGGAAAAAACGAGATCCAAGGTAGTTTTTCACGGAAAGCCTCATCGGTTTGCGTATCATGTCGGGGTTATAGCAGGCATTGCGGGAATCATACGAAACGGGTAGATTTACCCACGATAGGGCATCTAATATGCGGCTAACTGATGTCTATAAATACAAATAATAACAACATGTTACAAGCATGCCTCAAAAGGTGGTATTAGCAAGCAAATTGTAATAATGTGTAATGAAACTGTTATGGTATAGGATTTTGAATGGCCGAATGGGGTTCAGGTGGTCGGAGGTTCAAATCCTCTCGCCCCGACCAATAAATCAAGGGGTTAGGGTATTTTGTCCTGATTCCTTTTTCTCCAATCATCGCATTTTTCTACAATTCTGCTCAGCGGGGTGATCTGCTCCGCTTCCCTGGCTCTGATATATGCCTCGGCCATATCGCCGCTGGCATGGCCGGCTAGGGCTTGCGCGTATATCATGAAAATGGCAGTCATCCACCTCCGACTTGGCCAACAACCGGCGCCATGCGCTGTTCCATCCGCGGACGGTATAAGGTGTCCCATCCTGGGAGGCAAACAACGAGAGGGATCCTATCCTGCGCCGCGACCCTCGCGCCTTTGGAACCACTGCCCGCAAGGCCGGTGTCCAGGTATAAAGGACGCGAGCGCCCGTTTTTCTCCCGCAGCGCAGCGGCACGGCGTGCCCGGCCGCTGGTCCGTAGATTCCAGCCGCGCGAACGAGGTATGGATTCAGGGGTCCGGCGGGCAGACTCATGTGGTCGAGGCGGGAAGCTGGGCTGCTCGGGGAGCATATGGATCTGGGGGTTACACCAACCCACCTCTGTCGGAGCGGATCCAGTCTTGGCATAGCCCGGTGCAGGCCGCGCATTTTATATCATGGAAAGTGCGAAATTCTGAACAAAACAGTGCTTCGGGATTATAATACCATTGGTAAATGCTCGCTGAGCGCCATGCTGGTCTAACAGTTTCCAAATGACTTCGTATTACGGAGATAGAAAATGATTAAGCTAAAGTATATGGTATGTATACCAGCCTTAGTGTGTTCTTTCTACCCTATTTTGGCGAGTGCTCAGGATCGGCTGGTAACAGTTAAGAAGATCGAGATTCCTGGTGCCCCGGCGCGATTCGATTATTCTGCGATCGATCAGCAGAACGCGAGATTATACGTGAACCAGGAAGGAGCTAATCGTACTTTAGTATTCAGTACGCACAATTATCGTTTTCGTGGTGAAATTTCTGGAATTTCTCAGCCCACTGGCATTACAATAACACCGCGGGGTAATTTAGCCTTTATCAGTTCTCCTGGATATCCCTTGCTTGCTCCGCCGGACCGTCCTCATGTTTGGGGAAATGGGGTCGTCGATGTCGTCAACCTAATAAATTTGCGAGTTGTTCGGAAGCTGCCTGTTTCTATTTTTCCTGATGGAAGCGCGTGGGTTCCAAAAGAGTCGAGATTGTTTGTTTCCAATGAAAGAGCAGGGCGCGAGGTCGTAATTGGCGGTGATCCTATGCGAGTTCTTGCTAGTATACCTCTGGGTGGCCAAGCTGGAAATGTGGTTTATGATCCGCGAACGAAGAGAATCATTGTTAATATTCAGACGTTAAACCAAATAGCTGTTATTAACCCAAAGTCGCTAAAGATTACGCGACGCATTCCACTTCCCCAAGGTTGTGTTAATAACCACGGACTTTTGTTGGATACATCGAAAAATCTGGCATTTATCGCGTGTACGGGACATTTGCACCTTCCGCCGGGAGAGGTAAAAAATGACCAGTCGAAAATTCTTGTCATGCGATTGCCCGACTTCAAAGCGCTTCAATTCAACATTGTTGGCGAAAATCCGGATGTATTGTCACTTGATACTGTGAGGCAGCGCCTTTGGGTGGGAAGTGAGTCAGGTGTCGTGGCCGTCTTTAAAATTGGGTCGGAAGTCGCGAAGCCGATGAAAAATATTTGGTTTGGATGGGTTGGATCGGATGCACACAGTGTGGCTGTCGATCCAAAAACCGGCTTTGCGTGGTTTCCGTTGCTAGACGTTAACGGCCATTCGGAGATCAGGGTGGTAAAGTTAGAACAACTAGGTAGTGCCTGACAGAAATAGTGTTTTGTGCAAATGCCCTTAAGCGGTGGCATCAAGCACCCAGTCTTCCCGCCCCATTTTGCGCACTGCCTGCCGATGGGTGAAAAACACCCAGATAACCAGTACCAAGGGCATGCAAAGTCCCAAGAACCAAAGCATGAAACCGGTCGATGACTGCAGCAGCGCTAGCAGGCCGAGGTTTACCAGAAGGTAGGCTAATCCGAATACCAGCGATTGGATGATCTTTTTTTGAGCAGCAATGCGCAAGCCGAACATATAGGCGAAGAAAAAGGCGTAGCTCAACCAGAGTGTCGTCGTAAATAGAAATGCCATGAGCGCCATGCCCTGTAGAAT
>JAJYPA010000626.1 GCA_021795795.1 Pseudomonadota bacterium | reverse complement strand
CGGCCACGCGGCATGAAATTAGCTACCTTACCGAAATGTCCTATCTTAACCCTCAAGATTGCCGGTCGGTATCCAGCAGGATCAGGATGTTACGGACGGCCGGGAACGGCGCCGTCAGACTGGAAGCGGACGTTGGGTCGGTCTCGAATAAGATTGTTTACGGAGGTTAAATGTTTGAATCAATACAAACGGCAGTATCTATTGCGCTGCTTTTTTTCATAATAGGCTCTTCTTCCATAATATCAGACGAGGAACCTATCGAAAAATTTTCAAAGATACTATATTCTCTGCTGATGATAGCAATATCTGTTCTCGTATTGGAAAGCAGCACATCTCTTCAACATTTAATAGCTTATTTTGCAAAATATAAAAACATTTCGACTCCGCATAATCTTCCAATAGTAACCGTTGGAAAACTAGTATTAGCGGTTATCCCATTAGGAATTGCATCAAATACGTTGTCGTCAATATCAACTAAAGCGCTGGAATCTGGAAAATTAAAATGGATAAAACTCATATTAATTATAATCTTCTTAGTTGGGATTGCTATTTTTGATTTGCGCGGATTGAGGATTCTGTGACCAGAATCAGCGCTTCGCTTTATTGAATACCGTGGTAGGCTTTATTTGGCAGGGGGGACCTCCCCACCCCGTGCCACTTGCTCATCATGTTCTGCATGATAGCTTCCTCTGCCATGCAGCCTGATGGCCTGTAGCAGGAAGCAGTCATTCATTGGCGGTGATCAAATAACATCTCCGGCCCACAGTGGACCTTCAGCGAGTTAACTCAGCCGAGAGAACCGTATCAAGGAGACGAATCGGTTGGAACGAGTTGTAATACGCACTTGCGTGAACACTATGGATTGCGCAATATTGTCTGGATGCGTTTCGCAATTTCCCGGCTAAGAATATTTAGGCCTTCTTTATTATTCAGGTACTTGAGGTATCGAATGTGCCTGAGATCGAATGGGATATCAGCTTCGGTTTGCGCGATGAGGATAGCTTCCTTACCTAATGAGTGCGCTATGCCAACCTCATAAAACACATTTGGATTGCGACCAGAGCAATCACATATCACAACTCTCGACCTGGCAATAAGTGAAACTATGTCTTGAATCACGAACTGATGCTCCCATAGATCATCTGCTCGTCTTGCTTCCATGCCGATGGATTGCACTGCAGATTGTAGCGAGGCATACACAGAGGTAAGCTCGGCGCCAAATGGCATCATCACTGATACAAGATTATCCTGCGGGCTACCAGCTTGCTCGAAGCTGAATACTGTCGGTGAAAGCTGATTACGTTGACAACGCAGTAGCATGAGGCGATATAAATCAAAATCAACTATTTCCCAATGAGTATGGTTCAGCGCTCCAGTGCTAAGGCCGTGTTGGCGTGCTAGCGCCTGGAACTCAGAATTGGAAACCGAAGGAACACCGCTGTCGGTACTATACTGTAATGTCGTATTGCGGGAACCCTGAGATACGGAGGTAATATGCCCAATTTTTACCGAACTGGGTCCGGTGCCCCCGATTTCCGTCATGAGTAACGCTGGTATTCTACGAACAGCATCAATATTCAGAACACCATTTTCACCCCGGAATTCACTAAGCGTCTGCTCGGATTGATCAATGTAGATCCTTCCGGTCGGTATTGCCCCGGCGTTTTCTGACCATCCTTCATATGAGACGAGCAAATGGAACATGCTTGCACCTATAGGGATATTATTTTCAATATACCCAGATAATTAGCAGATTTTAGCTTGGGCGAGATTATACTTTCATGCTCCTGAAAGATTCGGTCAGGATTTTCTCGGACATTATGGTTTTAACGCCGCCACATCTTTTCGTGCACGCGCAATAAGGACAGCGTCTGGGTTATTCCGGCACGTGAGAACCGAGTTCAGAAAGTCCACGATTGCACCGGCACCTTCATAACGGCGTGGCGCTTCATCTATGGCAATTCCTAAAAGGAACCCTAGGATCGGGGCTGCGAGCGGGGCCATGCGCGCAATATCGGGATTCACTACCACACCGGAGGCGACCGCCACCCCCGCCAACAACCCTACGATGTCGACACGTTGTAACCTGTCTGCCCTATTTTCATAGTGGCGCACCTCCCTATTGAAGGAGCGAATCGCGCTCTCCAGCGACTCCGCGTCCGAACTCTCCTTGCTGATGTTCAAAATAAATTTGCGCAAGCGACTGATAGTTACTGTTGAGAATCCCTCTGCAAAATCGATAACAGGTACGTTATTGTTGATAGCTAAAATGTCCGCAATCGCCGTTAAAGCAAGGGGCGGTACAGTGCTAATTTTCAGGTTTTGTATCGGAGAATACACGCTCGCGACAAAGTCACATAAAGCGGTTTCGTCATAGTCGTGTCCATCGGATTTGTAGGGGAATGCATGTGATCCCAAGGCTGCAGCCCAACTCACTTTGAGTCCCGCACCCCAGAGTTCCAGTCGCAAATCCCGACCAGTCAAGTGTTCGAAAAGCATCGCCGAAAGACCACCAACCCCAAAAGCGGTGGTACCCATGGCGCCGCGTGACTGTACTAACCATTCCGTCTGAGCCCATGTCGACGATAGGTATTTTAGTGACGCAACAAACTGCCCTTCTTTGTCAGCCTTTACAAGCTTTTGGGAGTTGGTTAGGAGTGTATGAAGTAGTAAGTAGCGATCAGCAGGGCCCAGCGGCGGATACAGCAACGGGATACGACGCCGCGCGTCAGCAATGGTTGCCGCTGCAAGTCGGCGTGAAAACAGTAGGCCATGCGGTGCATTGTCCGCCACCTCGCTGAGCCAGTCAGGGCGATAGCGATCCAATGGCTGTGGCAACACGATCTTTAGCCGCCCCATCTCGACTAATTTGCGAAGTTCCATGGGTGTTACCCCCATGGCTTCGCAGGTGAATTGGAATTGTTCAGCTATCGGGAGGGCAAGATGGACAGTGTCATAGATAGACAGATACGTCCGAATGTTTTCGGGGTGTAGTGCGGTAGCTTCTACAAAACAGCTGAGCCCCTTAGATGACGTCCATGTCACCGGTAATAGACTGTTGGGATCGGTGTGCGGCGAGGCTAGAACCTGATTCCTGTTATCGATCCAGAAATCCTCGTCCTCCTCTAGCAACGACCGTAATGAGGCACCGACGCATGTTGGCAGCCGACGGCTGGGAAGAAGGTCGAGATCGCCTTGTCTTCCCGGTTCGCGAAAGGCGTCCGTCTCGCTATCCCAAGCTGGGTCTGTATCGAAATTGAGAGTGCCATAGCCGATTGAGGTAAAAGCTGTCTGTGCGTCTTCTTCCTGCGAAGTGTTCAGGCGTTCTCTTGTGACAAGCACAACGGTCGCGGCAGCAAACCGAATTGTGAAAGGAGGAAACTGCTTCGGTAGGACAAGGCCCATGTCGACCAGAACATTGCGTCTAACTCGTGGCACGCCGACCAATGCCGCACGTTCTTCAGCCGTTCTTTCCGGTACCTGTTCTGCCCCTTGCGGACATGAGGCAACGATCTCAATTGGGGCAGTAATTACACAGCAGTTGTTATTGAACCAGTTGGCAAGATCTTCTCCGTCAGATGTTTGCGCTGTTGCTAACGCAGGGCAGACTACAAAGTGGCGCCAGCCGACTCTCCACAAACCGTCATATGCTATATGCGGCTGTTGAAGTAGAAGTTGCTCATAAGACCAGCGTGCGTAATGATCGTCATAGTCCAAGAGAGATACCCTACGCTACAGACAAAAGACAGAATTGCCCTACCCAGAGGGGGGCTCACCGACCTGAAGGCTTCAGCACGAAATATTACTCGTTCGCAACTTGGAAGGCAATGACCGCTTCCGCTGCACTGTGGACATTCGAATTATGGTTGGACATTACGCGCGAGACGAGATTTTTGTGTTTTGCTGCCACTTCACAAGAAATGGCAGCCTACGTTTGGCTGACTGGTCTCTTTTGATCTCATTTT
>JAJYPA010000625.1 GCA_021795795.1 Pseudomonadota bacterium | reverse complement strand
TAAACCAGGGCCTAGGTGATAAAACCTAGGCCCTATCGCATTTTACGATGAGGCGCCGCTAAGGCGACCGGTGGGATGGGGGTGTCCTCCTGCATGCCAGGCATAACCGGTCACAGGTCCGCTCCAGAAGGCGTATGCCTTACCTTTGTGCCACGATTTTCTCCATGGCACTATCGCACCGAGACCATCAAGTATTGAGTCTTCTGCCTTCACGCTGATCTTCTATGCTTTGGCCGGAATTTCCGGGGCGAGTGGAGATGGGCCGGGCTGGAGCCTATAGTGGCCCCTTCCGTCAAGACAAAAACTGTTTGGCCTGATCTAGTCCAGGCGTAGTCATGTCATGTATTGACATCAGCGCGGGGCGCGGTAACATCGGTTACAAGTTAAATTATATAATTCTCCGTATCGGAGGGAGCGAATATGTGGCTGAATCTACTGGCCCAGCCTGCGGCGTGCGGCACGGGCCCCGCACTCAATTGTCATGCCCTGGGAAAGTCACCTTCCGATTTCGCCAGCAAATGGCGAAAACAGGGCTGGTTTCGCCAAATCAAGGTCTATCGCCTGCTCCGCCGCTACAAAGGCTGGCAGACCAGATCCTGGTGGCGCTACCCTGCGGGGCGCTGGCCCGCCCCACCCAGAGAATTGATCGTCCGGGCACAACGCGAGGCAATCTCCGGGAGTCCACACCCTTACTGCATCGCGACATGCTCGCAACTCGCGATGAGCCTCCTCTGCAACCCCGCTCCTACCCAAATTGCCCTCTTCCACCTGGATATCACTCGCGCGTTGAGTGACATGGAACTCAGGGATGTCCAGGCAGAGTTGCTCATCCTCTACACGACCCTCGAAATTGAAGCGCCTTTCCATCCCGAACTCACCCCAACGGACTTGCGTATTGCGCAAATGCTCGTGGAGGGCATCGGGCAGAACGAGATTGCCGCCCAGATCGGTCAGAGCGAAAGCACGATCCGCTCCCGGATCGCCGTCTTGTGCAGACGACATGGAGTACCCAACCGGCGGATGCTCCTGGCACGTCTGCTCAAAACCATCGAAAACAAAAGATCCGGAGGCAACCGCACCCTCCCCCACCAAGCATAAGTGAGGAAACATGCGCACGTTTACCCGGCGAATCGGCTTACTGTTGCTCCTGTTCGCCAGCCCCGTCCTCGCATTGGACGACTCCGGACAAGATCTACCTTTTCTGGGACGCTACCCCGGCAGCGTCATCGACCACTACAAAACCGTCCACTACGATGAAATCGTCATTCCCCTCGGACCCTTGGGCAAAACAGGGTTGACCCGATCGGAGACTGTGGAAGGCCGGATAACCTACATCAGATACAAAGTGCCCGAGGATCGCTCACCGCTAGAATTTATCCGCAACTACCAGCAGGCCTTGCAACGCGCGGGGTTTCGCATTTTGTGGCAGTGTGCGGACCACGGATGTACACGTAAAGGAGCCCCCCTAAGCACACCCGTCTGGCGGGGAGCGCCGACCGGTTACACCGGCGGCGTCGAAAACTTTTACTTTAATGATGGTCGCATGCTGACCGCCGAGCATCGCGTCAGCAATGGGGTACGTACACTGGTATTCATCAATGACAATACGGAATTTGGCCACTCCCAGGTAGCCTCCGTTTACGCGGTACAAACAAAACCCATGCAAAGTGGTATGGTCAGCAGCGATGCTGGGCAGATGAACCGCGAAAATATGGCCAACGCCCTGGTTCAACAAGGCCGCTTCGCGATGCATTTGCCCTTCGACTTCAACCAGGCGACCCTCCGGCCGGATGCGCAGCCCACCCTGATCGCACTGTCTCGGTTGATGCGTCAGCACCCTTCCCTGCGGGTACGCCTGGAAGGGCACACCGATCCGGTGGGTACCGTTGCCTATAACCAGAAGCTATCGCTGCATCGCGCCTTGACCGTAAAATCGGTTTTGACGGCGCAAGGCATAGCGGATCAACGGATCGAAGTCATCGGATACGGCGCCACACGGCCCGTAGCAAACAGCGACAGCGACAGCGAAGAAGGTCGCGCGCAAAACCGTCGCGTGGAAGTCGTGAACCTCACCCCCGGGGCCCTCGCTGGCCGCCAATCGGCAAACATCGTCACCGCCAATGTGCATCATGACAATACCAGTCAAACCGCAAGCTCTTCCAGAGCCAACACCCCTGGCGCTGAACTAATCAATACCACTGTCGACACGGTACGCAGCGAGACCAATCATCAGATACAGCAGGGTGTGCGTAACCTGGTACAGGGCATATTGGGTAACTGATCGCACCCTTACAGATCACCAGCACCGAGCGCACCGGACAAGTTGTCCGGTGTTTTTTTACGGCAACAACGATCATTTCCCAGCTCAACTCCAAGGGATAAGGAATCGCACCATCCTGTTTACTTTAAGGTTCACACATCCGTTTTTACAGAACACGGGTCAATAACATTTGGTACCCAGAATTATCTGATCTCTTCCTATATCATTCCTTCATGCATGTACCATTTTTATAACAGATATGGAGCATTATTAATAGCTATATCTTTCATTATATTACAGCACATCACAGTGACTATTGGCCATATTGTGCGATGTTCTTATCTATGTTTGAATATTTCCGTGGCAGATACCATCCCAGCCCCATCTTGGAGGAACCATGAAATACCATTCCTTTATTCCAACTTCTCAGGTAGAACACGGCCAAGGCATGACCGAATATTTGATAATTGTTGCACTTATTGCGATTACCGGCATTGCCGTATTTTCTTTCTTCGGGCAAACCCTACGCCATCAGATGGCAGGTATTTCTCAGGAGTTATCTGGCAAAAAGGCGGATTCCGATATTACCGCAGCCCAAGGTACGGCCGGAGAGGCGACAACCAACGCGGGCAAGCAGAAAAACATGAGTGACTACAAATCGGATATGGGCCAGTAATCATCCGCTGGCGGGGGGTCACCCCGCCCATAATCTGAGGCGATTTAAAAAAGTCCATTCAGATCATGATTGCTCACGCAGAAAGGGGATATAGTGTGCGTATTCTTTGGCTGAAAAGCGGTTCTCTTATCGTGGGGAAGCATACAGAATACGGACAAGCCGCCCTGTTCGCCACGGTCTTGATTCCCATAGTATTGCTCACTGCTCTCTTCGTCTTTAATACCGGACAACTCGCCGCCACCAAACTAAAAACTCAAAATGCCGCTGACGCTGCCGCTTTCTCCGCCATGAAAATGGAAGCACGCGAACTCAATTTCATCTCCTACACCAATCGCGCAATGATTGCCAATCAGGTTGCTATTGGGCAAACGATTAGCCTGGTTTCATGGTCACATTACGTCAAAACTTTCGGCCTAAACATTCAGCGCCTGGGCGCTCTTGTGTCCTGGATACCGGTGGTCGGACAAGCTACCGTGACAATCACCAATGCAATTGCTCAGACTACCAACGCATTGGACCAAGGCATCGATGCTGCTTCAAAAGTGATTCTCCCTGCCCTGGACATCGCCGATGCCGCACTGAGTGGGGCGCAGGAGATTTATCACATGACAAATGGCATTTTTGATCCTGGTAGCGGAAATACCAACCCCGGTGGAGCCATAACTGCTGTGGCCGAACAGATGGTAAAACTGAACGATCCTGATGCCAGGATAAACGGTATGGTCCTGACCACCAATCTATCTCAATATTTTATCCATAGAGGGGATCTCATCAAACGTTGGGGAGGCAACAAAGAGAACGCTCAAGCACGAATGGCGTATATGATAAATGCTTCCAGGGATGGTTTTACTAGAGAACGAAATGATCTCCCGAGTGTCTTGCGCCCGCTCGGTTCTCTCACCATATTTCCTTTTAAAGTCGGCATAACAAAAAGCGGAGGGGGCCAAATAGCAATGGATAAATCGGGAACCTATGCTTGGTCCGGGATGGATACATTATCCCTGAGGGTCTGGGCATGGAGTTGCCGGTG
>JAJYPA010000009.1 GCA_021795795.1 Pseudomonadota bacterium | reverse complement strand
CTACCGCCAGCACCACCTGGGGTTTCGCGCTGGAAATCGTATCGGCCAGCAACGGCAAACATGCCTCGATCTCCGTTCTGGTCGGCCTCCGATTCTCCGGCGGACGGCACCGCACCACGTTGGCGCAGCCGTAGTCGTACCCGCGCCGCATCCCATGCTCTTCCATGAGCGCATGCAGCGTGCGTCCGGCACGTCCTACGAAACCCTTGCCCTGAGCGTCTTCATCAGCGCCCGGGGCCTCACCGACCACCAGGATGCGGCAAGGCCTGCCAAATTCAGGCAGGTCGGGGAACACGATCTGGGTGCGGGATGCACAAAGAGTGGTACACCGCTGGCAATTATCCATAAGAAACCGCCTGGGCAAGATGCGCCGATATTTCTATCCACCTGGCCTCCAGCAGCCGCAAATAATCCCGATGGGAGCAAGACCCTTTATAAAAACCCAGCGCCCAGCCATCATTGATCTCGACCAACTTTGTCATGCCATCCTCGTCGGATACGCCAACGTCCAGGCCATATCCGGCCGGCGATCCCGCTTTTTGATAGGCATTGATTATCTCCCGGACAGCCTTCATATCGAGGGACAGGGGATCGCTCTGGTCGTCTTCCCGGTCATCGTAGCGACCGTAACCCAAGATTTCGCCGCGCAGCACATAGAAGCGGTATTCCGGGCCAAAGCGATGATAAGGGGATGCCCAGAATGGCGTGTCCGGCTTCCAGAGGCTTTCGGCCAGCTTGGTGACCACCGGTTTGCCATGGATCCCCTGGTGCTGTTCCGGCGTCCAGCCGTGTGGCATCTCGCCGTAGCGACAAAGAACGTGCCCGCCATACGGCATCCACTTCGCCAATGCTTCCGGATAATCCAATGGCGCTGATTCGACAATGCATTGGTGTGCCATGGCCGCCCGGCAAAACTCCACCGTTCCGACCGGCATCCAGCCTGATTTTGGCAAGGAGGCGATGTCTTCCAATCTGGCCGCGCTCGCATCACCATAGACGCGAGCGATCCATGTTTCTGTCTGTGAGTATCCGATTTGGGCTATGATCTTCATCGCTTCCCCATCAATTTCCGTTGCGTTTCCCACCAGCCGTTTTCGTTCAGCCTTTCCCAGACAGCGGCCTTCTCCTCCGGCGTCATGACGATCCAGCGGTTGACCTCCTCGAACGTCCGCCCGCAGGACTTGCACACGTCATCGCCCAGGGCGGTCGTGCAGAAGCCGAGACAGGGGGAATTCTGGTGACCCATCCCCTTCAGCACCTAAGCAACACTCTCACAGT
The DNA here is from genome assembly GCA_021795795.1 of Pseudomonadota bacterium. The sequence goes on along the minus strand of JAJYPA010000009.1, from coordinate 58,896 downwards.
ACCGGAACGCCGCAGCGAGACCATCGTCCGCCATCCATTCTCCGGACAGGCGCTCCGCCAAACGGTCCAGGCCGAACTCCTCGCACAGCAGGCGGCACTCATCGGCGTCGAAGGACGCCCGGACCAAGCTGGCGGACTCCGATCCTTCCGGCGCCAGCCGCCAATCCATGATGCGCCGGTTTCGCTCGATCATGGGCAATAGCCCGGCGAGGGCCACCGATTTTTTGTCCTTGGCAGATCCGGACTCCACCGCCCGCCGGATACCGTCCAGGCCCCCATGCAGCCGCAGGAGCTTGACCGCCGTGGCGATCCCGATACCAGGTACCCCAGGGATATTGTCGGAGCTGTCACCAGCTATGGCCTTGGCTAGGATGTATTCCTCCGGCCCAGTGAAGGGGCCGTCCTTGGCCTCATTGGTGCGCAGCTTTTCCAGGGTCATGCCTTTGTCTGCGATCGGCGTGAACCAGTCCACCCGCTCGGAGATGGCTTGCCACCAATCCGTGTCCCCGGAAACCATGGTGATCAGATCGATTCCATGTTCGTTCATTGCCGACAGATCCATGCAGAGCCGTCCCGCCAGATCATCTGCTTCCGCGTCAGGGGCGCGCGCCTGGATCACTCCCATCTGCAAGAGTAGGGCGCTGGCCCAAGGCTGTTGCTGGCGCCAAGCGTCGGCCACAGCGCGTTTTTCGGGCGTATCCTTGCGATTCTCCTTGTACTCCGGGCAAAGGTCCTTGCGCCATGCGGCATGGCCGTCCCAGAGCACGACCGGCACGGCACCCGGGAACAGCTTGACGATCCGCATCACGGACTGCGCCAAGCCCATGATGCCACCGGTCGGCATGCCGGCATGAGATAGCCGGGACAGCGCCGGGACATACATGCTGGCATAGCCGATGTTATGGCCGTCGATCAGTAGGATATGAGTCATACCGCCCGCTCCGATTCCTCGTGCGCCGTGCCGCCGAACGCCATCAGGTTGTACAGCGTTTTTAGGTAATCCACGTCATGAGACGCGACGGTAACCCTGGAGAATATCCTGCGCAGAAAAAAACGCTGGTCCGTCTGAGAAATTTCGGAGAACAGCCGCAACGCCCCCTGCGTATCCGGGATAGCCAGGCGGTCCGCAAAATAATCCTCTATCGCGGACAATCGCTGTTGCCCGTCAATTACCATATCGGAATACCGCGCCATGACCCCGTTAGCCATCTCGCCGTCGGTGACCATATAGCTGCCGATGTCGATGTTAAGCCAAATGGACTGGATGAGCTTGGTCTTCTGCGCGACGGACCACTTTAAGTCCCGCTGAAAATCTGGGACCGGATATCCGCACACGAAGCGATCTGCCCACGGGTATTCCCGGCGAACTTCCGCCTCGTTCTCAGTGAACCGCAGCCATGCGCTATGAATTTCACCAATGGAAAATGGCGACGACCTAAACGCATACTCGTTCTTGAAATCCATGAAGCGTTGCGGGTTTCCTTGTTCGTTTTCCATAAGTTACTCCCTTGCGAATATGATTAGTATATAGCTATCATAGTCGGCTGTCAAATATCGGTCATGCCGCCCGTATCCGCGTGGGTGGATGTTCAAAACTTTTGACATCAATGGGACAAGGTTGGTTGATTGAGAAACGACTTATCTTGACGGAATCCCATCGTAAATCTCTTCGAAATGTCCGCGCAGAATCATCCGCCTCAGTGCCGATACCAACATGGCATTCTCGCTTGCTTTGCAGCCTGCAAAGGGACGGTCACGCCACCATCCCGTATTGCCGGGAACGCCATGCACACGCCGAATCGTCTTGCCGGCGGCCCAAAGCAACCCCCACCCAGCCGGCAGATCTCCAACCTGAATGAGGCCGGGCGGGCACATCATGAACCGCCAGTCTCCCATGCCCTGACTCGGTTCCTGGCGAAACGGCTTGTTTCGATCCGCCAGGAAATCGGCGCGGCTGACCTTGCACTCGACTAATATGGAAACGCCATCACGCCAACCAATCGCGTCCGGCTGTTCACCAGTCTGAGTCAGCGCCCTGAACGGGTCACGGATGACCACGCCGCATCCGCAGCTCCGCCGGAGCCATCCTTCCGCACGAAGAACAAGATCACCATGCGCTTGCACTTCTCGAATCGGCACATGGTGAACATGGGCTTCGATGGAAGGCATAGCCTAATCCGTTAGTTCGGATGAACCAGCCACGCTGGCGATCGCTTTTCGATAGGCATACACGACGATCTTATCGAGATTTTGCCCGTTCTGGTGCAGCATCATGGCGAAATTAGCCACATCCACCGGATCGCCTTTCTCCAGGTGCTCCACCAGCAAGTAAGTCAGGTGGGCAGAAGGGGCCGCCTGCCAGCCGCCGCGCCCCTTTTTCTCGCGTGAACGACGCATTTTGGCCCTCATCGCTGTGGCGAAGTGGTCAATGGCCTCATCGTCTGGATGTCGCGTCTGGTGTGTTTCCGCATCCCGGCCAGCGGCGGCCATCCGGACCAACTGGAGCAGATCTGCTGCCGGAATCGAAACGCGACCCCCGGGTACGCAGTTCATCGAGTGCGTGTATCGCTCCATTTTTTCGAGGAAGGCTTCTTCGTTTTCTTTGGTTATCATGGTTCTCCCGCCATCGCGAGTTTGGCTTCGCATATCGTGGTGATTCGTTCCATAAGGGTCTTTTGCGGATCGGTCAGTCGCCGATGCGACTGCAGGTGCGCCAGGATCTCCAAAGTATCCCGCACCATTTTGGCGGTGGGCCGGTCGGAAATGTTGTGCAACCGGTCCGCCAGCTTGATCGTGAGCCCGTAACTGCTCATACCGGCCATCTTGGCCTTGAGATATTCCCGCTTACCGATTCGATCGATCTCTGCCTGATCGGAGGTGAGTTCCAGAACCAGGCTGGCCACCAGCGGCGTGAATTGCTCCGCCAATTCCGCGAAGGTAGTCGGCGTATCCTCCAGCACATCGTGCAGAATGGCGGCGGCCACCAGTTCCTGCAGATGCTTCGACCGCTTGAACTGGGCCACCAGATAGCTGACGGCAATGGGATGCGTGATGTAGGGCAGATCGGTGCCGCGCCGGGTTTGTCCTTTATGCCGCTCCATGGCGAACAAGAGCGCGTTCAGCGTCATGTCCGGTGAAATGCCCTTGGCAGGCACACGATCAGTCGGCGTCATTTTAACCTCCTTTTGTCGGCAAGCTGCACAGAAAACCCTGGCGCGAGGAAAACGGTGTCCACCAGATCAACCTTTCTGGATTCTCCAAAAAGAACCGACCTACGCGCATCGGAACAACGCGAAATATTTCCTCTCCAACAACCGCGCAAACCGGAATCATGGCAACGAACAAGCACCAGGTGATCGGGTGCCACCACCGAAACACCCCCGACCACCCGTCACCATCCTCGTGTATGCGCACCACACCCAGCCACCAAAGAATACGTCCGCGCAGCGGGACCGCATCCATCGGCATGCGGCCACGATCGACAGGAAAACGCTGGATCATCATTGGAAATCCACGCACCACATAATGGCTTCGCCACCACTCCCGTTTCTGCAGGCTCATTGCATTAACAAGGACCGCAAGTGATGCGCGCTCCGAAGGGAAATCTTCCGTCCGTACTCATGGTTGGAATCGAACACTTGCCCACTCATTTCGCGCAATGCGCGGCCCAGCGCCATGGCGCACCCAGGAGGCCCGCCATTGGAACTGTTCCGATAGGCTCCTGGATACTGGTCGGGTGGAAAAACTATGTAAAGTAAGGATTGATACTCTAGTATTCCATTGTTTTCCTGGAGTGCGGTTACTATGCGCTGTTTAATCGGAATTCGTTTCACTGGAACCCCTCCGTGACGACTTCGGGCCACTCCTGCCAGCCTCTACCATTAACACCTTGCTATCTCAGAGTAAGAAACACGAATCTTCTCATGCTTTACCCATTCGTCAAACTCAGACAGTTCCATCAACAATAAATCACGCCCGGAAGCAGAAACACGGTGGACATATTCGTGAATCTGTGCATATTGTTTTGCATAGCTTAGCACTTTTTCAGCCGAACCCCGTGGTATCATATTGTCGATTTTATTTTGCGCATTTATAAAAACAAAATCTTTAACCGTGTAGTTGCATTTGGTCGCGTCGTCCACCGCTAACATCATAGGAATGAGCGAAAACATAAAACCGAGAATGGATAAACAAACCGTCTCAGTTGCAGCATTATCTATAATGGCCAATGCAACCGTAATAGAAATCCACATTAAGACTATGATTTTCATGTTTCTTGTCGCTTTGTGACCAATCCTTTCTTCTTCATCTTTGATATCCTGTATAGCGTTTCTGATTTCTTCTACGGTATACGGTTGATTAATATCAAAATCTCTTATTGGGTTTTCCATGCTTCTACCTCCTTCGGCCACTCCCGCACCCGCAAATCCTCCGGCCACTCATCCATGTCCGCGCCGGCACGGTTCCTTAATTGCCGGGCGATGTCGGTAGTCGGCACCCCGGCGCCGTAAACCACCCTGTCCAGGTCCATGAACCGATACCCCAACTGCTTCACAAAGACTGGGGTACCGGCTTTTTGGCATTGCATCAACAAGGACCGCAAATGAAGCGCGTCCAGAACGCGTGCCGAATTTCCAGATTCCCCACCCAAGACCACCCAATTTAGTGTGTTTTCCATGGGGATGATGGTGTGGCTCAACATCAAGGTGTCGCCCGTAAGCGCATTGTAGTAGGTGTCTTCATCAAGCTGGACATGCTCCAGGTCTATGCGCCCCAGAATAGGTTCTGCACTGATCCACCGCACAGCGGCAGGGGCCCGCAGCAGCAACGGGATGCGTTCATCGGCGGTGGCCTGGTCCTCGACCGATACACCTAGCCAGACGTTGGGCAGGGGCCATTCCGGCAGCCCCGCATCGTCGCCGCCACGGGCCGCCGCGATTTCCCGCATGGCCTGGCCAACGGCATGCTCACGATTGTCGAAACCGGGATCGAACCACCGCAGCATCCGCTCTGGTCTCTTGGTCAGCACCTGGAATGTGTGCTGCTTCGCCAAGGCCATCACCGCAAACACCTTGTTGATGAATGCGTCCGGCACGTCCTCATGGAAGAGGTCGGACATGGAGTTCACGAAGATCATGCGCGGCTTTTTCCAGCGCAGGGGCTGATCCAAGCGATCCTCATGACAGGCCACGTCCGTAAACGCACGGCCATAATAATTTGTCGCCTTGGGATTGGCGGAAAGCCTGCCCCATTCACGCTCGGCGTAGCAAAGTTTGCAGCCCTGCGACACCTTGGAGCACCCGGTTACGGGGTTCCAGGTTGCGTCTGTCCATGCGATACCTGTTTTGTCACTCATGACGGCAATCCTCCATAGGGCGTTTCCAAAAGCATCCGCGTTGCACCGGAGAGCGTCCGGTCTCCACGGTCCCAATCTTTGACTCGGTGAGCGCATTCACTGCATACACCAAGGCCAGCCTTGTAATCGACACGCACCCACCAGCAACCATGCTCGCAAGCCTGGAAATCGTTACAACCGCATTCGATGCAAGTCGCCAATTGACTGAACATATCAGTTCTCCCGCGTTGTGCTTTCAAATTATGTTCCATTAACAATCTTTCCCTCTTGCGCTCAACAGCACGAATTGATCTGTCAAGCTCTATTGCGATTTCATGTGCCGTCATTCCTAACTCAACCATTTCAAGCAATTTGGTTTCTTCAAATGCAGTCCACCTAGCTCTTCCATTTATGGCAGTGTTCGCAGAATGTTTCATGCGTTCAGTTTTCTGTTCATAATATCTCGTACCCTTGGCTCGCTTTTCAGCCATGGCTTTTCTACCTTTGCTTTCCATGTACCGTTGGCGAGCGCTCCGTCCTTTTTCCGAATTGTTCCACTCCAACATACGTCGCCGGGCATTCGTGTCTTGGGACCTTAGAATTTTTTGCCGCCGAATACGTTCTTTTTTTTGCTCGTCGGTTTTGTCCGCCCAATTGCTCATCCGAGACTCCTTTCAGTTCTCCCGCGATGACGATTCACTATTTTTAGTTGTTTGCCTGCTGGATGAGTGATGTGCGTTATGCGCGATGATGGGAGTGGTCGCAACCTTGATGAATGTCACCAAAGTGACAGCGCCCAATATGACCAGTATCAGCCGAAAATAGGCCATAAAAGCTTCACCGATTTTGTCTTCATCCATTTTCCTAAATCTCCTAGTCCGTAACACTATCACTCGCTTAAACTACCGCTCCGCAGCCGCGACGGCTTTGCGTTCCATGCGTACTTAGCCCGCTAATGTGATGTTACCGTTTATTAATTCCGGGTTGATCGACCCAATTAATTCATAAAGCTCAACAACAGGATCAACCGGTAACGCAAAGTGAAATTCGTTTGACATGGCGGGAACATCCTGACCGGATTGCCACAACACACACTGATGGACAGGCGTTACCGTTTCTTCGCCGTCATCGCGCTGGTAAATAATATGTCTAATACTAACAACGAAACCGCGAAGACATAAGGTGCGTACAACTATATGCAGTTCCATCGTACACATCTTTGATGATGACAATATTTCCATGTTTTCACCAGGATTATTATTGCTAATCCGCTTGACACATTCATTAAAAAATTCGTTCGTATCAACGCTGATGGCTCGCGCCCGCCATTCGTCGCCGAAGGGTGTCATCTCATCAAAAACCACTTTTAGTCTTTTGCGTGTACACGCCTCGCTCATCAATCCGTTCTGCTCTGCACTTGGCGCGGATCGACTAATTATCTGCATTTTATTTTTTTCTACCTTTTTTGTGCGTATATGTACTTTTTTTGAGCGCGCTTTATTTTTGGCCAGTTTGACTGACTTGCTTCTCCGTACGCCATTCATTCATCACCATCCTTAAAGGTATATTCCATTTGCCTTAGCAATGGCTGCGCGAGCCAGCGTGATCGCATAAGTTTCTAGCTCGTCACGATCTTTGTCATGACTATCCCCGTAGATTTGCAACATAGCTTCAAGCGCTTTCAGCAGTTCCGGAGCCGCCGCAATCAAGTCGCAATTCGCCTCCACTTCCTCTGGCGTTAGCCCGCCGTCCGTGACCACTCGCGCCACATGCGTATTACGTCCGGCGAAGATCGTGGTGTACTTGGTGGCAGGGGGAACATTCCGGTGCCAGGGGCCTTTTGTGTGATTGCTCATTACGTTTCCTACCCAGATCTTTCGACAGCACAGAATATAATATACTATCTCAGTTGATGCAACCATTATTTTAGTAACTCCATGATGCAGCGATAAAAACCTCATCGTTCCATGATGGAATTTTATTGTTGTGCATTGACAACAGCCGTCACCAGTATAAAATACTCGTTATTGGCACTTCCGCCATATCCATAAGGGGTACCCTATGTCCGCGAAAAATACTCTCATCCTTGCCGCTGTCGCCGCCAGCCTAATGGCATCCGGTATGGCGATGGCATCCGACCTGTCCGGAGTCATGAACTGCGCCGCCGTCTATGGCAATATCTCTGGCATCAGCAATTCCGGCGGCAACAGCGCTGGTGGCGTCGGCGTCAAGGGATCGTTCATGACCAACCAGGGCTGGATGCTCTCGGCCGATTACCATCACGACTTCGACACGCTGATCGAGAGCCCTTATCAGACCACCGGCGGCGGCATGACCGGCATCAACGTCAAGGCCGGATACCTGTTCCCGTTCTCCCAGAACTTCCGTGTCGGCCCTTACCTGGCCTACCAGTACAGCCGTTTCGGCATCAACTTCAACGCCGGCCAGGTGCAGAACGCCTCGTTGCACTTCACCAATAACGCCATTGGCGGCGGCCTGGAAGCCGGTTACGGCATGGGGCCCCTGGTGTTCACCGGAGACGTGGCCTATCTGGCCGGAGTAAGCGCCACCGACACACTGAGCGGTAATGGATCGACGATTACGTCCACGTCCTCAAGCGGTTCTAGCGATGTGTTCCAGTTGGGATTGCAGGCCAACTACCAGATCTCCGGCCCCTGGTACGCGTTGGCTGGCTTCAAGTATGACGACTACACGAATGGTGGCGCCAACATGAATCTGCTGCAGGGCAATGTGGGGTTGGGTTACAGTTTCTAATCCCCAAGAACCGACGCAAAGAAAAGGCGCCCGTGTGGCGCCTTTCTGCTGCCAGCGAAACGCCCGTCAGCCGGATTTCGACATGGCCTGGCCAAGTCCGACCATCGTTTGCGAAACGGCGCTGGTCTGTGCCACACGATAGACCTTGTAGGCGGCCTCGCTGTGGTTACCGTCAACCTTGAATCGGGATCCGGAGATGTTTTTCTTCATGTGGACCGGTGTCCTGTCATGCCAAACGGCCTTTCCATCGTGGAAAATAGTTATGTTATCCACTAAATTCACGTCCATCGTGTAATAATGCGGAGTGAAAAGACCGGCAACAGGAATAAGCCCCATGCCCAAGGTTTTTCCCAGATCGTAATGCACGATGACCTCATGTTTGCTCGGGGCAAGCGTGCTGATGTCCGTCTCGACAGCCCACCCGCTAGAGGGGACGTTTTGGGCCAATATGGGCAGTGCCCCAGCTTGCCGCAAAGCGCTGCTCTCCAGTTTGTCGTAGTTCGACGTAAGTTCTTTCTTGGAAAAGGTCGTCAATACCTGATTGGGCTTAAAAGACCCGTTCGTTACATTGGTCACCAGGGCAACGTTCTTGTGCTGGACACTAGCCTGCGGCGCGACGCCGGAATAGTGCATATTCGGCGTGGTCGCGCAGCCAGCGAGGCCGGCGGTGATCAGGGCGCCCAGGAGCGCATGTGCTTTCTTCATTTCCAAACCCTCTTCGTTTTGCGGTTGCATTTTTGCCAGAGAAAATGTTAGCAAAACAATTGCTGGAAGTGAAGCGTATTTTGTAAAAAGTTTGAGATAATATTACGCGCATTCATGAAGTTGTTCGTTCCATGTTGCATCTTTTATCATGCCATATTATGGCTATCCAGTTCCATCTTGCATCTTTATACGACTTTTCATTTGTACCCAACCGCCCGCGCTGGCACACCCATATCCGCCCAGTCCTCTTCATGGCAGGTGAGCAGCAGGATCTGGTGCCGTTTGGCGGCGTCATTCAGTATGCGTTTCATCGCGTCCAGACGCATGATATCGCTGTGTGCCAGCACGTCATCCAGGATGATGACAGTAGGTCGCCGGGCCTCTTTGAGCACATCGGCATAGGCCAGCCGCATTAGCAGGGCAACCTGTTCCCTGGCGCCAAAGCTGAGCGCCGAGAAAGAGGCTGATTCCACGCCCAATAGCCCGCGCTCGCGGTGGATCTCCACAGGCTCCAGATCCGTGCCCAATTTGAGGCGGGCGCCTGGGGACCAAAGCCGCAGGTAGTGATCCACGCGGGCCTGTAACGGCGCCTGGAGCTTCTGCAAGAGCGCATCCCGGTGCCCTTCAATGAGTCCAGAGAGGAGCAAGAGGCCATCGGCCCGGTTTTTGAGGTGCCGCGCCCGTCGTTCCTTCGCCGCCAGGTCGGTTTCCTGCTCTGCCAGGCGCTCCTCCAGTCCTTGCGCGTTGCTGATCTCCAGTTGCGCTTCCAGTCGGCCCATACGCTCCGCGCGTTCCCGGTGCCGGGTTTCTGCGACCTCCGCGCTTTTCGTGTAGCGGTCCGCGTCCTGTTGCAGCATTTCCGGATCTTCGCGGGAGAGTTGTTCGCGTAGGCGATTTTGCTGCAGGAGATTGTCACCTTGCTGGGTGTCCAGAAGCCGGCTGCTCTCCATCCATTGCGGAAAAAGTGGCGCAGTCTCGCCAATCAGCGCTTGTTGCTTCGCATGATTCGCCTGCAGCATCTGCATCTCTGTCACCAAGCCGGCCTGTTCTGTTTCCGCCGCATGCAGCAATTCTGTTTGCAGGCGCCAGTGTTGTTCCGCCATCTCTCGGCCTTCCCGCGCATCATCGAGCGAAACCGTCGGGGCCGGCATGGCGGCGCTGGAAAGCGACTGTTCCAGATAGCCCAGCCGTTCACGACCTGCCGTGATCAGCCTGACCAGCGCCTCTATCCCTTCAGGGGCTAGGGACTTCACCATGAAACGATCCTGTTCGCTCTGTGCCTGTTCCCGCTGAATAGTGGCCCACAACCGCTCCGCTTCGGGCAAGGATTCGACGTGGGACTCTGCCAGCTTCATCGTCCACTCGTGTTGCAACGCCACCTGCTGCTGATCCAGGTTGGCCAACGCTTCTTCACCCGGGGAAAGCTCCAGGGTACCGATATCCGGGATACGGATCTGTACCGGTTTGGAGATAGACCACTCGCCTTCACCATCAATGGTCGTTGATCCAATATGCATCTGGATACCGGACTCCAATCGATAATGCATTTTGGTGGCGAATCGTTCGAGGCGGATCTGGTTTTCGCGGATCTGCTGTTCCAGTGCCCGCAATGCCGCCAGGCTTTCAGAGTCGAGATGCTGGCTATCCAACCAGGCGCCAACAGTGGCCAGGCGGGTTTCACGGGCTTGTGCCTGTTCCAGTCGGGCCTGCTTCTCACCCAGGCTTGCCCGAAGATCCACGGCTTCCTGTTGTTGAGCATGGATTTCCTGCATCTGCCGGGCGCGCTGCTCCTGCTCGCGGGCCATTTCCCATGCCGCTTTCGCCACACGATCCGCTTCACGCAACCCCTCTATGCGGGCGTCAACGGCTTCTGCGGTCGTTTTGCAGCGTTCCAGATCCAGGGAAATTCTTGTGGCCTCCTCTTCGGCCATCCTGTGCTGCTTCTGATGGTTGGCCAACAGTTCGGCCTGGCTGCGAAGCCGTCCCAGTTCGTTTTCCAAGGTCTTCAGTTGCGCCGCGCATTCCAGGGCGGTTTTCAGGCGATGCTGCACCGCTTCCGCCTGCGCGCGGAGCTGTGCCCAGGGCTTGTTTTGAATATCCTGGTGATGGGCGGCGCGCAAAAGGCCTAGTTCATCCACCTGCTCGCGGTAACTCGCTATCCGCCCGCGTGTTTCCGCCATGTCGTTTTGCAAGACGGTAATGGTGCTGAGGAGTGCGCTGTAGTCCCCGCGCGGTTTGCCGCCAGCCGTCAGGAGTTCGCTCAACTGCCGGGCCACCGCGCCGGCCACCGCGTCTCCGTGCCGACTGCCCAATGCTTCCATGGACTGGGGCAGGGCGGAGCGCAGGTGATCGACGGACGCCCGCACCGCGTCTTCCAGTTCATGTCCACGGCCCTGCTCAATCCAGAGTACCCCGGGCACACCCAGTTGCTCATCGCGGATACCGCCCTTGGCGGCCAGGGTGAAGCCCAATAGTTGCGCGAGACGATCTTCGGCGTCCTCGCCCGTGAGCGTTTCATCGCCCATTTTGAGGGAACAGGTCTTTTTTCCCAGGAACTGCTTTTCGAGAATGCAGGTTTGCCCGTTCCAGCGAAAATGGATTTTGACCGCTGGAGCGACGTTGTGTACGCCCCAGGTGCCCAGATCCTCCACCTTGGTGGATCGGTACCGTTCCAGGAAAGCCGCCCGTATGGCTCGGACGATGCTGCTTTTGCCAGCTTCATTTGGGCCGGTAAAGAGGTTCAGACCTGGCCCCAGATTCTCCAGGATCAGCGGTTCGCGAAAACGGCGAACCTGCTCTAACTCCAATCGTTCTATCTGCATCACGCGGCTCCCTGTTGGTTCTGCAAAATGTCGGCGAGGATGACCAGGGCTTCCGTGGCGGCCTCTTTCTGGTCCGGAACGGCCGAGCGATCCCGCAGCTCGCCAATCACGTCGGACAAGTATCCATCGGCCTGCATGTTCGCAATGTCGGCATCCGTGGGCTGCAAACGGATCTCTGACAGGTCATATTCCAACGCCCGAACCCGGGCCGATACGGCGGCCAGATTCTCCAACAAGCGCTGGCGAGCGGTGATATCCAGGACCCCAGACAGATCCAGGCGCACCACGAAACGGTTATCCAAAGTGGAAAGGCGTTTATTCAAGGCTTCCACGTCTTCTGCGACCTGAAATTCCTGCTCCCAGCGTACCCATTGGAACTGACCGATCGGGTGCCGCTCGACCATAGGGGTTGCGCCCGGGGCCCCAATCTCGACAAGCAGGATCTGCCCCGGATCATTAGCCACGTACCGTTCCGGTTCCGGCGTGCCGGAATACCAGGTGCGGGCGTTGATCTCCTTGCAGCCATGCCAGTCCCCCAACGCGAGATAGTCCAACCGGGCGGTTTCGGCGCGGTCTGGCGCGATGGGGTTGGAGGAGTCGATGCCTTCCGGGAGAACGCCCTCCACGGCGCCATGTCCCACACCAATGCGGATCAGGCCGGACGGGGTTTGCATCGTGTCCAGCGCGGCGGTCAAGTCTTCCGTAGTCTGACGTTGAGTCAGCGGCGCCGGCAGGATGGCCACCCCGGCGTCGGGCAGAAGCAATGGCTCTGGGCGGAGCAACAGATGCAGGTTGGAAGTCAGCACACCCAGGCGATGCGCACGGGTCCAGACGCTTTCCGCCAACGCCGCGTCATGATTGCCGGGGAGCAAACACCAGGGCCCAGCGAAGCCCTGCATGGCAAGAAACAGGCGGCGAATGGTACGGTCGGTCACGGTCTGTGCATCGAACACGTCGCCGGCCACCACCACCAGGTCCACGCGCTCCTTCGTGGCCAGGGCGGCGATGCGCTCGACGATAGTGGTACGGGCTTCCGCTAAAATGGCGGCGTCATCCGGTTCAAAGAAGGCATAGGTTCGGCCGATTTGCCAGTCGGCCGTGTGTAGTAGCTTCATCGATTCTATCCTTTGTAGCCTAACAATCTACTTAGGTTTAATAAATGCGTTTTCTGAAAAGTCTATTGCCCAACAAAAGGATTGTCGTAATAATATTTTAATGCCGACATGATTGCTTCCCTTGTTTTTTTGATTAGCCAAATGTTACAATATAATTTGTAGTCTCCAAATGCTTCTATTCTTCCGTGAGCATAATCGCCGCGCTTTTGCGCTAAATCATAAATATATTTATTATCTTCAGCGTATTCTGCAAATCGTTTGCTCTTCTTTTCTAATTTATCATTTATGCTTATTATTGTGTCATTTTTCCGTTTTACATCATTCCCGATAACGCATAGATCAACAATACTCTCAAGGGCAACGTAAGATATAAAGAAGCCAGAAACCCACGATATTGATATTGATGGTGCTGCAAGCTTAGTAAATATGATATTGTACAAATAAGAAATAACGCCAGAATCATACATAAGTATTAAGTTGTGAATACGTTTTTTGTCGTCAGCAGAGCACCGGTCTGGATAATGTATTTCGTCATCCATTATTACTAAACACAATATTTCTGACAAGTATTCATCGAACTCAAAAGATGATGTTATGTCGTTTTTATTAAATATTACAGGTATTTTTTTCGTATTTTCCTGATTTTTGCTTGTCAGAGTCATCCAGACAATATTTAATAGATCAAAATCAGGTGTTTTGCTGTTGTCTAGTAAATCTGATACAGAGCTGCCTATTGAATTTATTCTTTCGCGGTTGGACCGGATAAAATCCAGCACCACTTGAATTTGTGAAGATGAGCTTATTGTTAAGTCCATCATGGTATGCTCACCAATTCTGGTAATTCCTTCACAAGCCGCACCGTCTCCACACTCACCCGCACCACCCGTTGCACCAAATTGAAGATGTACGCCGGATCGTCATGTTCCCGGCACCAGTCGTTCGGGTCGTTTTTGATGCCGCTATCCTTATCGGTTGTTACCTGGTACCGCTCCATGACCCAAGCGATGGCCGGCTTGCCATTTACCACATAGTCGTAGGCTTCCAGCGGGATGCCCTTGATGGTGATATAGCCGTTGTACTGGATGGTACTCTTGTCCTTCTCCCGACCACCCAGGCTGGCAAAGGCCATCTTCTCAACACGGTAGAGGGAAAACGGCGGCAGATTCCTGACGGAATCCTTGATGATGATTTCCAGTCCTGCATAGGGCTCCACCTGCTCATAATTCAGGTGCCAGTAAGCCAGATCCCGCCCCGCCTTGCTGAAGGTCCAGAAGTCCGGCGCGAAAGGAATCCGGGGCAGCATCTTCTTCAGATCGTTGGCGTAGCGTTCCCGATACTCTGGGGAATGCAGGATGCCGTAGACGTAGTAGAAGATGTCCTCTTTGCCGATCTTGTCGTCCTGGTAATGGGCGCGGTAGTCGGCCAAGGCCGTATCGGTGATGGCATCCTTGCGGGAGTAGCCATCTGCATCCACATTGGCGTCGGTTGGTTCATCAAAGAGACCTACGTTCTGACCGGATGGGGCTTGGGGTTTTTCGTAGTGGTAGAGGGGGAAGCACTGGCCCCCATGAATAACATGGAGGTTTGGAATTGTATCTAACACGATGCAGGAAAATGCATTACTTTCGCCTGGATTTGCAACCGATATGGCGAGATTTTGGTGGTGGGCCGTTGGCATAAATAGCTCCCACTTTCCCACAACTTCTATTAAAGACCTGTCAAAATAGATCCATTGTTTTGAAAATGGGCGGTAAGCAGATATCCTTATTGCAGAGCTGTTAAAGCTATGTGTTAGTCCAGATAGGCATTGCTTTCTAAGTTGTCTGGTCCAGCTAATCTTGTCATCATCATCAAGCGAATCATCGCGCAATTTAGCTTGATGATTATAGTAGTTTAGCGTTCTTCTAATATACTCCGCGAGTTTAATACCGCTAAAGTTATATGCCCATGCGTCGCGGTTCGTTGAGACACCAAGGGAATGTGCTAAAAACAAGACTGCACTTTCTATTCCAGACTTGCCTCTCATCGCCATGAAGCTGCAAAAATCCTCACTCCGCTGATTGATCCAGTCCTGATTTTCATTGGGCGTGATCCGTTCCCACGGCACGTTTTTAACGCTTCCCATCTCACTGATGATGGCCAGTTTTTCCTCTCGGCTGAGGTAATCCCCAATATCACGGTAGTGGATTGCGCATTGCCCAGCCTTGGCGGGGTTCTTTACCAACAGGGTGATGGCGATAGTTGCGCCACTACCTTGTCCAAAGACGTTACCACCTTCGCGCTCATCGAATTTCCGAAAATTCCCCCGCAGATTAAACACATAGACGCTCGTAAATTCCTCGACCAGCGACTTACGGAAGCCGTCCATCGTGTTTCCGTCGATCCACCCGCCATTGCTCACAAAGCAGATTACGCCCTGATCCTTAATGCGATTCGAGGCCCACCGGAAGGCACGCATATAGCTGTCGTAGAGGCTGTTTTTGAAAGTGGCTGTGGAGTGGGCGGCATAGGTGTCCTGAATAGTCGCGTCCAACGTCTCGTACTTCTGATTCTGGTTGTTGTCGTTGGCGTTGTCCTGCCCGACACTGTAGGGTGGATTGCCAATCACAACGCGGATGTCGGCCCGGTTCTGCCGTTCGACCCGCTCGCTGTTTTCCTGGGAGAACATCTCCGTCTTCGTTTGCCCTTTCTGCTCACCCATCAGGAAGGTGTCGGTCAGTACGATTCCCGGGAATGGCGTGTAATCCTGGCCGGACAGGTCATGATAGGCGGCCTCGATGTTGACGGCGGCGATGTAGTAGGCCAGCAGCACGATCTCATTGGCGTGCAGCTCGTTAGCATACTTGAAGGGCAGCCGGTCGGGCGGAATCAGGCTATTCTGGATCAGGCGTACCAGGAAGGTGCCGGTGCCGGTGAATGGGTCCAGAATATGGACATGCTCGTCGGCAAGCCCCACACCAAATTCTTGCCGCAGCGCGACATCGGCGCTGTTGACGATGAAATCCACGATCTCCACCGGGGTATAGACGAGTCCCAGGCGTTCCGCCATGCGCGGGAAGGCAGTACGGAAAAACTTGTCGTACAGTTCGACAATGACCTTTTGGCGAGCCTCCGGGTTGTCCAGCCCGGATACTCGGTCGCGCACGCTGGCGTAAAAGGACTGGAGAGATTCCGATTCCTTCTCCAGCGCCTGTCCCTCCAATACGTCGAGCATTCCCTGTATGGACAGGGAGACGGGGTTGTGGCTGGTGAAGGCGTATCCCGAGAAGAGCGCGTCGAAAACCGGCCGGGTGACGATGTGCTGGGAGAGCATTTCCACGGCTTCGTCACGGCTGATACCGGGGTTGATGTTCTCCCGCAATCCATCCAGGAATGCGTCGAAAGCCGCCTGGTGTTCTGGGGTTGGATGCTTGAGCAGGGCCTCGATGCGCATTTTATGCCGCTCGGCGATCTGCGCTACATCCCGGGCCCAGTCCTCCCAGTAGCGGCGGTCACCACACTTCTGCACCACCTTGGCAAAGATGGCGTCTTTCCAGCGGTCCAGCTCGGGGAAGCTGAGGATGAAGCTCGTTTGCTCGGGCTTTTTGCTCTTGTCGTCCTGGGGCAGGGATCCGCCGCCGACGCCAATGACGTTGATCTTGCCATCCTTCTTCCGGTTCAGGTCGATGGTGGCAAACTCCTTGTCCAAGCGGTCGTCATGGGCGCGCAGGGCATTGAGCACCTGCCAGACGACGCGGTACTTCTTGTTGTCGTCGAGGGCTTTTTCGGGTTCCTTGTCGGACGGAATCCCGATGGGCAGGATCACATAGCCGTATTGTTTGCCTGGGGCCTTGCGCATGACACGGCCTACGGACTGCACCACGTCTACTACGGAATCACGGGGGTTGAGGAAGATCACGGCGTCCAGGGCCGGCACGTCCACGCCTTCGGAGAGGCAGCGGGCGTTGCTGAGGATACGGCAGACGTTCTGCGAGCTGCCGATGTTCTCCCGCAGCCAGTCCAGCTCATGATTGCGCCTGAGCACATCCATGGTGCCGTCCACATGATGCGCTTCCAGCAGGGGCAATCCGTCATCGGCCATCTGGAGTTGCTGCACGATGGCCTCGAACTCCTTGGCGATGAGCTTGGATGCCTTGATGTTGCCGGCGAAGGCCACGGCGGTTTTCATCGGCAACGGATCACCGCTGAAGTCCACGGCGTTGCCGGCGGCGGCGCGCTTGGCCAGGCCGTTCCAGCAGCCGACGATCTTCACGGCATCGTCCAGTTTCAGTTCATCGCCGGAATCGGCAATCCGGTCCTCCAGATCCTTGAGGATGGTTTCTTCATCCACGGCGAGGATCAGGACCTTGTAGTCGGAGAGAAGATCCCGGCCCACAGCCTCCGCGAAGCTCAGGCGATGGAACACCGGGCCATAGTGGGCCTCGTTGCTCATGGAATAGACCAGGTGGCCCTTTTCCTCCGCCTTTTGGCTCGCGTCCTCCTTGTAGATCTTGGGAGTGGCCGTCATGTAGAGGCGTTTTTTGGCGCGGATGTACTCATCGTCGTGTACCCGCACAAAATTGGAGTCTTCCTCCCCAACGGCGGTCACGCCCGCCGTGCGGTGGGCCTCGTCGCAGATCACGAGATCGAAGGCCGGACACCCGGCTTGCTGGGCGGCCTGCACCACGTCGATGGACTGGTAGGTGGAGAAGATCACGGTAATGCGGCCGTCATCCGACGTGCGTTTCAGATGCGCGGTGAGTTTCTTGGTATCGGTCGTGGCGGGATAGGCGAGATCATGAACCCGAATATCCTCTTCGTCCTTGCCCACTTTGGTATCAGAGCACACGGCGTAGCAACGCAGCGGCGTATGCGCTTCGGCGGTCCATTCTCGAAGCGTCTGGGATAGGAGGGCCAGCGACGGCACCAGGAACAGGACATGCCCGCCCGCTTGCACCATGGATTCCATGATCGCCAGGGAGGTGTACGTTTTGCCCGTGCCGCAGGCCATGATGAGCTTGCCCCGGTCATGGACCTGAAAGCCGCCCAGCACGGCATCATGGGCCTCCTGCTGATGAGGGCGGATCTGCTTGGCGGTCTTGCGGCGCAGATCTTCTGGCCGGTCCACGTTGAAGGCGGACCAGTCGATGGGGCTGTCGTCGAGATCCTGCACCCGCAGGCGGGAAACGGGGATCTGCTGATCCTGGAGGGCGTCCTCGGCGTTCTGGCTCCATTTGTCCGTGGTGGAAATGATGAGGCGGCTGGTGAAGCCGCCTTTGCCGGAGAGAGTGAAGAAGGTGCCCAGGTCGGCCATGGGCAGGTATTGGTCTTCCGCGTAGAACTTGCACTGGACGGCGCAGAAGCCGCCCCCATCGCGCTCCTCGGCCACCAAGTCGATGCCCAAGTCCTTGGCGCTGAAACCTTGCTCCTCGCGCTGAGGCCAGTCTTTCCAGAGCCAAACCCCAGAGAAGCGCTCCGCGAACAGGGGATCAAGTCGCAGGTAGGCCGCCATCAGCCGCTCGAAGGAATCCCCCTTGCCGCGCTCGTCGGTGGCGTACTGGCGGAACTGCGCAAGGATGTCGTGGATGGTGGTGGTCATGGAAGATCCCTTATCGACTAAAGTTTTTGTAAATGGTATCACAAGCGCTAGCCGCGAACGGACTTGGGCGCAAGGCCGGAGAAGAGGCTCATCAACGCCTCCGCGTTGGCAGTTTGACTACGATTCCGCCCTTGTAAATTGGCGCATAGGCTGAGTCTTGGTGGCGATGCCAGGCCATGTCCAAGAGATCGGACCTGGAATCCAGGTGATAAGCGTATTTCTGCCGTGCATCCATCGCTGGGTATCGGTCACCAAAAAGCGCGACCAGATTGCACACCATGACAGGGGAGTCGTATAGCGAAACGAACCCAAAAAAGTAATCGTAATACTCTATCAGTTTTTGTGTCGCGCTCTGATATTGCACTGAATCGGCTGCCAAATGAGCTTGCGAGGGGCGGGCTGGAAACGCCTCAAGAAAAACATTGGAAACGCCTTTGCTAGCCAGGTAGGCCAAATGCTCCATCAACGGGGACATACCTAGCCGACGGCCAGCGAATTTAGGTTGCATCTCGAAATAATCCAAAATACCAATTTTCCCGGTAGCCAGGACACGGAAAAACTGGCCGGACGTAATAATGGCGCGGGCTATGTGGCCATAGGTTTCGGCTTGATCGTCCAAGCCCCAATAGAAATCTTCCAACAAATGATCGTCGTCCTGCCAAGCGTTTGCCTCGTCACTCAAGTCCAATATTGTCGAGTGAATGTTTCCCATAGGCTCACCACTTTCCGACTTAATCGTCTCGCGAATGGTCCACTCCAAAAACTGGCGGCTTTCGATACGGTTCGATCGCCGGCAAATCCTGCTTGGTCCTGATTTCTTTGTTGCATTTTTATGAAGGCTCATCCTCGATACCCCAGGCTCTTCATGCAGGCATGGACCCAAGCCCGCCTTGTCGGCGCGTTCTGGTCCCGTTCAGCATAGGTGGGCGGATTCCAGGTTGCAGGATACTGCTGACAGGTGTATCCACGCCAGGACCGCCAGCATTGTTGGGTGGCCGGAGACCAGTATCCAGGCGACTGCTCGACCGTAACCATGACGGGCGGATAGAGCCCTGCCGCTTTCTGCTCGCAGTGACCCAGATCCTCTTCCATGATGGTCTTCGATGTGCCGGGCCGGTGCCAGTCGGTCGCGCAGCCGGAAAGCAGCGCAACCAAAATAAACAGCGTGTTAAGCCGCTTTGCCAGCATCTTGCACACTACCCAGCCGGTCGATGGCTGCGCTGGAGCCTTGTGCATACACCAAATGAAATGCCAACATGGTCCTTCCCGGATTCGCCGCTGAATGGTGATTTTGGCCGCATGGATGCAACATATCAAACAGACGCTCAGCGATTCCATCTGCCAAAACATGCAACGCCTCAAAGATCAGGTGTGCGTCCGATTCTTCGCAGCGCGGATCCAGACCAACATTTTCTTTATCGGCTTCCTGAAGCGCGTCAATAAGCCAAGCGCGTTCGCTTTCTACTAAAATATGCACGGTTTTCTGCTCCTATAAACCTGTACAAAATTGTACAGAGGATTTATCCACACACGGTTGATAGGCAGACATCGCCTGCAACTCGTGCCCCTTGACGCTCAGTTGCGCCGGAGACGAGGTTTACTACCTCGCCACTACACCATCCATACCTGTTGTCCGGCCTCGTTTCCGATAAAATTCTCTAGCCAAAACTTGCTCCAGATCCTTTGCGCCGTTCAACCCGTTGCGCGACTTCTCAATCCCCTCATCCTTGCCGCTGCGAAGGTGAACAAGTATCCCTGCCCGCAGTCAGCATTCAGATCTCTGGCCAAGGCCAAATCCTCGTCGGTTTCGATCCACTCGACCACGCTTTTCGCTCCGACTCCCTTGGCCATATCGCAAATGCCCTGGACTATGGCGCGAGAGGAGCCATCCGTGCGTGCGGCCTGGAAAAGCCCGCCATCGATCTTGGCCCAATGGGCGCATTCCACCGCTGACAACCTGGCGTAACCGTCGAAACCCGCACCGACATCGTCGATGGAGATGCCAACGCCTTTTCGCCGATGCAAGCCGCGCAGCTTTTCCGCCGCCTGCAGGTGATCGCCAGAGTCGTGTTCAGTCCACTCGATTACCCAGCGGCTGGCGTCGCGCTCGCCAAGAAAGCGTTCCGTGCCTTGCCAGATTTCCTGGTCCAGCACATGCCGCGTGTCCAGGTTGATGGCCATAACCACCCCATCCGTCGTTTCCTGGTCGCAAGCGAACAGTCGTCGATAAAACGATCTCCACGCCGGCGCGTCGTCCGGGAATGGATCCTCTCGACAAAGGATCTCTTCCGCGATCGCTGTGCCAGAAACCAGGTCAACGATGGGCTCCCGGGCGATTCTGCACGACGGATATGGGTGCTGGTGAATCAGGCGCATGATTTACCCCTTGATGCGGAATAAATACTCCGCTTCCGTCCAAACCGGCGTACCCAAGGCCGCCGCTTTCGTGGTTTTAGACGCGCCTGGCTTTTCTCCGGTCACCAGTACCGAAGTCTTGCCATTGACGCTGGATTGCACCTTGGCGCCCAGCGCTTCCGCCTGGGTTTCCAACGCCTCCCGATCTTTGCTGAAGGTGCCAGTGAACACCAGATTCATGCCAGAGAACGGAAGTGGTTCAACAGCACCCGCCGCCACAGAGGAAATCAATGGCACCTGCATCCGATTTCGCACCGCGTCGATCTCCATCCACCGCCACGTCAAGTCATACGCAATGCAGAGAGCCGTTTTCTCGGCAAACCCATTTACGGCCATGATCTGCTCGTGCGTGATGCCATTGAGCGCGTCCAGCCCACCAACCGCGCCCAATAACGCCTTGCTGTCCCCGCGCCCCAGATATCGGATGCCAAATGCGGCCAGGAATCGCCAATCCTCAACCGGCGTACTCATGCAGCGTTCCATTTCCCGCTCCAGGTTTTCCGCTTGACCGGGACCAAAGCCCATGCCCTCAAAATCGGCGCGGGTCATGTTCAGCACGGCCAATATGTCGGTGATGCCCGCCGCCACAAGTTTCTCAACCGCCTTGGGCCCGAATCCATCCGCCGTACCCATGATCTTAAAAAAATGGCTGATCGCGCCTTCCGCCTGGGCTTCGCAATGCGGGTTGACGCAGGTGAGGTATTCGCCTTCCTCTTCCACTGGCCCACCGCAGCAGGGGCAAGCCGTGGGCACAGCCAGCGGGGCAGGGGACAGCACGTCCATAATGAAGGGAATCACTTCGCCGGAACGGATCATGGTGACCCGCGATCCCACGCCAAGCCCGTCCTTCCGCGCTTTCTGGAAGTTGTGCGCAGTGGCGCGACGAATAGTGGCCCCGGACAGTTCCACTGGCTCGATCTCGATCACCGGCGTAATGCGGCCCGTGCGGCCCGTCTGCCAGACCACACCAGTAACCGTCGTTTCCGCCGTTTCGCCTTTGGTTTTGTAGGCGATCTGCCAACGGTGGTAATGATTCGTGCTGCCCAGCGCGGCGCGCAATTCCGGTTCCTCAATCTCAATGACAATGCCATCAGTCTTGTAAGGCGATTCTTTGCGCATGCTCTCGGAAATCGTCTGGATGTCGCGCAGGATCGTATCTCGATCCGCATAATACTTTGGCAAGTTCTGGTATGGCATGAAATGGGCCATACCCGCTTCAGCGATCAGACGGTGGTGCTCTTTTTCTGTCTCTGCGGCCACAAATCCGACCATGACGTTTCGTGGGTTCTTGAGTCCCAACGGCACCATTTCGGACTCAAAGAACGCTTGTGGCATAACAATCTCGCCGGGGCCATCCACGTCTGCGCCGACAATTTTGAGGCCCCGCGCAAAGGCAGAACTGATGTCCTCTCCTTGCAATCCGTTCCCGCGCGTTGCCAGCTCAACTCCACGCGCACGGTCCCGACTACCCGCCAGACCATCCAGTTTGACCGTCATGGCGTACATCAAACCCTGAATGCCGAGCAGGGCCGCTTGGCGCTCGACAAGGCCAAAAAACCGGATGAGATCTTTTTCGGTATAGGCCTTTTCGGTGGAAAGCATGGGAGCATGGTGCCGCACCTTGGTACCGCCGAAAAACTCGGTCGGTTCCGGCTCAACCGCGTTGAGGAAAGGATGCTCAGGATGTTCGGTACGCAGTTTCTCCACCAGCGCATCGTACTCGGCATCGCTCATGATCGGATCGCCGGCGCGGTATGCGGCGTTGGCTTCCTCAAGCTTGTGTACGAGGCTCATTGGCGACCTCCGCAATCCGCCGTTTCCAGTGCATTGACCGTAACCGATGAGCCGCACACGGAATAGGGCGCCTCAGCATCCAGCAATCCCATGCTAATGGCGTTTTGTACGCGATCAGCCGTTGCTTTTACCAAAACGGCTTCTGGTGTAAGACCTACATCTACCAGATCCGCAAATACCTCAATCTTGATGCGCATGTCACATCCTTGTTTTGCGTTGTCCATGCGTCAAATCTACGTGATAGCAAGATCAATGTCAACAAGAAAACGCATATAAAACATTGCACTATGATTTTCCATCATGGAAATAAATCATCTTGGTTTATTAACCAGATGCAACATGGAAAATAATTGATGCACGAGTCCTACCAATGAAAACAACAAAGTAAACCATGCCAGAGAAGGCAATATACCGTTGCCATGTATTTCCATAATGGAAAGCACTGCGATCCCGACCCAAAGCAAGAGCATCAAGAGCGCAAACCACAGCTTTGCTTTTTCCAACATGGAAATCACTGAATCCTTTTGGTCGTTTTTGGTGAAAGAATCTGGCTGGCAATGGATAACAAGGCGGCCCTGGGCAAAGTAATTTTCAGGGTTAGCGGCTCTTCGCCGTGGATCACGACAGGAAAGTGTTCCTGCTCGGGATGCGACATAGCTACCTGAGCTGCCGCAAGAATACGCTCCTGGCCAGAGGGGAAAATGGCCAGAATGGCATTGATGGATTCGCCATCACCAAACATGATCTGCAAAAAATCCGAATCCAAAACGAGTTCCCTCTCTATGTTTTTCTGATTACTGCCCAGTTTTTTCGAGCATGGCCTGAATCGTATTGGCCAGATCATCCCGCCCGGCCGCACGGGCCTCTTCGATGTATTTGGGCCAGAGATCGAGGCGCTGCCCGCGCAACAGGTTGGTCCACGGCGAGACCAGCAGCAGGCCACCATAGCCGCTGGGGTCGCGCTCCATGTCGGGCTTGGGCGGCACACCGGGTTGGGGAAAGCCTTGCGGAATGATCCGCTCCAGCACCTCGAAAAACAGGATCAAGCTCAGCGTGGTCCCGAGTATCCAGTAGGGCATTGTCGTGCGCGTCGCGCCGTCTATCGCAACCCAGAAAATCAACGCCACCGTGGATACGGCGTACCAATGCAAGGGGCCGGACCAATCCGGCCCCTTGTTCAGCGGTGTCAACCAGCCGGTTTCTATGCCGTCGCCACAAAACGCAAAGCAAGCGATGAGGGGCCAAAAGGCCAGCTCAATCCATCCGCCAAAATCCTGGTTGGCCACCATGCCCCACAAATTTTGGAAGAATCCGCCAGCAAAATGCACAGTCGGAAACCGCAGCGCGATCATGATCCATAAACCAACCAATATCGGCCAGCCAGCCATCCGCGCAATGCGTGTCTCGGCCCAGCGGAATCGGTTGGCTGAACAGATTACAGGGTTCGACATGGCCTGGACCCCTGGAGTCGCCGCTGGGCAATCCGCCGCCTCAAGAGGTGCCCCCAATGGAATTTGCAGCACGCCGAGCAGATTCTGACGGTTCTCGCTCAATTCTCGGCCCGGTGAAGTGTGAGCTGTTTAACCGGCAAATCGTGTCCTGCGAGAGCTCGACATGATAACGGTATCCCCAATCATCATCGAAATCCTCAGCAAAACTTGCGCCGCGCTCCAACTCGTCGGCAGCCATGCGCAAAGCAGCCGCCAAGTCAGCCAAGGTATTGTCCTGGCGCCCCTGCACCGTGACGTGCAAGTGCTGCAGCGGGTAATTCTTTTTCATCCAATCGTTTAGCATGGTGACTCTCCTTTTTTGTTTTCCAACAGCGTGCGAACTTGCGTGATCACCTCATCCAGATGATCACGCACATCTTTGAGCGTGTACCGCAATATCCACCAATGGTGGCCAACCAGGATGTTCTGCCGCGCGGCACCGCCACGAAACCCGGCATAAGAAAAGCCGTGATGGCGATAGCCGTCGAACTCGATGCCCACTTTTTCTGCGGGAAATGCAAAGTCGATACGAAACCGCCGGCCTGGTACGGGCCGATATTCGCGCACCACTCGTCCCGGGAACAGCCTATCCAGTTCTTCGCCCAGCCGGTCAGCGTAAGGGGAGAGGGAGGTGGCCGCTTGCCCACTCTTTCCATTTTTTTTCCTGGCGCCGGTCATTCCGTATTGCGCCATGATGCGCGCACGAACATCCGGCGCCAGGTCGTTCAGCGTGATGCGAGCCATAAAATCAGTTGTTTGGTGTGCAGACGTATCCCGCAGGACACGGCGGGTTATTAGCCGGTGGCGCGTAATAACCGGATTGTGGCTGCTGGTATTGTGGCTGGCTCCTGTTGTGCCCCACGGCATACCCAGCCAGTCCACCCACGCCAGCGCCGATGGCGGCACCGGCCAGGGGTGATCCAGTCTGGTTGCCAATCACGGCCCCGGCCAGCGCTCCCAGAAGCGCCCCGCCGCCCGTGTCGGCTGTAGTACCGTTGCTGGCATAGGGGTTGTTGGCGCAACCCGCCAGGGCCAGAACGCCGATCAAAAGAAAAACCTGAGTTTTACGCATGAGGATTCTCCTGAATGGTGGATGACGTTAAAGCGCGTAACGCCATGCCTGGGTTTGTATCTGATTTTCTGACCCATTGAAGATATGTCATGATGAGGCGAGCAAACCAGGCAATGGCCCATGAAAACAGAAAAAACCCGCGAACGAGTATGGCAATGTTGTCCGCCACCTTGCCAAATGGTGGATATGGATGATGATGGATGGATGCCATGATTTGTGCATAGGTGTCCTGCCCTATGCCGTGCAGCACCATGGGCAAGGTAATGATCACCAACCCGATCATAACCATGAACGCCAGCGGCAAGGCAAAGATCGCTTGCGCGAGCAGAATCATGATGTTGTTTGTCACATCATTAAATGCCTGCTCCATGGCGCCTTTTGTAAGAACTATCTGAATTTTACGCATGATTATTCTCCTGTCGGTTCATCTTGTTGGGAAAAGTCCGCATCCGCCGCACATTTTCAATCTTGATAAGGCAACCACATGATTCGGAAACCCAACGACCCCAGGAGCGGACTTCCGAAGCTGATTGCCTTCATGTAGTTCGTGTACGACGCATACGAATTCAAGCGCGGACACGGAAAATAGACCAAAGACAATGAAGCCTATTATGCGCGTTCCGAATCTCAATCGCGCAAGACTGCGTTCAATGTCATCCACATCACGCATGAGGATTCTCCTGTTGGTACGTTTTGCTGGGAAGCGCTTGAATGAGGTAGCGGTCATTTCCCAACTGAGTGATTTCCGCCGCAGGGATAAAACCCCATGTAACACTGATAAATGTCATGATCATCCAAAATGAGACCGCTATAGCGGCTGGCCACCCGGGAAAACCAAGATTAGTCAACCACGATAAGAAAAGCGCCGGTGGAAATGCTGCCGCAGCGACCAATCGACAGACCAAAAGGCCATTACCACTCCAACCCAAGATGTTACACGGCTCGAATAACTGATCAGACATGCTTATCCCCCATAAATCCAAGAATCACCCATAATTAAACTTCACCAGAGCCCCAAGAGACTGGCAAAGCGAATTAGCAAGGGTCATGGCGTCCACCCAGTTCGTTACGCCAGGGACAATCTCAAAGACACCGGCTTCTGGCAATTGCAAACTGGGTGTGTCCGCACGGCAAACGCTCATTGTAATAGAAAATCCTCCATGGATTTTATCCTTCGGCGCCGTCGTCGGATCGAAGTCCATCGCCAGATATTCTGTGACGCAGTGCCGATAGGCGTACATCCTCATGACGGGCCGATCACCGCAACGCCGACGGATGGCGTCCGCCATCTGATTGATCCAATCCTTTGTGGCAGGATTCAGCGGTTTGCCCTCAAATGTCAGCACGGTTGTGTTATTCATGTATCGATCCCAACTTGAGTTTTTTGGCGCAAGTAACGATAGCCCGTTTATCTCCTGGGACTGCGCCGATGGACAATGCCATAGTCCTTTTGCTCACCGTTATATCGTAATGCCAGTATTGGCCGCGATCTTGAAACCATGATCTGCGAAGCCCTAGTTTTTCAGCGAAATCGTGTAATTCCGGCAACGTATCAGCGACCATGTGGCACCACAACTTTCCACGCCACGGTATTTGCTCGTTATCCACATAGACGGTCATAAATACCCTCTTACAATTGGTTTGCGCTCAACGCCACAGCTACCGGCCGCACCCAGATGGGCATGGCATTGAGCGTGAAAGTTTCCCCGGCCCATGCCAGGAGCAGGGTTTGCCCCATCACCCCGGCGATGGCCTCCGCCGCTGGCGGGGGAACCGCGTTTCCAATATGTTCACGCCAGGTCGAATCGCTGAGGCCTTCCAACTCCAGATGCTCTTCGGGGTCCACCAGCCCTTGCAGGACAGCCAGCTCCAGGGTGGTAAACGGCCGATGCCAGGTGCCGTCCAGGGCGCGGATGGTGGCCACCAGTTTGGCGCTCTGAGCGGGCATTTCGTCCGCCTCGTTTGTCTCATTCCCGGTCGAAAAACAGGAAGCGCGTGGATCCGCCACGCTCCACTTGCCGTTATCATGCCCGGCTGCCGCCGATACCGCCCCGCAGGCAACCGTCCACGGCACAACACCGTAATGGGCCGCCGTGAGATAATTATCGCCTTTGGTACGGGTCAGGCCCGTGCGGGGATCAGCTACAGCGAGGGCACCACCAGCCACATGGGATGCGCCCACGACGGTTTTGCTCACGCTGTCCCATGGGACGATGCGATATATGTTCTGGTGCGTAGTGCTCTTGTAGCCTGGTCGCGGGTCGGCGACCGCGTACCGGCCACCGCCTGGCGCGGATTGCCCGCTGATAGCACCGATGCTGTCTTCCCAATCCCGGACACCGTACTGGCCATACTCAGCGGATCCGCAGAAACGTGGGTCGGCCACAGCGTAACGCCCATTAGTGACACCGCCGCGCCCCGAAATGGTCCCGCTCGGAGCATTCCAGGCATTGACGCCCAGGTAGTGGGCGCGGCGCTCCGGCAGAATCAAATAATCCTTGAGGGTTCCATCCTGGACCGCTAGTTTGTTGAGTGATCGCCAATCGCCGCCAGCCTCCACGAAGGCCAGACGCACCCAGGTCTTCCATTGCAGAGAAGGGACTCGGTGCATGGCGCCGCCGACGGGATCTCCAGGCATGGGCATCCGGCCGAGAAGGTCGCCCACGGCCAGCAAGGGGCGCTTTTCCGGCTCATAGAGGAAGGGCGCCACATTCTCCATATGCCGGGCCACCAGCAGGAACCGCTTGCGGGATTGGGCGAGGCCGCCCAGCTCGCCGCAGTCGTGGGTGGTCTCGGCGACCGCGTAGCCGTAGCGACACAGCAACCCGCCAATCTGATCCAGCAAGTGTCGGCCCCGGTTCTGGATCCGGGGCACGTTTTCCAGAATCACGAACTCCGGCAGATCCTCCTTCCAGGCCTCCAGGGTCAGCCAGATGCCGCGCACGGTCAGCCGGTTGAGGGCTTGGTATTTCTCGGTCTTGCTCTTGCCTTCGGAAAGCAGCCCGGAGAATGCCTTGCACGGCGGGCTGGTAAAGACGATATGTGGGCGCTCATTGCCAGCCGCTTTGTGGATGTCCTCCGGCGTCGCCTCGCACCATCCCGCAGGCGGCTCATCGCCATGAAAGGCGCGGTACTGATCCCGGTCGAAGAGATCGAGGACAGTACCCGGCACGCCGGAGATGCGCGAGAAATCGGCGATGGCCCGCGCGTCCGAATCTATGCCGCCTAGACAGCGGAAACGGGCCCGCATGGAGCCGACACGGGCCTGTCCGCGATTGAAGCCGGCGGCCCCGCCGCCCAAGCCGCAGAACAGATGGAAATGACGGATTTCGCGGAAGCTATTCATGATGACGCCCGCATTAGCCCATTGCAGTGGGACAATCTCCGCTGTTCGGTGAGGATCTTTTCCAGCCGATCCGCCAATCGTTCCAGGCGCCGCAAATCGCCGCGCTTCGCATATCCAGGAACTGAGCGCACATAGGCGCGGGCCCGCAAAATGAGGGATGCTGAGTTCATCGTTTTTAATCTCCCATGCTTTCGTTAACGGTTTTGCTGCTCAACAGATGCAAAGCATCTCGAAGCGCCGCTTGTATCTCTTCCATCTGATTCCGCAAGATCGGGTCCGGCAACTGGCGCAGCTTTGGATCCAGCAGGCTTCGCCAATACCTCAGCCGCCATTCCAGCATTGAGCGCTCGCCGGTTTGTCTGACCAACCCGGCCGCTGCCCATTGGCCGACAGTGCGCATCAGGCAGCGCCTCGCGTGCGGTGCAGAAAGGTGCCCACCAGCACTGGGAAATCCATGATGTCATCAATGACCGTCGCACCGTATTCCGGTGCCTCCAACCCCTGATAACCGCGATCCAGCAAGACGGCCAAATCCGTCACCCCGATGGCCGCGTTGACATTGGCTGGGTGGTCATCCAAAAAGGCCACCGCGCCAAGGCGCCGCAACACCGACGCTTTGGCTGCGAAGGGCGTGACGCATTCCCGGCCCATCTCGCCAACGCAGACAATTCGTCTTGGCTGAACTAAGCCCATCAGCGAATGCTCCCGCGCTATCTGGTGTCGGGGATCCACACTGGTCACCGCCCATACCTCACCACCCAGGTCTTCTAGTGCGCGGATCAGGTCTGCCGCATGTGGGTACACCGGAAGGCGATGCCATTCATCCGCGTGATATGCCCGCCATACCTGGTTATATTCCAGCAGATTTAATCCGTACCGCTCCCGCAAGCTATGCGCTTCACTGGCCCGTGGGACGCTTCGGCCCAGCACCCACTCGGCGCATTGCTGCCAGTGCGCATCGAAATCCGTGAAAATTCCGTCTACATCCACCGCTATTTTTGGTTTTTCGTACATGATTCCTGCCTCACCAGGCCGGAGGCCTGCACCCGTTCAAATAGGGCATAGCGCCGTTTGCGCGCCTCGCGCCGGCGGTGCTCGTCCATCAGCATCTTTTCCAGTTCACTGTCCATTCTGGCCCCCTGTTGAGCCGGGTTGCCCCGGCCTTGAGCCTTACGCGGCCGACTTGCTGGCTTTGAACGTCAGCACCTTGCGCTCGGGTATTTCCAACTCGGCGCCCGTTTGCGGATTGCGTCCCATGCGGGCGGCACGATGTATCTGCTGGAAAGTGCCAAACTGTTGAATACGGACCTTGTGGCCTTCCGATACCAGTTCCACAATGGATTCCACCAGATGCTGCACGATGTCCTCCGCCTTGCGGACCGTTGGCGCCAGGCCCGCGTCCACCAAACTTTTGGCCAGATCCTTTTTCCCACTGACTTCACTCATAACAACCTCCTTGTTGAACCGGATCATCCCCGGTCAGATATTGGCGGATTCCGCCCCTTTGCCGACAGATGCCCGCTTTTTTCTCGCGGATGCCGGCGCACACGACACAACGCACCGCTTGTACTGCCTGAACTCGTTCTGGCGGGATCACGTCGGCACAGTCGAGGCAATATCGGTTGCCCGACACGTCCTCGTCTGGTTTTTCGCTGGCCTGCATGGCTTGCCGCGCCACCGAAACTCGCCAGGCCCGCTCCCGCTCCGCAAGGTCGGCGGCGATATCCAGTATGTCGGAAGGCAAATCGCTCACTTTTTCAATCCTTCCGGATGCAGATCCGCCAATTCCTGTAATTCCTGCTGAATCCTGGAATGTTCAGCATCTACGGCTTGACGCTGCTTTTCCCATGCGCCCAAAAGATCATGGTCATTGGATTCCAGCGTGTACCCACCACGAACCGCACTTCGAAGATGGGTGTCAAAATCAACGCATTTTCCACGCGCACGAATCTGGTCGCCGCTCAACAGCGCCAACACCGGCGTTCTTGCTCCGCTAACCGGGTGAATCAGGGCGCCGATGGTTTCCGGTTCCATGACGTCAAAACCCGTCCTCTGGGATTTCCGTAAACCCAGGGTCGGCGGGATCGACAGGAAAGGGCGGAACATCGTCATCCGGAAACGTCGGCGCCTCGTTTCCGCCCGTGGCGATCAAGGGCGTACCGGAGTCCGCCAACGCGCGGCCTTCGTCGGTGGTTTCCTGGCGGTGAGGAAGGAAGGGAGCAAGGATTTCCTGCCCGCGCACCTGGAAATCGTCTAATTCGCCCGGCATAAAGGCCAGAATCCCTTCGCGACCCTCGATCTCTTCCCGGTAATACTGGTCCAATACGGCCAGCGCCTGGGCATAGGTCAGGCCGAAGCCACGGTTTTTGTCAAAAGCGCGCACAAACGCCTGGCGTTCTTCCTTGGTCCCCATAACCGTTCTCCCTTCTTTTTGAGCCTTGAGATCATCCCGCCGCATAATCATTGCTTTGCGCTTCGCGTCCAGGGCGTCAAGACGTCCCTCGACTTCCGCAATGCGCTCCTCAATGGGACGCTTGACCCTGGTTACAGTAGATTCCGGCATTTTGCCCTCCTTGTGGTGTTTACTTGCTACGATGTGTTAAATATACTATCTTACTTTGGCTCGTCAAGCAAGTTTGCTAGGGAGATACGGGAAAAATGACGGTTTCGAGAAGAAATGCATTCCGCGCGGCGGCAGAATGTCGCGGGGAAGAGGTGCTGGCATTCCCTACGGAAGCTGGACCGGAAGGCATTCTCGTCTCCGGCAGTCCGGAAAGCATCGAACGGCTTCGGTGCATTTTGGATGATTACCAAATGGCGCAGGCCATTGCTACGGATCTGGGCGAACTGGTCGCCCAGTCCATGCTAATATAAGGAGATACATCATGGAATGGAAAGTTCACAAGTTGACGGATTCACCCAAGCGACTGGCCCTGATCGGGGCTGCTACCTTTATCGCGCTCACCCTGGCGTTGTTGGCCGCCACTCACTTCACACCTGCAAAAGCACCGGCGAGCCATCCGGCGCCCGTTGCAGCCAAGGCGAAACCCTAATCACGCCGATTCCACAACGCATCGTCGGCAGCATCGCCACTGTGGCGATGCTGTACGGCATGATGCTGGCCTTCGATGTCGATTGCTGGCCATTGGTGGCCTTTCTGATCCCTGTTTCCTTGGCGACTGCGGGGATCGGATTCTTTGCCGTCGATCGCTAAACGCAGATCAGAACCCGAACAGGACCAGATAGCCCAACGTCAGGGCGAACAATCCCAATCCCAGTCCGATACCCAGGCTTTCCCAACCTCTGATGTACAAAGGGCGGACGGATTTTGGAACAGGCATCCGAACCGGATCCGACCAGGGATCCGACTGTCCGCTCGGCGCGGCATTTGATACCCAGCGTTGCCCTACGGAGACCCATTTTCGCCAGTCAGACATCGGGTTTCACGATCTCCAGTGCCGCGCCAATCCTTCCCGCGCGATAGCGCAAGAACTGGTAGAGTATCGACAAGCTCGCATAACGGCGATGCCTGGGGTTGGTTCCTGGAACCTTTACCCCGGTCTGAATAGGCTTAACGCGTAAAAAGTCCACACGTTGAAAAATGTCTACGGCGATTTTCCGGTAGATGTCCGCCCGCCAGCGGTTGAATTTGCGATACACCACATTATCCTGCCCAGCAATGGATAGCCCATAAGCGCGCCGACCACGGCGAATCGCCCCGGGCGGCAGATGATAAGCGCGGGTTTCCGTCTTGCCGTTTTGATGGACGATCTTCAGGCTTGCCACCAGCAGACTGCCGTTGGGCTCCAGTTTCCAGTACGGAGTGAGGATCCCGGTACGCTTGACCACACGCAGATCAGGGTCCGGCAGGCGTACCGATATTCCGAAGTACCAAGTGTAGCCTAGTATTTTTCCATTCACCACGCGCGGGGTGCAGATCAGATAACAACGCTGCAGCAGTCCTTCTTTCGGGATCGGGCGGTGCAGGATGAACCGGAACCGCAGTCGGGGCTTATCCTTGTCCGAGTATAAAGGCATCACCATTTCCGCGACCGGATGGGGGCCGTCTTCGATGATTTTGACCTGGGCGCGATATTTCTCATCACGTTCCAGAATTTCTTCCCAGGGGATTTCTTTCGGAGTCGTCAAAAAGAAGCCGCCCAATATCCCACTGCGCCATGGGCGCTTGCGAAAGCGGGGCTTTTCCTGCTCACCGCCGGCTTTGTAGGATTTGCGCCGGTAGACTCCCTTGGTCCATGATCCCACCATTTGCCGGGTAGGGGTCCAGAGATAACGCAAATCCTGATTGACGGACTTGCGCGCTTCCTGAACATCGGGGGTTTGACAGGATTGGAGATAAATATCCATCACCTTCATGGCGGCGGCGCGCGCTTCCGGTTCTTGTGATGGGTCCAGATAGGCGCGATAGCGGTAAACACGGCGCACGGGCTTCTTCCTCTTCGGTGGTAGGGTATCCTTCATGCTTTCATCGCTCATAATATACTACACATCCCCAGTTGGACAGATGGCCTTAATATAGTATATTAATTAGCTATAGAGGAAGCTCTCTTTTTTGGACGACCCAGGAGGACGAAATGGGCGAGGCCGAATTTTACGATCAGGTGGCCATTCAGGTGGCGGTGGCCTTGGCGCAGAACGCTGACCGCGCGGCGTGCATGATTAGCGCAAAGGCCAGTGACGTCGCCTACGAAATGCTGCGAAGCCGGCGCGAACACCTGGGGCTGGAAACACTCGAGATCAACCGCGAGGTCAAAGCCCCGGCATGAGTGCGGAAGATCTAAAGCTGGGCGGGCATGAGGACACTCTGGCGCTGAGCGCCTTGGCGGCGGCCATCGCCGCCTGCGGGCCATACATCACGCAGGGCGGAGCTGACTGGAAACTGGCTACTGGAGCACTGGCGGGATTCTCTGGGCTCTACATGGCGGAACGCTTCCACAAGCGGTGGATGCATTCCGCGCGGGCCTATCTGCCACGGGACCAGCAGGGACGGGTGCAGACCAATGACAAACTGGTATCTCACCCAGGCGCTCTCTCGGCAAATCATGAAGACCGGTATCTGGAGGACGCCCTGCTGCTGGGATACATGACCGACACCGGATTGCCGTACTACCTGCCCACGCTGGGCGACGCGCGGCCCGGTAACGACCCGGCCAATCCACCGAACGATCACGTCTTCATCACCGGAATGTCGGGCGTCGGCAAAACGGTTGCCGCCAGCCTCATGATGTTCCAGCAAATCCAGAAGGGCGGTGGTGTCATTTTCGCCGATGGAAAAATCGACTCCACCAATATCGAATCCCTATGGTACATGCTGAAGTGGTGCGGGCGGGAAGATGATCTCGTGGTGATCCACCCGGGAGACCCTTCATTCAGCGCCAAATACAACCCGATCTTGATCGGCGATCCGGACGAAATCGCCTCGCGAATCATGTCGGCCGTGCCCAAAGCGCAGAACAGCGCCGGCGCGGACTTTTACCGGAACTCCGGCATGCAGGCCGTATCCGCCCTGGTCGCCGCGTTGCAACGAGGCGGATACGCCTTTACGCCGGCGGATATTTCCCTTCTTTTGCTCAGCCCAACGGAACTGGAAAAACTGCCCAATCTGCCCGGCATCCGGGGCACCGAAGAAGGCCGAGTGGTCAATCTCTTCATCAACCGGTTCAGGGTGGCCAACCGGAACGGCTCCGGCGGCAGCATCATTGATGTGAACAAGGTCAAGGAGCTGTTCGGCGGCATCGGCGGCCGCATGGGCCTGATGGGTTCCGGGAACTTCGGCAAGGTAGCCAATACGACGCGGCCCGATGTGAACCTGTTCGACTGCATCATGCAAAACAAGGTGATCTATCTGCCATTGCCCACCATGGGCAAGGAAGAAACGGCGGCGGATTTCGCCAAAATGTTCGTCGGCGACTACCGTACGGCGGTTTCCTGGATCCAGGCATTGCCCGTCCGGCTGCGGCCCAATCCGCCCACATTGTTCTTTGGTGACGAACCCGGCTCGTTCCTTTCGGAAAATTGGGACCGGTTGTTCGAGCAGGCGCGATCCGCGCGCCAGCGCCTGATGCTGAGCCCGCAGACCAAAGCCAATCTGGACGCCGTCGCCTTAACCCTGTTTCCGAAGTTGGCCGGCAACTGCGCCACCAAACTGCTGTTCCAGCAAGGTGACCAGGAAACCGCCGAATGGGCTGCGGACCTGATCGGCATGAAACTCGGGGTGTTGCGCACCTTGACGGAGAGCTCTCAGGACTCTGCTTCTGGATCCTCATCCGACATCGAGGGCACGGCCAGCGCCGGAGCCGGAACTGGCACCAGCGAAGGCGCGCGGCACCAGGAGATGTATCGGGTGTCTCCCGATGACCTAAAGCAGCTCGGCAAAGGTGAGTGCGTGGTCTACTGGTCCGGGAAAACCCGGCACCATTTGATCGTCCCGATGATCGACTTTTCCAGCCGGTTCAAGAAATGGGCAGGATCACCCCGCATCTTTGCTCCGGAAAACCCCCGGCGACCACGTCCTTACACACGGGACTACGGCATTTATCAACGCCTGGACCAGGTGCTCAAGGCGGATCAGGAATACATCAATGCCCAAACGGTCAAGAAGGAAAAGGGGGACAAAAAGTGACGCGACCTGCCCAGGAGAAAACCGATGACCGCCTCCATATACACCATGCCACCGCCACCGGTGGCCCCGATACAGGCTCCCGCACAGACCAGCATCGCGCCACCCCCGGCACCGAACTTCACGCCGGCGGCACCCCAGCCGGCGCCGTTACCCCCGTCCGGGGCAGCGACACCAGCGGCATCCATGCACGCGGTCACCGCACCGGCGATCTCGCACCATGTAGCCCATCCTCTTCTTTGGGGGATGGGCCCGCACGGTCTGTTTCTGGGGATGCTGGTGCTGGTGCTACTGTTCGTACTGCTTTGGATGCCGGCGACCAGAGATCTGTTGAAAGGATTTTTTGGGACGCTTGTGATTCCGGTCTTTTCGGCGATGGTGGTCTTAATCTTTCGGCGGATGAGCAAGATGACGATTGTGATCGTGGAGAGTCACAAGATATTCCTGATCAATCTCTTTTCTTCTCACAAAAAAATCTTCCCGGACCTGCAGGACGAAGAGTAAGCCGGGAGGCACGTTATTATTTGGAAGAGATTCATGACACGGCGGGGGATACCGGGGTTGCCGCCTTTCTGTATATACGCGGCCATGTGGACAATATTTTTTCCGATGGACAGAAGACGCGCCGCGCCGGGAAGGAAAAGGCGGAGTCCATACAATGGATGTTCTGCCTGGATGCCAACGCCGAAAACGAGCAACCGCGCTTTGATGACTGCTGTGCCGTGTTGCACGCGGAAAGCTGGATGATTCGACTGCGGACCCATCTGGAATTCTGGAAGCGCCAAGTCGTTTTCAGCAACGAAATCCAGGGCTTTGTTCTGCCGGTGCCCACCGCCGTGGTCAACATGGCTTACGGCTGCGCTGGCGACTATGGCATTTGGGTTTGTCGGCGGCTTTGGCAATGGCCCGGCATGCCGGTTTCCCAACTGATTGGCCATCATGGCGCGCCTCCCGAAGGGATTCTTCTGGATGTCCTGGAAAAGCTGTCCCACAAAGGCATCATCGTCGGCGACTTCTCTGGACACTACTATTATTGCGTAGGGCACAGCCCCGTGCGTCCGGATGGACGCATCGACCAGCGATCATGGATTCGCTTATGGAGGTGAATATGGATACGGAAGATTGCCGCAAGGCATGGATGGCGCAAACCGTCCGGCATATCAAAACTGGCACCCTTGGAGTGGTGACGAAGGTGCGTGACCCCGGCCCACACGAAGCAGCGGAGCCGTATGTCACCATTACGCTGTTCGATGATGGATTTGTCACCTGGAACGCGCGGCGGTTTCTGGACGGCTTTCTTCTGATCCCCGACGAAGGGGAGAGTAGGGCGGATCCGTACCGGGGCGACATCGGGCTTTCCCGTGAGGATCCCTATTTTTCCATTCTGGAAAGCCGTGCCAGAAAATATGCGGAGCTGGCCGGCACTGGGCCAGAGGATTTGCAGGACCTGCTGGCGACCGTCGAGCGGGGCGAATGGGTGCGTGTGCCACCGATAGACCCGCGTGTGGCCCGCTACACCAACAGTCCCTTGCCCTGGATTTTCTAAGTGATCGCAGCTCCGCATCGCCGGCTGGTATCTTCGCTCGTCATCGTCACCACATTCTGGATGACGGTGGGCACCCTGATTTTTGTCTATCGTCACAATCTCTTTCAGGATTACGCGCTGCTGGTCATCCTCTTGTTCCACACGCTGGGGCGCCTGGCTTGGGTGGCCGCATTTCTGCTGGCCAGCGCCGGGCTCGCCCTGTTGATTCGGTCCGCCGACATTTTTACGGTCGCCATCGGCCTGCGTCCGGAGATGTATCGCGGAGCGATAACCACGATTGGCGTGTTGCCGCAGCCAGAACTGCCGGAAGGGTATGACCATACCAAGCAGGACCAGGAGATGGAGAACATTCTGTCCGCATGGAAGAAAAAAGAGAAGCTGGATATCAAGGCGGCCGCCGCCCTCGCCAAAGAAAACACCACCGCACCGCGACCGTTAGCGAAGCTGGATATCGAGGCAGTCTCTTCTTTCGCCAAAGAGAATACCCCCGCCGCACGATTGTTCTGGTCGGTTTTCCATATTCTGAAGGCCGCCGATCTGCCGGCGTCCCCCCGGCCCGGCGAGCACGGCAACGCCAGTCTGCTGGAGCATAGCCTGCGCGTTTCCGCCGCGCTGGCATGGGTATGGCGCGACGATGCCCGCATCGCGCTGGAACAAAGCCAAGCCCGTGTGACCGGGTTGCCGACAGAAGTGGGCCGCCCCATGCGCACCGAACCCTACCCTCTGGAGATCGCCATTCTTGCGGGGATCTGCCACGACATTGGCAAGATCGCCTGTTTCCGGCGCGACAAGGAGGGTGTCATCACGGTGGTCGGCCTTCATGACATGGTCGGCAGCCGCATTCTGGGCCTTCTGCCCGCCCTTTGGGATTTGCGGGATGAGCAGGGTAACCCGGACACCTTCCTGCAGCATTTGTTGACGCAGAGCATTCGCTATTATCACCATCCCGGCGCATTCCCCCTTTCCGGGTTCAAGCGTGAGCTGCTGACGCCAGATCCCGCCATCAAGCAGCTCATGGGAGACATCCACCGGGCGGATCTGATCGCCGGCGGACTGGAGGGACGGGCCGAAGAGGTTGCCCAGGACTACCTGGAAGAGGATGAGCTGGAGGAGCAGAGCCTGGACGCCCAGATATGGGACGCGTTCCTGTTCCTGCTGGAAGACGAATCGCGCATCAACAGCCCGTCTCCCGCCCGGCGCCTGGCGTACAAAAAGGGACCCATTCTGTATCTGATCGAGCCTAAAATCCGGGAGCGGATTTGCGATCACCTCAGCATCACCCGGCATGACTATGCCACACCCAACAACGGCAACCCGGGGAAAATCATCCAGATCATCGCGTCCAGACTGGATGCCATGGGCTTGCTAATAAAGACCATCGGTAAGGTCAACGTTGATAAGCCCGAAGGCGCCGCTGTGCGGCTCCGGTTTGAGTCCACCAAGAAAAATGCGGATGGCGACGCCACGGAGCATACGGACACGAAGATTCCGCACTACGTGGTCCGCATTCCGCCCGAGAGCGTGTTTGCGCCCTTGCTGGCACTGGAAAACTATCCGGCGGAGTTGTCGGTGCAGGGCCTTTTCTGGCCACAATTCGCGCCCAAGAAAACGTCGGCGCGAGGCCCCGACACGACGCCGGAAACAGCGGACTCTGAAATCGCGTCAGAAGGCTTGCAGCCGGCAGGCTTGTGGCCGGTAGACTCGCAGCCGATAGGCTTGCAGCCGACAGGCGCGCCATCGGCAGATTTGCAGACAGCGGACGCGACACCCGACACCAGTGATGACAGGGCAGGTGAGCACACAGAAGCGGAGGATGAAGCGTCCCCCTGCCAGCCATCGTCTCCCGTGGAAGAAGAGGAAACAGAAGACGAGCAGGAGGCCTCCGGCCCGGATATGGCCACAGGGTACCCGGACGAGGATGACCCCTTTGCCGACACGACAGAAGCACCGGCAGCGCCAGAACCGAATGAGGCGGAAACATCTGCGGCGCCCGCCCAAAGCACCGATGCCAGAACGGCCAACATATCCCTATCCACCCGGGAAACATCTTCCAGCAAGCCATCCGTAACAGATGCGCAGAAGGCGGAAAAAAAGGCAAAGCTGGACCGGGCAAAGGTGATCTCCAGTAATGCGGAACAAAAAACCAAGCTGCAAGACCGAGAGGCCATGACCCCGAATAAAAGAGCGCAACACTTACTACGCCGAACTCAGGATTGTTTAGTCCAGTTCCCGAATATCGCGAAAGTAGTCATCGGCGTCAAACTAGACGATTCGGAGAGGGTGCGCCTGATCAGCGCTCTGATCTGGATTGATGAAACACGGCGTGATCGCATTAGCACCTCATTGCGCCTAAACCCGAAGACCATCATCAGGGTTTCCCTGGCCACCATTTTCAACTTTCCATTATCTAGCGGCATGGATAGGGCCAGCTATCAAATCTTCACGCAAATCTTGCGAAAAAGTAGCAAACAGCCAGGCGACATCTGGAACGCGCATATTTCAGAGTTGCGCATGCTTTTGGCCTTCCGTGTGATTTTGGTAGATGGAATCCTAGATCTGGACATTGAAAACAGCTTTATTGCCGCCCCTATCAACGGGATTGATGAACTCAGACAAGCCATACCCATGCCAGGAACCGACGATGAGTGAACATCAGAACATCCAGAACGCCAGCGCGGAAGTGCTGTATCCCATGGTCTTGCGGTTTTTGAAAAGCCTGGACAAACGCTCTGGTGGGCACTTGCACGACTCAGATCTTTCGGACGTTGGCCAGGACGTGCTCATGCGGATCATCTCCTATCAGCGGGATGGGTTCCCGGAGCCCTTATCCCCGTTGCTGGATGCGCCGCTGCATATGCCGGTCTGGAGCATCACCCGATACGAGTGGCTGGATTTTCTGCGTAGCAACAGCCGATACCGTCTCAGCGGCAACGCGGAAGATCCGGATAGCTGGATAGATGAGATGGCCGATATTGGTGCCGATTTAATCGACGGGCTGATTCTTCAGGAAGAATCAAATATCCTGGAGGAAAAACGCCGATCCGCCCAGGCTCGGCTGGCGCCTTTTGTCAAAAATATCCTGACCGAATCCTGTACGGAAGGCGCGCTTCGCGTTCAACTCCACCAGCCTTCACCGATGCTTCAAAAACTTCCCGATCCGCAGAACACCACAGACTTCGCCATGGCGGTGAAAGCGCTCCCGTACAGCAAGGAACGCCTAGCGAAAATGCTGGGCATCAGCATGCGCCAGTTTCGGTGCTTTGAGCGCGGATTAACTGAACCGGATGAGTTTTCGCGTTCCAATCTGGAAGCTCTGCTGCAGGAACATGGGGGATGGACCTGGGAACGGATATTCAAGCTGGTTGAGCGGCGCACCGGGCTATCCGGCATTCCCGCCAGGCGCTGGATACAGGCCGCCCTGGGTGTTTCCGAGCGCACTCTGGTGCGCTGGATACAGGGTGGCTACGGTGGCGCCAAAGGGCTGGTTCAGGCCAGCACAATCATCACTGGAAAGACAGGGGAACATCATGGGTAATGCACAAAAGAAGCTGGTTGCGCGGGAATTTTACAGCACGATGTCCTCATGGCGAACACCGGACATCTTGATCAATCCCATTGGGACCTTGATTTACCAGAAAAACGGACAGTGGATGGAGGGCCCCTGGGTGCTGGCGTTTTCCAGAGCGGTTGCCGACCTTTTCTCGCGGCCGTTCGATCTGCGCACCACGCTGTCCCTTCCGACGCACCGCGATGATGCGGAGATCTGGAATCTGGTGCTGTTGCAATCCGGTATTAGCAAACACTTCGGGAAACCTTATGGGCTATGGCCGGATAGGCCACCGATCAATGGCATATTGAACATGGAGGGCTATGCTTTCCCACCCAATTACCGCCCGCGCGTGTATATCGATTGCGTTCCTCAGCGCATGCTGGAAACCTTGTTGGACAGGCAGGGGGAGATGCCGGATGTGGCCATTTATTGGCGGCCATCCGGCATCATGATTGACACTATGCGTCGTTTCGGCATCCCATGGAACGATCAGGAGGATGCTTTGCTGGATATTCCGGAAATAGAATTCGCAGGGCAGCCGGAAGACGTGATTGCCATCCTGGCAAATCACTTCGGTTGACCACGCTCATGGCTTTGGGTACTATTCAAGATGTGCCCGGCCGTTGCCGGTGACGTATATAAGGGTCAGTGCTGCGGTGCTGATTCGGCAACCCCGGAAGCAATTCCGGGGTTTTGCTTTTTCTGGATCAGACCAGCAACCCAGCAGCCCGCAACGCCTCCTCTTCGGTCCTGGCATCTTCCGGATCGAAGGCGGCTTCTGCTTCGTCTGCCGCTCTTACCTCTGCCGAAGGCTCTTCCACTGAGGGGTGCATTAAGCCATAGCGTTCCAGAATGGCGTTCACCCAAGTGGGAAGGGCTAGGATATCCGCGCCCTCGATTGCGCGCAGGATATTGGGGCACCAGACGTAGCCGACCCGTTTTCCGCTGTTGGAGATGACCCCATCGGGACTGGTTTCCTTCAGGTCCCGCATACGAAGAGCCCCAACAATGTATACAGGCATGCCCATGCGAAGGTTCCGCTGCATGGACCCAGCGATACTTGCTTTCATCATGCGAACCGGAATCACCGTATCCAGATTTTTGTGTTGGCGCAGCTCGATTTCCACGCCGCTCAACAGTCCTTCGCCATTGGTAAGCGCCGAGACCTTATTGACGATGCCTGACAGCAGTACCGTATTGGCAGCGCCACGGCCCCTCGCCTTCCTGGAACCTTCGCTGGATCCAAATGGCTGAAAATCATCCTGTTCCACCTTGGAACGGTCCCGGTTAAAAACGCCTGCGTGCCACACCTGTTGTTCTGGCATTTCCAGAATACTGGGACGGGTGATGCCGATGGGGATTACGTAGGCGTCATGGATCTTTTCACCCTGGTGCTCGATGACGCGGCCCCGGATGCGGCCGTACACCTTGGTTTCCAGACGATCCTGAAAATGTCGCTGAACCAGGCCGTTCTTGCCCGCCTCCACGGGGACCATCCGACTCGTATCGTTGTGCTGCTGGATATAGTACCGTTTGACGCCTTCAGCGTCGGTGACCTTCCGGGCATATCCCGTGATGTAGGCGATATTCTTCATTCCACCTTCAAAGGCATAGTTTGCGCTGTTTTGCATCTCAATCATCGTATTCCTCCTGTCAAAAACGCGCCGCGACTGCGGACATATTCCATGCTGGCCAACAAGAACTGCTGTACTTCCCGATAAAATGCCATCGGTGCTATTTCGCCCAGAAACACCCTGTGTAGGCTGTGTTCCCAGGCGGAAATCAGGCGAGGATCCCGCAAAACCGGTGGAGTCGCCTCCAGGTGTTGCCGGCCCAGGGCGGTAAGCGTGACGGTGTTGGAATCCACCAGCTTTTGCTCCATCAACCGCCCCAGGGCCTTGTGCCGGGATTTGGGTGACCCGATGGCGGGGACACTGCCGATCCCGGCATCCGCACCGATGGGCTGCCCCATCCGGCGATACAACCCGCCCAATCGCCTCTGTTCCAGGCGTCCAGGGCCCCTGGACTTGTCCTGCAACGTGCCGAGCAAAAACTGCACGATCTGCGCGTGCAACGCGCTGGGGTAGATCGAAGGAAGCCGCCGATAAAAATCAGGTGTCTGCCGGCTGGACTCATGTGGAACTATCGCCGACCGGCCAAAGGGGTAGGAAACCATGCCGTGCTCATATAACCATTGCAGGGCCAGCACTACCGCGCCGGCCGGCCAGTCACGGCTGACAAACCAGCCCTGGATCGTGGCGAAATCCTTGCCATCGCCCATAGTTGGCTCCACATAAGGACCGTCCTCGATCAGTTGTAGCAGCGGCGTGCTGACGCGACCGCAGCCAATGCCGGCCTGTTCCGGATTGGCCAGCGTCAGCATGCGGGTCAGGTTGATGCCCAGCAGCCAGTCCCCATGCACCCGGCATTGCTCCGCCTCCACCAGCCGTTCGGATCGCCACGGCTTCAGGTGCGCGGGATGCATGACCTTTACGTGAAAGTGGTCCAGGTTGGCTACCCAGATTTCGCACTCCGGCCCGATTTTCAGGAGGCCGAGCAGATCGAGGATCTGCTTCATCAACCAGAACCCTGCGGCATCCGGGGCTGGGGCCAAAATGATCTTCTCCGGTGCGCCGCCATTGGTGAAGAGGGTGGTTTTTAGGCACTCCAGCAAGTGTTTCCCGGCGGGCGTGCGCATCGTCTTCATGTCGGGCATCAGCGGAAGCTGTCCCCATCGGTAGCGTTTCCAGTCGCGCTGATACTCGGGCGGGTGCGCGTGCCGGTTGATGGCTTCCGGTACCCAGAAGATCAGGGCGCCATCCAGGACCAGCATATCCTGCCGTGAAGCCATAACGTGTCCCATGGTCCTGGCCAAGGCCCAGGCCATGCCCGATGTTTGCGTGAAAATCCAGGTGTGTGTCGTCATAGCTATTAAAATATACTATCTATGATAGAATGCCAAATGTTTCGCGCTCCAGAATAGAAACGGGTGGATGTCGATGCATTCTGGAGCGCGGAAACACGGGTGCCGTGCGGAAAACTGTCTGTACGGAAAACTGTCTGCTATCTGTCAGCGGAAATGATCCACGGCAATTCTGCCGTTTTTTGAAAGGAGAAGTATCATGGCATCTGTCAACAAGGTAATTGTTCTTGGTCACCTCGGTCGCGATCCGGAAATGCGCTACACGCAGGACGGCAAAGCTATTGCGAATTTCAGCCTTGCCACCTCCGAGTCTTTCAAGGACAAGGACGGCAATAAGCAGGAACGCACCGA
The DNA here is from genome assembly GCA_021795795.1 of Pseudomonadota bacterium. The sequence continues at coordinate 15,439 of JAJYPA010000009.1, read as the reverse complement.
ATGGCATCGTATTTCGATGTTTGGCCGTATCGCAGAAATCGCCGGCGAGTATCTGCGCAAGGGCAGCATGGCTTACGTGGAAGGCCGCCTGCAGACGCGCAAGTGGACCGACAAGGAAGGGCAGGAGCGCTACACCACCGAGATCATCGGTGATCGTCTTCAGCTCATCGGTCCGAAGAAAGAGGGTGAAAGTGCTCCTGCCAATGAACCGGCTCACGCTTCTTCGCGTGGAGGGAATACTCCCCCTCCGGCGGAAGATTTTCCGGACGATGATATCCCGTTTAGTTTCAACGGGTTAACGACTTATGACGTTCCTCATCTGACCCGTCGCGTCAAGTTCTAATCCGATTCCACCCAACCCCATCGCTTCGGCTTTGGGGTTTTTCTTTGCCCGCGTCCGGAATCCTGTCCGCAACTCCTGTTCGGAATTCATCGCAGCGCCTACTGCATTTCGACAGGAGGAATACCGTGTCAGATACGTTATATGTCATCCGGCTTGTCCGTAAGGAGGACAAGGCCGGTAGTCTTTATGGATCCGCGACACCTGGCCACAATGGAAACGCGGTTACCTTCTGGTGTGGCTTGTACGACGGGCCCCTAAATATCAGCGAGAAAAGCTCCGCTCAAGAGGCTACCAAAAAAGTCGATGACAAAGTCGTCTCAGGGGGCTATGCCACACTGGACTTCGCCCCTTTTCCCTTACGCTCCACTCACCAATTTGCCCACGATGTAGTCGAAGAATTGCTGAACGGGGCCCAAATCATTGCGCGTTGCGGGCAAGACCCCATAGCGTATCTCCGGCAGTGCAAGGAAAAGAGAAGGATACTGGATCACCAGCTTTTCATCCGGCCTTGGCGCTGGGAAGATATCCGGCTTCCGGCACCAACCGCGCCCTGGGCTTTCTAGCCAGACCATCCCAACCCTCATGCATTCTGCATCGAGGGTTTTTCTTTTGTCAGACGCCCGCCGTTCACCAAGTTGACCAACATCTCTGCATACTGTATATTTATATAGTATATCAAATCGTCTATTCAGCCAGAAGTGTCCGGAATTCTGTCTGCTATCTCTCTCCGGAACGAATCCACGGCATACCGCCGTTCTTTGCAAGGAGAAGCATCATGGAAAACGTATCGAAGCTGATGACCGCAGTTCTGTCTGCCCAGAAGGCATTTGGCGCCGTGCTCAAAGACGCTAATAATCCACACCTGAAGGTCAAGTACGCGTCCCTTGGGAGCGTACTGGATGCCATCAGCCAGCCCTTGCTGGACGCTGGCGTCGTCCTGCTTCAGCCCGCCGTGGACACGGGAGAGCGGGACGAAAACGGAAAGGTACACATCGCCTCCGTCCGGACCGTCCTGATCCATGCCGAAAGTGGGGAATCCTTTGAAACCACAACCAGCATTCCGTTGGTCAAGGCGGATCCCCAGGGGTACGGCTCGGCGCTCACCTACGCCCGCCGGTATGCGATTATGGGCCTCCTGGGCCTCGCCCCGGAAGATGATGACGGCCAGGCCGCTTCGCGTGGGACGCCCGCCAATGTATCTCAGGCACGCCCACCGATGACTATCGAGAGCGCCAAGAAGCGCATCTCCATGACGGCTCCCGACCGGCTCACCGTCGCTGAAACCGCGATGCGCGAGGCCTTCAAGGACCGCCCCGAAGAGCTGAAGCAGGTTCTGGAAGCGATCGAAGCGCGTAAAGAGGCTACTGCCAAGGAAGCCGCTGCAAAAAGCACTGCTGCTGCAGCCTAACTTTTGACCCTCCCAACCCCAAGTCTCCGGACCTGGGGTTTTTCTTGCCTGTGATCCGGTTTCTGTCTGCAACTTGCCCCTGGAAATTTGTGCAGATACTGCATTTGGCAAGGAGAAATACATGATTTATTTGAAGATAACAGAGGATTTGGTCTGCGGGTGGTCCGGTGGAGCGTACTACTTGGGGCTGGCCGACGACCATGAGATTTTTGAACAGCCAGGGACGATGCCGAGTTACTATCCGGAAGATGATGATGTGTGGATTATTGACGAGCCGCTGGCACCCAAAGAGGTGTTCAAGAAATTGCTCAAGGCGCTACAGACTGGCGGCATACCAAAGGCTGAGCTGGTTCTTGCCAAAATCCAGAACGGTAGTCTGGCTATGCCGAAAAGTGCGTTGGCGGCTATTGGCCAAATAGCCCCGCAAGCCTCCTGGTACTTCTGATCCCCACCAACCCCAGTGCATCTTGCGCCGGGGCTTTTCTTCGTCCGCCGTCCGGAAACCTGTCTGGTACTACCACCTGGTATTTATCGCGGCGTTGCCGCATTTTGACAGGAGAGTTGTTATGGAAAACATGGAAACTGCTGTGGAAGACAAGCGCACTCAAACACTCATGGTCCTGGGTGTGGCCATGCAGAAAAACGGGCTGGCAGAGCTTGCGTTGAATTACTCCGGATCGGGAGATGAGCAGGATAATTTTTCAGTGACGTGTAAGACCGAAGATGGAAAAGACGTCTTCGTGAACGTCAGCGAAATCACCGATGCCATGGAAGCCTTGGCAGAAACCGTGGTGGATGGTTATGAAAACGGCAATGGCGGCAGCGGGAATGTCTCCATCAAGATTGAGAATCTGGCCATAAATGCTGAGTGGGATCATTTTGACAACGTAACGGAGGAGAGCCCGGAAGACACGTCCATTCCAGATGAAACCGCCAAGATGATCCGCAATATCCTGCCTGCACTTGGTGCTGACAGTGTTAGAGTGGAATATAGCGGTGGCGGAGATAGCATGGACGGCCTGGATATAACCTATTCCCACAAAGACCTTGAGATTGCCATGCCAAATGGCGTAGAAGTATTGACCAAGCGGGTTCACGACGCGCTGAGAAATCTGATCTGTAACCAGGTGGATGGTTTCTGGAACGACGAAGGCGGACGAGGCGAGATGTGGATTACCACGGATGCCGAAAATGCCGGATGGGACCATTTCAACTTCGTTGGCGCCCATGAGCAGACTCATTACTCATTCTCAGCTACGTTGCCTGTTGATCAGGGGGTGGTTGCATGAACCCGCAAATTTCCTTGGGGTCAAGCTTGCCTGGATGGTCTCCTTTCGATGCCATGAACCGGATCATGTCCGGATTTTCTGATCCAGCATTTGGCTTGATAGGCCATGAAAAAGCTCAGGTTTGTCCTCAGAATTATGGGGCTGGCACCATCACCATTGAGATGCTGGAAAGGTTGCAGCTCTCTTTTCCGGATACTCGTTTCCGTCTGCACGCGAATGTGCGAATACTCAACCATGGGTGCCAATATGATCTCGGCACCACCAGACGTTTCCCCGAGTTCACGGAAGCGCTGGTCACTTTGCTGCGTTTTTTGCAGGAGCCGTACAGCATACACGCCGCGAACAACGGCACGCCCCTCAAAAGGCAATATGCTGAGGCTGGGAAGCTCTCAGACATGGCTGGTGTCCCCGTGGCTATTGAAGGTCTATATCCATCTCGCCGGGCCAACACGCTCTCCACCTGGAAGGACTACGAGAGCCTACTATCTGCCGACGTTCTTTACGCGCTGGATCTCTCGCACCTGAACATCGTTCACAAGGTCGAGGGGCCAGCACCGCAAGGCTTGGTGGACGCTTTGGTGGCGAATCCTCGTTGCATCGAGGTTCACCTTTCCGGCAATGACGGAGTGAGTGATCGCCACCTGCCCTGCATGGGTGATGAATGGTGGATTCCCCACCTGGCACACATTCACTCAGACGCCGTGGTCTTCTATGAGGGCCGCATTCATTAGACCCCCTAACCCCGTTGCATCTTGCATCGGGGTTTTTCTTCGTCTGGATCCCACCAATGTGTGCGGATTCCTGTCTTGTACTCTCCTTCGGAAATGATCGCGGCTCTGCCGCATTTCGATAGGAGAAGTGCCATGAAAAGCAAAGTATTGATAAAGAAGTCCTGGGGCCGGTTCTGTTTCCTCATCTGCACGCCGGATTATACAGCGCGGCACGGGAAGTTTTACTCGTGTGTAACCTGTACCCCAGACGGCACATGGACCGGGAGTAGCGACGTGACACTCTGGGAATACGCCGGCTTGAGGCATCTCAAGGTGAAGGACGCTGATATTCCACCCGCCGTGAAGCGTCTGGCGGAATGGCTGGAAACTTCGGACCTGGCCGCGTAGGAGGTGCCGCATGTCTTACATCGAACTCTTCGGAAGTCTGTACTCCGCCAAAAAGCGGGTTCTCAAGGTGGTTTTCGAGTACGACCACCAAAAGGATCTCAGCATATACACCTGGTCCAGGCAAACCGGAATCGAAGATTTGCCTATGCCAGACAACTCCGTACAGGTTCTGCGAACCCATAAAGATCCCATGTGGGTCGCTCCTGGTTCCAAAGAGGAGCGGGATCTAGCCCTGGCCATTTTCATCGCAGTGGATAGCAAGCGTGGTCGGATAAAAATGCAGGATGCATTCTCATCGACCATCGCGTGGGCAGAGATACGACACAAGGAGTGCGCGCCGCATCAGGCCGCTTTCCGATCCGCCTGTGAGGTGGCCAAGGGACTTCCAAGTGGTTGGACTTTTTGAGGGGATGGCGATGAATTCTGAACAAAAGAAGCATCTGGCGTCCGTGTTGAACGTCGTCGCGCTGGCCCAGTTCGGAGTGTTTGGCTATACTGCATTTATCGGTCATCCAATCGACTGGGTGCGTCTCGCTGGATCTACTCTTGAATTTATGAATCACTTCAATCAGCTTTCCGATGCCATTCTTCTCTTCGGATTGATAATTATTGTCATTAGCGCGGTGGTCTTGTACTTCGACCGACACGGCAAGAAACACTAGCCTCTACTGCAGATCCCCACCAACCCCATCGCTTCGGCTTTGGGGTTTTTCTTCGCCCCACGTCCACCGCCAACGTGTGCGGATTCCTGTCTGGTACTCCTTCTCGGCATTTATCGCGGCACTCGCCGCCTTTCAAGGAGAAGCATCATGAAATCCGTAATCAACACGGCCTCCGGCCGCACGACGATTTTCGAGGACGAGGAGGGCGTGCATGTGCGCGTCGCTCTTAACAATGGGCAGGTTTGGAACGCTGCCATGTTTACCCCAGGCAAGGAAGGAGACTTGCCCAAAGCCTGGGGCGCGGCGATTGAGTTCGCCCGTTCCATCATGACCCCCGAAGCGATTGGAGGTGTACTATGAAAGGGATTGTTTTCCTCCCCGAGATTCACTGCATCTCGGGAACGCGCTCCCTTCCCCGGGAAATTCTGGCCGCTAACGACGGTCGTGATCTGGAAAAGGTTCTGGCGTCCGCCGGGACCATTCAGATCATTCCACGGGAACCCTTGCGGCCATTTCATGCGGCCCGCAAGGCAGTAGAATCGGTGCTCCTCGCCAAAGGAACCCGTTTTTTCGGCGGATTCTTTGTGGATGAGGCGCTGGCCGACGCCATGAACACCCGCCTGGATGAACTCAAGGCGGGTTTTGAAAAGGCCAAGGTTGAGCTGATCAATGGCCTGGATGGATACATCGAGGCTCAGGTCAAAGATGCTCCGGAGTGGGAAGATGTCATTCGTGCCTCCGCTCCAACCAAGGAAGATCTGATGGAAGACCTCAGCTTTTCCTGGATCTGTCCGCCTGTGGATCTCACTGATCCCCAGGTGGAAGAGGCGCTGAAAGGCTCCCCTCTGTCCATCCGTATCGCCAAGGAGATGTCCCAGGCGTGCCGTGCCTGGCTTGCTGAAAAGCGCGTCGGGAAGGTAAAGGGGGTGCCTGGGATTTACGTTCTCAAGGGCATCCGGGTAAAGGCAGAAGCCCTGTCTTTTGTGGACGGCCGTTTCCGTGGCCTGGTCACTGCATTCGACCAGGTAATCAACCAGTCGGAAGCTGCCATTGGAACGGATGGTCAAGGTGCCGCATCCATGGTGGTCAACGCCGTTATCCGCTCTGCGGCAGATCCGGCTGAAATCTTGGCCATCGGTGATCGAGGTGAATGCCGAGTATCCATGCCAGCACCTTTGCTGGATATGATGGAAGATGAACCGCCAGTTGAGGATGAGTCGCCCGTTGTCTCCCGTGATCCAGTCCCGGTTTCCGCCTGGGCATTTTGATCTCACCAACCCCATCGCTTCGGCTTTGGGGTTTTTCTATTGGGCACCGTCCGGAATTCTGTCTGCAATGTCCCTGCGGAAATGATCCACAATACTACAACTTTTAGGAGAATCATCATGGAAAAGACTAGATTCACGGTCAACGGAAAACCAGTCTACCAGAACGCGCCGCAGTGCTCTGCCTGTAACCGCGTAGCGGTTCAGGGGGTGGTGAGGCGGCGCAATTGCCAGTAGCTCGATCATTCTGGCTTCCTGTAGTCCCACTCGAAGCTCGAGTTTTGATGTTGCCGTAAAAGATAGTATTATAAACGCATGCTGAATCGCAAAGTCACCTATCGCCTGTATCCCAATGTCGAGCAAGAGTCTCGGATGCAGGAAACGTTGGGCTTGCATCAACGGCTGTATAACACGGCCTTGGAAGAACGCATCCGCGTATACAAGGAAACCGGCAAAGGGCTCTCCTTCGCCGAGCAATGCAAAGTGCTTACCCAATGGCGCAAGACGGTGCCCGCGCTGGCCGGACTGAACGCACAGTCGGAACAGGTGACGCTCAAGCGCCTGCACCTGGCTTTTCAGCACTTCTTCCGGCGCGTCAAGAATGGCGAAACCCCGGGTTTTCCCCGCTTCAAAAACTTCCATCGCTATCCCGGTTGGGGATACAAGACCCACGGCGACGGCTGGAAGCTGCACACCGGAGAAAACGACCAGTACGGCAAACTGTATTTGCAAGGCGTTGGCCTTATCCCCATTCGTGGCAAGGCCCGAACGGCAGGCCAGCCAGTTACCTGCGAGATTCTGCATAAAGCGGGCAAATGGTACGCATCCGTCACGTTGGAAATGGAGACCGTACAGCGAGAATATGGCACGGAAATGGGTGCATTCGATTGGGGCCTGGAAGATTATCTGACCATTGCCACGCCAGCGGGCATCGAGACCGTCGCCAATCCTCGCCACCTCAAAAACCAACTGGCGGAACTCAAGCGGCTCGGGCAAGAGGTATCGCGGAAAATACGCATGGCTCAACAGTTGAGTGGCAGACAGCGAGGATTTCCCATATCGGCCAATCTGCGCAAAGCCATCCAGCATCTGGCCCAGCTTCACGCCAAGGTGGCCCGAAGCCGCAAAGACTTTCTGCACCAGACCAGCGCTTGGCTGGTGAAACGATTTGGGGCCATCGCCACGGAGGCCTTGGCCGTAAAGAACATGGTGCATCGCGGTGGTTCTCGCAAGAAGGGACTCAACCGCGAGATTCATGCTGCCGCGCCGGCGACTTTCCTCAAAATGACCAGGACCAAAGCGGAAGAGGCTGGGTCATGGTACGAGGAAGCGCCGACGCTGCAGATCAAGCCAACGCAACGCTGTTATGCGTGCTGGACATTGCCGGACGAGAAGAAAACGCTCTCGGACCGGGTACATCAGTGTCCACATTGCGGTGCTGCTTGTGGCCGTGATGAAAACGCAGCCCTGGTACTGCTGCGTTGGTTGGAAACCAGATTAGCCGGTGATTTCGGCTCCGGGCGGGAACCGTCCGGGGTGTGGAGCGGCGGAAGTCTCGCCGCGATGAAGCACGAAACTCACGCCATAGCCGTATAGGCTTGGCGGGAGCAGTTCATAAAACGCGGATTGGTTCGCTCATCTTTAGCCATCCAGACGGCCAAAAGGAAGAAGTATGCGGGATGGGACCGATTGCCATTCTGGCAGAAATGGTGAACGTGATTAACGAAAACGGGCACAACATAAGGTATATCGAAAAGTTTTCAGTGGGATGGCGCGGGCAACCGGAAGATGATCATCCCTGTCCGTGTAAACGATGCCAGACCAAAGTTGCACCAGAATGGTGGCGCCCTGTCGAGCAGCGTTGATGGCGACCAGAATTCCAGAATAGGTGCATGAACCCATGCCCCCTCAACCCCGATGCAACTTGCACCGGGGTTTTTCTCTTTTGGCGCCGTCCGGAATCCTGTCTGGCATTTCGTATCGGAATTTTCATCAAGGAGACCATTATGCTGCACATACGAGTCGGTCATGCCGTAGGGGGCTTCTTTGGTCAAGTCATATTGCTTGAGAACAATAAAGCCGTCACGTTCTATTGCCATGGGAAAGGCAAAATCATCAACACAAAGCCACAATCGATCAACAAATCAAACGCCAATTACGTTATGCGCGTTTTGAACGAAGATACACGGCTCTACAGTGAGGTTCTGTCCTTGGGTTTCCATCCACACCAGGCATTTTTCCCAGATTTCGATGCCGGTTTCAATCTCGAAGCCTGGGCAAAGCAGCTATGCGAACGTCTCATGGACACCGAAAATGCTGCGGACGGTGCCCAGCATCTGGTGGAATGGCTACGCTGGCTTGGAGATGTTGTGCATCATGGTCCCCATGATTTCTTGGCAGGCTATTTTGACCGCAAATCTTTGAGCAGAATTCCTGGTCCAGAATGGGCCTTCTAACCGACCCCACCCCAACCCCAAGTCTTCGGACCTGGGGTTTTTCTTCGCCCAGGCTCCAAGCCGCCAACGCGTGCGGATTCCTGTCTGGTATCCATTTCTCGGAATTGACTCGCACGGGAGGTGCGCCATGTTTTATGAAATTGTGATGTTACGGGATGGAAACGGTGCCGGGCAAAACCTTTTTGGTTATATCCGGCGGCACGAGAAGCAGGAAGCTCCTGTGGAAATCAGAATGATAGCCATGTTCGGTTGCTTGTTGACCAGGACATTCATACTCAGTAACCCAAGGCCAGCGAGCGTCGTGACCAATCTGTACAACGACAAGCTGGATGCCGATTACCACGGTATCCTGCGGGGTGCCAGCCGGGATATCAGCACGGATCTCACGGAGAAGCAAATCGGAACCAGGATGCGAAAGCTAGTGGAGTCTATCCCTGATGGTGGAGACTTGAAGCCGTACGCTTTCGATGATCTGCTGAAAAATATTGGCGATAAGGCCAGTCTTTTGGCCGCCGAGAACTTGGGTAAAGCCATTGCGGGCTTGCAGTCCACAAGTCCATCATGGCTCTTTTGAGGATTGTGTGTCATGAAAATGAGACTCTTTGTTTTATGTGATCTCCACAAATGGTTCGTTTGGGGCGCCTACAAAACAGAAACGGAACAGAATACATTCCACACCAGTCTGACGCCGGGCAAGATTGCTTTCAAGGTGAAAGAAAGCAAAACGGATATTTATCAACGTGCATCACGACGCCTGAAGGCTGGCGGACTAGAGCAACTGATTCCAGCGGTTGTGCTCGACACCAGGGATGGCGTCAGCGCGAGCGATCTCTGCAAGCGCATCGTAACTGATCTTCTGCATGCCCACCCGCTTTCCAGGTTTTCCGGGCAACAGGTGGTGGAAGATACGCTGCGAAGATACACCAAGGGCCCGTGTGTCTATGGCGAGTTTATCAATCATGAACCATTCACGCCAACCCAGACCACCATTCCCAACATTCAACCGCAGGCGCCTTGGGCGTTCTAAAAGGAGATTCCATGGAAGACATTTATAGCTTGTATTTTTTGCTGTTACCTGACCTAGAGAAGGCTTTTGGCTGTTACGAATCTTCAGGTGGCAATTATATCTTCTGGGCAGGAACAAAGGAGAGAAGCAAAGGGTGCCATTTTGGTCCGTGCGGAGGAACGGTTTCCCAACGGGCCGAAGCCAAGGTGCAAGCTGGCTGGAGACAGATCGTTCCAGTGGTCACCATGCACGATATAGGGAATGTAAACGCCGTCATTCTGCATGTCCTGTCTGGATTGCGAAGTTATCAGCCGTTATTCATCGAAACCGCCGATCAACTGGTCCGCCAAAAGCTCGCCGAGCGTGGAATTCCGATCTACGGCAATTTCATGCCCAAAGAATTGGACCAGCGCAGAGTGTATACCATACCTGAACAGGCCGCGCCCATCGTACTCCCGAAGATCCGGCCCGTTCAGCCCTGGGCTTTCTGACCCGATCCCACCAACCCCAAGTCTCCGGACCTGGGGTTTTTCTTCGGCTGGTACCTGTCCGGAATCCTGTCTGCTATCTGTCCTCGGTAATTCATGGGCATTCCGCCCTTTTTGACAGGAGCAGTGTTATGAGCGATCACGATGAGGTCACAATACGCGTACTAGAAAAACCAGGGACGCAGGTTCCAATTGTTGTGTATGTATCCACCAAAAAAGAATTCTACGTTGTTTATCACGCTGGCGAGGTTGCTTTTGTCTATAGCGGATCAGGGTTATCAGAAAAGTGGGAAAACGAATATCGGGATTTTATTGCCAGCGGTGGGCGTGACACATTCCTCTTTCGATTTTCCATTGAGGATATGGGCATGAAATCCAGCACGTTTCATCTTGCTGAGGCCATATCCAAAATTTGCGGGCCGCGTGACAAGTTCCTCCAGGGGATAGCACGATTGATCGCCAATGGAATTTTTTAGGAGAAAACCATGGGAATGCTCAGCAAAAAAGACATGGCGCATATCCGCGTCAACGCTTGGTGCGATCACACCAACGAAATGCCTGATGCCCTGCGGGCTCGATACATCCGTGTGGAAGGCATCTATCGTTGGCTGCGCCTCTCCCGGGACGATGCGATCCGGAGATGGGCCAACCTATCGTTGGAACACGGTCAAATCGCCACCCTGGAGTATGGTGATGGCGCCATCATCGATGTGAAACGCGGCTAATATTGGTATCCCTGACCCACCCCAACCCCGTTGCAACTTGCACCGGGGTTTTTCTTTTTGACCGGCGGCCAACGCCAGGCGTGAGCGAATTCCTGTCTGGTACTCCCCTTCGGCATTTATCGCGGCACTCGCCGCCTTTCAAGGAGAAGCATCATGAACGCAGACATGATTTTGACCACGTCCGTCCCTGCCATGATCGAAGCACGGGAGACAATCCGGGAGATGGACGGGAGGGGGTTGTCATGATAATGGTGCTCTATATCTGTATGTCTCGTGATTTCAAGAGGCTCCTGATTTCCCATGAAACACCAAAATATAATCACGATTACTGGGGAGATATTCATGGGTGTTTTCAGGGAAAAATGAACTTCTCTCCATCCGTCTCCAGCTACATAAGCGGTAAACTGGAATCCATATTCCCTAACGGCTGGCAACAAATCGTTCCCGCCGTGCGAATAGAGACGGAGGCCAGAGATGGTGACGTGTTGGGCGCGATCACCAGCGACCTGGGAAATGCGACGCTGAAATATTTCAGTGAAGCGGAAAGCGTGGTTCGCAAGACCCTGAAATCCTTTGATCAGAACGCCGCGTATGGAATATTTCCAGCCGATGAGATTTCCTTGCGAATTTTGGAAAAACAAGCTATTGCCAGGTTATCTCCTTCACCTAACGCGCCCTGGGCCTTCTAGCCTGATCCTCCCCAACCCCAAGTCTCCGGACCTGGGGTTTTTCTTTGGGTCTCGCTATCGTCTGACCTGTGCGAATTCCTGTCTGGTACTCCCCTTCGGAAATTATCGGGCACCAGCCCATTTTGAAAGGGGAAATCCATGATTCAGGAAAAAGTGGGTAGCGACGGCCTTGTCCATCGCTATGAGAAAATTCGTGCTGGGGACTTGCAGGAGGGTATGCACCTTCTCGAAAAGATCCCAGGAATCCAAACGTTGGTGGCAACCATCATCATCGCCGTCGAAACCAATCCGGTGCTGCCTGGTGAAGTGTTTATTACGCTCCCAGACCGAATGGACCCTTTCGGGGATCCAATTGGCCTGGGCTTCAAGGCTAACGACATGGTGTTGGTCTCGCACACCCCGTGGCGCGAACAACCCACGGGAACAGCCATGAAAACCATGCTTGCGCTGGCGAGCTAAGGAGGAACCATGAAACTCGTCGATATGGATCAAAATACCGACGCCTGGCTGGATTGGCGTCAAGGCGGTCTGGGCGGATCTGATGCCCCGATCATCATGGGCGTCAGCCCTTTCAAGAAGCCGCGCACGCTCTGGGCGGAGAAGCTGGGAGCGGAGCGGGAACCCCTCAACGAGTTCCAGGCGGCCATCCTGCAACGCGGCCATGACTTGGAGCCATACGCCAGGGATGCCGTGAACGACATGCTGGGGGAGTTCTTCGTTCCCATGTGTGGCGAACATGATCGGCACCCATGGATGCTAACCTCCTTTGATGGTGTCTCCGAAAATGGAGAAACCATCCTGGAGGTCAAGTGCCCTGGCGAACTGGGTTACCAGTCCGTTGTGGAGAGTGATCAGGTTCCGGAGCATTACTGGCCGCAAGTACAGCATCAGCTTGCGGTATCCGGCGCTTCCCGCTGTATCTTTGCCGTGTACCGGCCAGAGATCAGTCCGGAGCCGCACCTGATCGAGGTGTTCCCGGATCTGGCCTACATCGAAGGGCTGATCCGCGTTGAGCGGGGATTCTGGGAGGCCGTTGCCAATCGGGATTTCCGGCTGTATGAGGATGCCATCGACGATGAGATGCCCGACGGTTTTGCGGCGCTGGCGGCAAAGTTCCGTTCTCTGGATTCCCAGATGGCGGCTCTCGGCGCGGAACAAGCCACGGTCAAAGCGGCGCTGCTGGAATACCTGCCAGACCTTGGGCGTATCCAGGGATGCGGGGTGGAAGTGTCAAAATCGTCGTCAAAGGGGCAGGTTGACTGGAAGCTCTTCCTGCAAGATCTCGGCATTGATACCAGGGAAGGCGAACTGTACCGCAAGGAGGGGTCTATCCGCGAGTCCGTCAAGGTGGTTGCCGTTGAAGAATCCACGGCGAAACCAGTCGAATGGGCCTTTTAGCCTGATCCATCCCAACCCCAGTGCATTTTGCACCGGGGTTTTTCTATGACAGGTATGCGGGCGGAATTCTGTCTGCAATCTCCCTTCGGAATTTATCGCGGCATCCACCGCATTGCAAATAGGAGCCAGTTAGATGTCTACCAAATCCGAAAGAGCCGCTATGGAGAAAAAGGAAAGGACATGCGCGTTTCGTCTGGACGGCGTGCCGTACACAAAACGAGAGTTTTATCAGCTCTTAATAAGTAAAGGACAAACACGGACGCTGTCCAGTCTGCCAATCCGGTATAAAAAAGGGTTGATGGAGCACTACCGTATTCCCCATGACTTAAGTTTTATAGGGGTACTTTACGCCACGCCTCGCGGTAATGTTTGGGCTGTGGTACCCGACACTCCGTGAGCTTTGCCTGATCTTCCCAACCCCAAGTCTTCGGACCTGGGGTTTTTCTATGACAGGTATGCGTGCGGAATTCTGTCTGCTACCCACGTCTGGTAATTCGCGGGCATATCGCCCTTCTCAACGGAAAGGAGTAGCACCATGAAAGTGTTGATTACGATGGATGGAGGATTGATTCAGGCGTCGTATGTGGACGCGGAGGCGGAAGCCGCCGGTTTGCAAGTGGTTATCGCGGATTATGACTGTGAAGGCACGAACACGCCGGAAGACATCACGGAGGATCCAAACGGAGACGAGGTTCTGATCTACAACGCTAGCCTTATCGCAGACTCCGACTATGCAGAAAAGATGTTCGCGCTCGCGGAGCCAGGGGGTGCGTAATGCTGACTGCAGAGATTGACGTACTTCAAGATCCTAACAGTCCTCAGATGAAAATCTGGGTGCTGCTGGTTGTGGGAGCGCACGCCCTGGTCATGTATGGCGGCGTTACGGGGCGGGGTAGCCGAAACACGTCTTCCGCAGCGGCAAGCGAAGGGAGAAGGCGGTTGGAGAAAAAGCGTCGCGAGTACCCAAGTCATTGGAATCGCTCGATCCTGATCGACGACCAGGTATATCCGACCTTGGTGGATGCCATGGACGCCGTTATGCTAGAGGTCTTTGACCATTTCGTAGTCAATGGTGGCAATGGTTGGGCTATCGATGCTTTGCTCAGCGAGAGGCGAATCATCCCGCTACGGCCCATTCCCAAGCCGTCCATCCATCAGCCGCCGGATCATTCCAGGCTTGAAGCAGCGCTGGAATCCATTTCAGCCAACGCCCCTTGGGCCTTCTAACCTGATCTCCCCAACCCCAAGTCTCCGGACCTGGGGTTTTTCTTTTTGGCACCGTCCGGATTCCTGTCTGCAATTCCTGTCCGGAATTCATCGCGGCATCCACCGCATTTCGACAGGAGAAACGCCATGACCATCATTTATTACATCGTTCCCGCCATCACGGATCTAGGTGGCCAGTGCCGCATCGTCGTCGCCTCTGGAAACGTCGCCTCTCCCAGAGACGACTACCGGAAAACCCCGGGCCGTTGGAAAGAGGTCGGCCTCATGAACGCCGCCGGCAGGCTGGTATGCCTCCAGGCCAGCCCGGAGATCTACGCCGATATCAAGGCCTGCGAACCGCTGATGGCTGGCATGGTTTTCCGTTATGAAGGAGACACACTATGAAAATCAAGGTTTGCGTGGGTTGTGACGTGGCCAGCTATGCCAACGTCGAAATGGATGTTCCGGAATTCAATCTGGAGCATGTCAAGCGCAAGATGAATGCTCTTATCGATAACGGCGATCTGCAGTTTGAGGCGGAAGACCCTAATGGCTCGGATTACCAGTCCGGGCACAGAATCGTATATGCCAAAAACATAGAAACCGACGAAGATCTCTGCGACTTCGTACCGTTAAACCCTGCTTATTATGAGCTTGGGCAGGACACCATGCACACTTTGCGGCTGCATCTTGAGGGGAAAATGGACGTTGACAGTCTGGTGGAAGAGCTTGTCCGGCTCGCCCATGAGCATAACACTTATCCGGTTGACCTGCGAAACAAAGCGATTACCAGCGCGATTGTAAAGACAGAGGCACAATCGCCAGAATGGGCCTTTTAGCTCGACCATCCCCAACCCCAGTGCATTTTGCACCGGGGTTTTTCTTTTGGCCGTGTGCGGATTCCTGTCTGGTACTCCCCTTCGGAAATTATCGCGGCTCTGCCGCATTCGACAGGAGAAGCACCATGAGCACAATGATGAAAGGATTACGCATCGCGGCTGCGGCACTGGGCCGGCGGCTGGGTGTTACCGTAACTGTGGATCCATCCGCGTCTACGGCCTACACCGACGGCAAACGGGTGGTGTTGCCCGTATTGCCGATGGCAGGACCCCAGGAACAAGAGGACTTGTTTTTGGGTCTTGTCGCCCATGAAGCGTTCCACATTCGGCACACCTTCCTGAAGGGGGCGTATGACGGTACCCCGCCAGACGCCGTAACCTGCACCCCGTTTATCAAGGGGCTGTGGAACAGCCTGGAAGATCCTCGCATTGAAAAATTGGGCAGCAAGCAATATCGGGGAGCCCCGAAGCTGCTGGCCAATCTGGTTGATTATGGCATCCGCTCGGGCTGGTTCGACAATGCTCCGGAGGATGATACCAAACCTGG
>JAJYPA010000008.1 GCA_021795795.1 Pseudomonadota bacterium | reverse complement strand
ACTTGAACACCAATCTTGAGGCGTTTGGAATAAAACATCAGGATCTGGCCAGCATTCTGGGTGGTGGCCGCAATCTGTATTTGAGCCTGGCGCTGGCCATCAGTGCCTTGTTGCTGTTTGTCTCCTGGCGCTGGTTACCTCTGCGCGCCAATTGGCTCGGATGGTTGGGAGCGTTATCGATCGGAATCGTGGTGGGACTCGCCTTTTGGGTCACGGGCGGTTCACTTGGACAGGCGGCCTCCGATGCCGCTGAAATGATGAACAACCCTCAGCAAGGATTGGGTTTGCAGTCGTTCACCTTCAGCGCACCCATGGGCGACGTCGTCTATTTTCTACAACGCCCAACCACGTTTGCCGCTATTACCTTCGGGGTCGTTGCCGTGTTCGGGCTTCTACTGGGTAGCTTGGTCAGTACGCTCGTTCGACGGGAGTTTCAGTGGTCGGTACCTCACTCCTGGCAGGAATGGGCACGCACAATCATCGGGGCGCTGATGGTCGGTATCGGCAGTGTGCTGGCCATGGGCTGCACGGTAGGCCATGGATTGAGCGGTATCTCGACCCTCGCATTGGGTTCGTTCATGTCTTTGGCCGCCATCATGGCTGGTGCCTGGTTCACGCTGCGCATTGAAGAGACTTTATCCGGTCGTGCCTCCAGCGGTTGTACAATACCTGAAACAACCTGACTGTACGGGCGTCATTGGGACGCCTCGCACATACATACGGAGTCACTTTGTCCGTGGGATTCAAGCAGCAACTCAACGACCAGTTTGCCCGTCTGGGCAAAGCCCTCTCCAGTGGCCCAAGACTCGAAATTCTTGAGTACCTCGCGCAGTCCG
The DNA here is from genome assembly GCA_021795795.1 of Pseudomonadota bacterium. The sequence continues at coordinate 59,416 of JAJYPA010000008.1, read as the reverse complement.
AACGTTCGGTTGATCAGCTCGCTTCCCTGAGTGGGCTGAGTTTGGCCAACACTTCGCAACATCTTCAACGAATGCATCAGGTTGGACTTGTTGTCTCACGGAGGCAGGGCAAGCAGATCATTTATCGCTTGGCAGATGATGATGTGATCGAGTTGCTGGCAGTTTTAAAACGAGTCTCCGAACGCCATCTGCACGAAGTACGCGATCTCATTGATCGCCATCTCACGCAAAGAGACAGTCTGGAACCCATATCGGCAACAGAACTGATCGCCCGATGCCGCGATGGCTTGGTCACGGTGCTTGATGTGCGGCCTGCCGAAGAATATGCCGCCGGTCACGTACCAGGGGCTATCAATGTCACATTGGCGGATCTTGAACGCAAAATGATCGATCTCGATCCCAATCTTGAGATCGTGGCTTATTGCCGGGGGGCTTACTGCACCCTTTCATTTGAAGCTATTGAGCGACTTCGCGCACACGGCTTTCGGGCAAGACGCCTGGCAGACGGCTTTCCGGAGTGGAAGCTCGAACATCGCCCGGTGGAAATCGGTACCGGGGATGACGGCGGAAGTCACCCCGCCGTTTAGAGAATGACAGCAGTTATCACCCCGTAATACTGTTAATTTCAGACTTGCCAAGTTGCGCCCAACGACTGGTCTCTGAATTGCCTGTTTTCCAGTGTAAAAAAGCTGACAGGTGCTCCCCTTTTTTATTCACTTACGGTTGTGAATAGGATCGGGAGCGGATGATGACTGCGGGTAGGAGACCAAGCGTCCGCTCCCGATCCTTTTCACAACCGCCCGTGAAAACGGGGTAGAACCCCACCGGTTGAATCCACACCGAGAAGCGGACCGATGGGTTTCTTGGGTAGACTCGGGGGGCCTCACCTCATATGGGGCGAGGCATAGGTAGTTCTTATGTCCGGCCTATGTGGCACCCGTATCAGTCTTGGATGACGATAATCTTGGTGGTGCGAATGCATGCGATTAACGATAGGGCCGCTGTAGCAACTGGCAGGACCCTTGGCAGAGCCTGGATGCTCCTTACCCGTTCCCTATGTGGGGACTTCGTCCATGACAATCATCCGAACGATCGCGCATCGGTCTGGATGCTCAGAATTTTTCCGATGAAATACATGTCAGCCCACCAAGGGGATGATTCTGATCCGGGATGTTTTGTCGTCGAAGAAAATCAGAAGAATCCAGATGGTCATGTAACCGCACTTTCCTACCAAACATCAAAGTGTGGGCATGGGTGTGGGCATAATCATCTAGTTTGTTTGCAATTCGCTTTAGAATCAAGCGAATACATATGAAAAATGGCGGAGCGAGAGGGATTCGAACCCTCGATACGGGGTTACCGTATACACACTTTCCAGGCGTGCTCCTTCAACCACTCGGACACCGCTCCAGTTTTTCGCGCGTCTCGACAGACGGGCAGGAAAGTGGCGTGGATTCTAGCAATCGTGCGGGGCTTTAGCAAACAAACTTATGTCTTTGCTCGCTCGAATACGGCCATGGATTCAATGTGGCTGGTATGCGGGAACATGTCCATGACGCCCGCGGTGATCAGGCGGTAGCCGTGTTCATGTACCAGAATGTGGGCATCGCGCGCCAGGGAGCCCGGATGACAGGATATGTACACAATCCGTTCGGGGGCGAAACGCGCGATATGCGGCATCATGGCTTCGGCACCGGCACGGGGTGGATCGAGCAGGACGCGGTCGTAGGTTTGTTGCATCCAGAGATGGGTCGGATCGGGTTCAAACAGGTTACCGATGACATGTTCGGTATTTGTGATGCCGTTGGCGGCGGCCGATTGCGCACCGCGCTCGACCATGGGTTCATCGAGTTCTACTGCGGTTACTTTTGCGGCTTTGCGGGCGATGGGCAGGGTGAAATTACCGAGTCCGGCGAAAAGGTCGAGTACATGATCGCCCGGTTGCACATCCAGCCATTGGAGCGCCTGCACAATCATGGCCCGATTGATGTCTGTGTTGATCTGGATGAAGTCCAGTGGCGCGAATTCTATGGATACATCGAAACTCGAATGCGCGTATGTCAGCGGGGCGACTAGCGCCTTGTCGAGCGGATGGATGCTGTCGTTGTTTCCCGGTTGAAGGTAGATGTCGAAGCCTTCCTGTATGCCAAAGGCCCGGAGCTTTTCCTTATCGCTCTGGCTCAAGGGCTCGAGGTGGCGGAATACGAGTGCGACCCGGTCATCGCCGCAGGCCACTTCGATTTGTGGGATGAGTTCACGAGCTTCCAGGCTGAGGATGGTCTCGCCGATGTCAGTCAGTCGTTCGCCCACGCGGGGATCAAGCACGCGGCAGCTTTGCAGATCGGAGAGAAAATGGGTGTGTCGTTCTCTGAACCCGATGATTACCCGTCCTTTTTTGGGTACGTATTTGACGCCGAGTCGGGCCTTGCGGCGGTAACCCCAGTTTGCCCGGGCCAATGCGGGCAGTACGGTTTCTGGAACAACCTTGCCGATGCGTTGCAGTTGGTCGAATAGCGCCTGTTCTTTGGTGGCCAGTTGTTTTTCGCTGGTGAGATGCTGCATAGCGCAGCCGCCACATTGGTCGAAGTGAGGGCAGGGTGGGGTGATGCGATCCGGTGAGGCTTGTTCGACGGCGACGGTATCGCCTTCGTCAAAGTGTTTTTTCCGATCGGTGTAGATAAAGCGCACGGTTTCGCCGGGTAATGCGCGACCGATAAATGTGGCCTTGCCATCGATATGGCTGACACCACGTCCTTCGAGGGTAAGTGATTCTATTTGGGCTTGAAATTCACCCTTCGGCAACTTTGGTTTTCGCACGATTGGATAGGCTCCTCGGATGAGACGGCGACATGTTTGGGGGTGGTATTGAAGCAGGGTTTGTAGTGTCGGGGAAGAGGAAGGATTGGAGCGGAGTTATTTCTGAGGAAACAACCTGTTCAGTGGCATTTACAATTTGATACAGAATTCCGATGTTCTGTTTTTTTATGGTATTTCTTGGAAAGATTTTTAAATTCAATTGGTTGCGATTTTTTATCTGTGTCTGAGCCGGGTTCTGTTCATCTTGCGCTATTTTAACGCCGCCCTCATATTGATACCACAAGGCGGGCGTACCTACCCGATGAGCGAGTGTGTAGTGACTGTCACCAATGAGTTTTGGGACGAGGGGTGAATACGATGAACCGATTAGGTCGTTTTGTGTTGGGTCTGGCTACTGTTCCATTGCTCGGTGGTTGTGTCGCTGTGGGTTACCCCGATAGCGCGCCTATGTACCCGGAGTATGGGGTGGTGCGTTCGAGCTATGTCAGTATTGGCATTAATGTACCGGTTTATCCGTCCTTGGTTCGGATTCCGGGCTACCCGGCCTATTACGCCCCCGGCGTGGCTACTAACTACTTCTTTTACGATGGGGTGTACTGGGTCTTCCGGGACGACGGTTGGTACCAGAGTACCTGGTACAACGGACCGTGGGTCTATGTTTCACCCAATGTGGTGCCTTTGTTCATTCTGCGGATTCCTGTTCGTTATTACCGATATCCTCCGTCCTATTTCCGTAGCTGGTATCCCGATGCGCCCCCGCGTTGGGGAGAGCACTGGGGGCCTCAGTGGGAACAGCATCGTCACGGATGGGATAAGTGGAATCGGTCAGCGGCCCCGGCGCCTGCACCCCTGCCCCACTACCAGCGGGAGTACTCCGGCTCGAAATATCCTCGGCTGGAACAGCAACCCATATTGCGTGCAGAGAGATACCGATATCAGCCTCAGGATCGTGCGGGACGTCAGCTTTATCAGGAGCGCGAACGGGAACAGATGGGGGCTCAGCCTCCTGCGCAGCGAGGCTATGTTCCTGAACCGCAACAGCAGCGAATTCAGCCAATGCCTCAGGAGCGAAATCAGCGGCAGATGGAGCATCAGCGCTCCTATCCGTCTGCTCCTATGATGCAGCAGCAATCTCAACCGCAGCAGATGCAACCGAGATATCAACCACAACAGATGCAGCAGCAGTACCAGCCACAGCCGCAGCAGCAGCAGCAGATTCAACCGAGATATCAACCGCAGCCGCAACCTCAGCAAATACAGCCGCGGCAGGATTCTTCATGGCGTGGGCAACAACCCGGAGCGGGGCAGCGTGGTGGTGTATCTCAGGGTGGTATTCAAGGAGGGCAGGGTGCCACGCAGCGAGATTATCGGCAGCAAGGGCAACGCCAGGATCGTTAGCCGTAACACCTGATTCTGTTCAAGCCGGGTTTGCTCCATGGGGAGGGCTCGCCTGAAGCGAGTCAGGTGTCCTGAACTTTTGCGAAACAACGGATCGTGGTCACGAGTGGTCTTGCTGCCATTGCTCATACGAGAGGCGAGCGATATCGAAGCGATCGGTCGTGTGGCAATACACGGAAGGCGAGCCCATGCGTCCGATCGGTGCAAAGTTGTTGATATGCAGGCGCTCATCGATCAAGTCGTCATGAACGTGGAACATGACGACTTCCCCGATAATCAGGGTGTTTGCACCGAGCTGTTGTTCGCTGAACAGTCTGCACTCCATGCTGGCTTTGGCTTCCGCCACGCGAGGAACTTTGATCTTTTCGGATGGCGCGGTATGCAAATTTGCGATCTCCAATTCGCTGATCGTTGCAGGGAAGTCCGCGGCAGAAATGTTCATGGCGTTGAATAACTCTTCAGTCACCAGATTCACGACGAATTCACCGTTTGCATGGACATTCTTAGCCGTGTCCTTGGGTTCGCCCGCATCGTTTTTGCCCACGCTGAACATGACATAAAGCGGGTCGCTCCCGATGGCATTGAAAAAACTGTACGGTGCCAGATTGACGATGCCATCCGAACTCAGGCTGCTGATCCACGCGATCGGGCGAGGCACGATCAGGTTCGTCAGCAATTTGTAGTTGTCCATATTCGAATGCTGCGCGGGATCAATGTGCATGGGGTGGTCCTCTGTGAATCGGGTTCTGGTATTCGGTAGTATTGCAATCTGAAAAGGTTAGTCGATCAACTGATCTGCTGCATGAATGGGTCGTAAATAGGGCGGTACGGTTTCTTCGGATTTTGTACGAGCCTTATAGAACATGGGTGGCGTGAGGTCATACAGGGAATTAAATCGCCGTTGTTTGCTCATACACTGGTTGTTGTCGCCTGTTTTGCAGCGATGGCTGAGTTACACTAATCAACCTACACGTTTTACCGAATTGGGCATTATTCAATGAGCGAAAGCATCCATCACCCCGCGTTTACCTTTGTTCGTACTCAGCCGATTGCGGCCTTGAATCTCACGGTGGATGAATACCGTCACAATGCGACGGGTGCTAGGCATTTCCATCTGGCGACCGATGATCCACAGAATGTCTTTCTGGTGGGGTTGCGTACGGTGCCGGAGGATTCGACCGGGGTGGCGCATATTCTGGAACATACGGTGTTGTGCGGTTCGGAGCGTTTCCCGGTGCGCGATCCGTTTTTCATGATGATCCGCCGTTCGCTCAATACGTTCATGAATGCCTTTACCGCCAGCGACTGGACGGCTTATCCATTCGCTTCGGTCAATGTGAAAGATTTCTACAACCTGTTGGATGTTTATCTCGATGCGGTGTTTTTCTCCCGCATTGACGAGCGCGATTTCCGGCAGGAAGGCCACCGCGTTGAATTCACCACGCCCGATGACCCAACCACACCGCTGACGTTCAAAGGCGTGGTGTTCAACGAGATGAAGGGCGCCATGAGCAACCCGTCCTCCGTGCTATGGCAGACGCTGACGAGCGAGCTGTTCCCGACGACAACCTACCACTACAACTCCGGTGGCGAGCCGGCCGAAATTCCCAACCTGACTTACGCGCAATTGAAGGCGTTTTACCAGCGGTTCTATCACCCGTCGAACGCCGTGTTCATGACCTATGGCAATTTGCCGGTGATCGATCTGCAAACGCAGTTCGAAGAGAAGGCGTTAAAACGTTTTACCCGTATCGATCCCAACTCTGCCGTGCCCATTGAGCAGGCGCTGACTTCCCCGCGCTTGGTTGAAGAAAATTATGCGCTCGATGAGCCCGATCTCGCCGAGAAAACTCATGTGGTTGTCGGCTGGTTGTTGGGCGAAAGCACCGATCTGGATGCGGCGCTGGAAGCCCAACTGCTCGAAGGCGTACTGCTCGAAAACAGCGCTTCTCCACTGTTGCGCGTGCTGGAAACCACCGATCTGGGCGGTTCGCCTTCGCCCATTCTGGGATTGGAAGACTCACAACGGCAGATGGTATTCGTGGCCGGTGTCGAAGGCAGCGAGCCGGATCGGGCCGAGGCTGTGGAACGGTTGGTACTCGATACCTTGACCGAGATTGCCGAAAAAGGCGTGCCTGCGGACATGATTGAGTCGGTACTGCATCAGATCGAACTCTCGCAACGCGAAGTGACCGGCGATGGCATGCCCTATGGCCTGCAACTGATCCTGCATGGTCTGCCTGCCGCAATTCACGATGGCGACCCGATTGCGGTTCTGGACCTGGAGCCTGCGCTCGCGCGGTTGCGCAAAAAGGCCGCCGATAGCCAATTTATCCCGAATCTGATCCGCACATTGCTGCTCGATAACACCCACCGCGTGCGCGTGGTGCTCAAACCCGATACCGAATTGTCTGCCAGGAAGCAGGCCGCCGAACAGGCCCGTCTGGCCGCCATGCAGGCTGCCATGTCCGATGCGGAAAAACAGGAGGTAGTCGAGCAGGCCAAGGCACTGGCCGAGCGGCAGGCCGAGGTCGATGACATCAGCATCCTGCCGACCGTGACGCGCGAGGATATTCCCGAACACATCGATTTGCCGACCCCGGAAAAGATCATCCATCATCCGGCGACATCGACTTGGTTCAATCGCAGCACCAATGGTTTGGTTTACCTGCAAGCCGCGCTGGATTTGCCGCAACTGACCCACGATGAGCTCGATCTGCTGCCGATTTATAGCGGCGTATTGACCGAACTGGGTGCCGGAGATCGTGACTATCTGCAGATGGCTGAAGCCGTCGCCGCGCGTACGGGCGGGTTTTCTGCCCGATCATCCATTCGCCCGGATCTCGACAACGCGCATAAGCTGAGCTCGTTTTTCCTGCTCGGCGGCAAGGCATTGGTTCGCCATGCCGATGACCTCGTGGATCTGTTCCATCAGCATCTCAACGCGGCGCGTTTCGATGAAACCAGCCGTATTCGGGATCTGATCAGTCAGATTCGTTTTCGCAGTGAACAAGGCATTGCCGGAGCGGGTCACGTTCATGCCATGAATCTGGCTTCCAGCGGGATGTCGGCGCGTGCCAGGTTGACCCACGAATCGGGCGGTGTCGCCGGTGTGCGCCGAATTAAGGCAATGGATGACGCGCTTGATGAGCCCAAAGCCATCCACGATGTGGCCGAGCGATTGGCCCGTCTGCACGCCAAGCTCAAGGGCGGCTTGCGGCAATACAACGTGATTGCCGAACGCCGCCATTTTGGCGATATTCAGCCCGCACTGGAACGTGTCATGCAGCATGGCAATCCGGTCGAGCATTTCCAGCTACCGAAGGTGCATCAGCCGGTGCGCGAAGCCTGGATCGGTAACCTTGCCGTGAATTACTGCGCCAAGGCCCATGCCGCCGTACCGCCATTGCATGAAGATGCCGCCGCGCTGGCCGTTCTGGGTGGCTTTTTGCGTAACGGTTATCTGCACCGAGCCATTCGTGAGCAGGGCGGTGCTTACGGTGGTGGCGCGGGATACGATTCTGAATCAGCAAGCTTCCGCTTCTTCTCCTACCGAGATCCGCGCTTGACCGACACGCTTAATGACTTTGATCGAGCCATCGACTGGTTGCTGGATAATACACATGAAGGCCGCACGGTCGATGAGGCGATTTTCGGTGTCATTTCCAGCATCGATAAGCCCGGTTCGCCCGCAGGGGAGGCGAAAAAAGCGTTTCTTGATGGTCTGCATGGTCGCACACTCGAACAGCAGCGCCTGATGCGGGCCCGGATTCTGGATGTGACCGAAGCGGACTTAAAGCGCGTTGCAGAAACCTATCTGAACCCGGATTCCGCTTCCATCGGCGTGCTTTGCGGCCCGACGAAAGAAGATGAGTTAAAAGGGCTTGGTCTGCATATCGAACGGATTTAAGCTGCACTCGGTAGTGCTCCAAACGACTGATCGGATCCGTCTGGGAGGAATATTTACTGACGCGAGTGGCTCGGGGAAATACTGAGCTTCTTGTACGTCTGACTTGGGTCGCCGGATTTAGGCGTCGTTGAATGGGGGGTTGCACCATGTTTCTGTTTCGTTCTGTGTTCTCATTACGTTCACTGTTCTGGTCTACCGGCCTTGCGGTGATGGTCGTGGGGAGTGCGGTGGCACGAGCCGCTCCGCCGCCCGAAGCGGCCAGTTGCGCCGCCTGTCATGGCGCTCAGGGTGCGGGTCAGGCAGCAGCAAACTTTCCTCGTCTGGCCGGCTTGCCTGCCTCTTATCTGGCTGAACAGTTACATTTGTTTGCCTCAGGGCAACGCCAGAACGCCATTATGTCGGGTATGGCCAAACCGTTGAGCTCTGAGCAGATCAAAACGCTGGCTGATTATTACTCAGGCTTGCCGGTCTCCATGGCGGCTCCTGCGCAGACGGTTCCCGCCGATTTGAAATCTCGTGGTGAGCAACTGGCTATGTTGGGTGACTGGAAGGCAGGTATTCCCGCCTGTTTTCGTTGCCATGGCCCTGGCGGTGTGGGCGTGGCGCCAGCGTTTCCGGCCTTGACTGGGCAATCTGCGACCTATCTTGATCAGCAAATTACGGCTTGGAAAAATGGTACACGTAGTGGTGACCCTCAGGGGTTGATGCATACCATCGCATTACGGATGAGTGATGCCGATACCAAGGCAGTCACGGCCTGGTTGGCGGCGCAGAAGCCAGAGGCAGCGGTGATGGGCAAAACGAATCAGGCCGGAGGCGCGCAATGAGCAAGCACATTCAACAAATCAAGCCTGTGTTGACGTCGATTCTGCTGGCGTCTGTGGCCGTGGTGCCCATGGTAAGCCTGGCTGCTGTCGAGGTCACGCCCAAATCTGCACCGAATGCCGCTGTGTTGACGGGGTCGACCTTCACCCCTCCCGATCCTTCCACCATACCGAATGACGAATTCGGCAAGATGGTTCAATTGGGCCGCAACATCATGTTCGAATCGAAGAAGTACGCGCCGCAGTATGTGGGTAATTCGCTCAATTGCGTGAACTGTCATACCGATGGCGGCGCGATGGCGGGTTCCGCGCCACTGTGGGGCGCGTGGGTCAGCTATCCAGCCTATCGTAGCAAGAACAAGAAGGTGAATACCTTCGAAGACCGGCTGCAAGGCTGTTTTCGTTTCAGCATGAACGGCAAGATGCCGCCGCTTGGTAGTGAGGCGCTGGTGGCGTTGTCGTCCTATTCCTATTGGCTGGCAAAGGGCTTGCCCACGGGTGATAGCAAAATTGCTGGCCGCGGTTACCCAGATATTCCAGAGCCCAAGCAAGCGCCGGATTTCGTCCGTGGCCAGGCCGTGTATGAAGCCAATTGCGCGATTTGTCACGCCGCCAACGGTGAAGGCCGCATGGTGAACGGCACTGTCGTGTTTCCGCCTTTGTGGGGCGCGCAGTCGTTTAACTGGGGTGCGGGCATGGGGAGTATCTCGAATGCCGCCAAGTTCATCTATGCCAATATGCCCTATGGTCAAAGCTACAGCCTGACCCCACAGCAAGCCTGGGATGTGGCGTATTTCATGGATGGTCATGAGCGCCCGCAGGATCCGCGCTGGGAAGGCAGCGTAGCTGCCACTCGCGCCAAATATCACGACAATAAAAACAGTCTGTACGGCACTAAGGTGAACGGCGTTTTATTGGGTGATACCGGTGCACCGAAGCCGTTTAATCAATAGGGAATAAGCCGTTAACCCGCTTTGATGGTCTGGTGCTTGAATCACGTCTGATCAGGGTTTCTTTAAATCCCCCTCATTCTCCCTTTTACAAAGGGGGGCGCTTGCTCAAAAAACGGAGGCGTATTCTCCCCCCTTTGAAAAAAGGGGGGGTAGGGGGGATTTGCCGAGTCATACCCATTACCCGAAGGAACGCTGCGTTTGGCAGATCTTCCTTGAACTCACTCGCGAGCCAACATTTCCTGAGCGGTTGCCCGGGTCTGGGCGGTGATGTCGATGCCGCCGATCATGCGGGCGATTTCGTCGATACGTGCCGCGTGGTCCAGTGGTACGATCTCGGTCACGGTGCCACTTTCCAGATGGTGCTTCTGCACCTGAATCTGATGTTGTCCCTGTGCGGCCACCTGCGGTAGATGGGTCACGCAGAACACTTGCCGGGTCTGGCCGAGGGCACGCAGATGACGCCCCACGATCTCGGCAATCGCGCCACCAATCCCCGTATCCACTTCATCGAAAATAAAGGTTTCCACCGGATCGAAGGCGGCGGTGAGTGTTTTGAACGCCAGACTCACGCGGGCCAGTTCGCCACCCGAGGCAATCTGGTCAAGCGGTTGGGGCGGCTGACCGCGGTTAGCACTGATGAGAAATACGATATCGTCGATACCCTGTTCGCCCCGCGCTGCGAGGTCGGCCACCGGGTTTATCGGGATTTCGATTTGCCCATGCGGCATGCCGAGTTGGCGGATGGCTTCGGTCACCGCGGCCGCCAGTTTTGCGGCGGCGGCTTTTCTTTTGACCGAAATGTCGGCGGCAAGTTGGTCGTAGTCGGCCATCTGTGCCTGAATTCTGGCTTCGAGCGCGGCGCTGTCTGCTTGCGCGTGATCGAGACGCGCGGCTTCTTCTCGGAGTTCTGCGATACGGTCGTCCAGTTGCTCCGGTGGAATGCGGTGCTTGCGCGCCAACTGGTGCAGTTGCTCGAGGCGGGCCTGCACCCGTTCGAGTTGTTCGGGATCGTCTTCTGCCGAATCGAGCCGGTCACGCAAGGTGTCTGCGGTCTCGCTGATCTGAATCTGGGCGATTTCCAGTGCGTCGATCAGTGGTGAGAGGGCGTCATCGAGCCCCGCGATTCGCGCGAGCGCCTGTTGTGCGTGCCCGATCCGGTCATGAACGTTGTCATCGCCATCGAATAGCTGTTCCAGTTGTGCGGCAAGCACACTGCGCCACTCATCCTGGCGGGAAAGGCGGCTCAATAACTGATGGGACTGATTGAATTCATCCGGTTGTGGTGCGATCTGGTCAATTTCTTCAAGCTGAAAGGCCAGCAAGGCGCGGCGGTCTTCGCGGCTTTGTTCGGCGGCGCGAATGTCCTCGAGTTGGTGTTGACTCTGGCGGAGCTCATGGGAGAGCTGCGCCAGCTTCTGCGTTGGTCCGGTTAGCCCGGCAAAACTGTCCAAAAGCAATCTCTGATAGCGTTTTTCAAGCAGTTTCTGGTTGTGGTGCTGGCCATGAACGTCGATCAGCAGGCCGCCGAGCGTTTTGAGGGTCGCGGCCGGGCAGGGGCGGCCATTGATCCAGATCTTGCCGCGCCCCTCGCGATTCAGGGTGCGACGGATAATGAGTTCATCGTCGAGTAGCTCCTGTTCTTCGAGGAATTCGGCCACGGGCGAGCTTGGGCTAACCTCAAACACCGCGATGACTTCCGCCTCCTCAAAGCCGGCTCGAATCAGTTGCGTATTGGCCCGTTCGCCCTGAATGAGGCCGATGGCGTCGATCAGGATGGATTTGCCTGCGCCGGTTTCGCCGGTGAGCGTGGTCATGCCCGGTGCAAATTGAATCTCGATCTCGTCGATCAGGGCGATGTGGCGGATAGTCAGGGAAGTCAGCATGGGAAAAATTAGCCGGTTTGCTCCGCCCAGCACAGTTTCGTGCGCAACAGGGCGTAGTAGTCGTGGTTGCAGGGATGAATCAGGCGGATATCGTGATCGTGCCGACGAATGACCAGGGTATCACCGACATCAAGCGGGTGGTTGATCTGGCCGTCGAAGCTCATCACGCCGCCGCCGCGCGACTGAGGCTTGGGTGTGATCTCGATCACATGCTGGGCACTGACTACGATGGGGCGATAACTCAGCGTGTGCGGACAAATCGAGACGATGCCAATGGCTTCAAGGTCGGGGGCAATCAGCGGGCCACCAGCCGACAGCGCATAGGCGGTCGAGCCGGTTGGGGTGCAGACGACGACGCCATCGGATCGTTGTTGGTTGAGCAGCACGCCATTGATATACATGTCGAATTCGACCATGCGTGCCGGATCACGCATCTTAAACGTGATGTCGTTCATTGCGATGGCTTGAAGCAGCCGGGTTTCTCCGCGCATGAGCGTGCCTTCGAGCAAAAAGCGCCGATCTTCGATGTAATGGCCACGCAGCATGGCCTCCAGATAGAGCTTCAGATCGCTGGGCAGTATGTCGACCAGAAAGCCCAGACGCCCGAGGTTGACGCCCATCAGTGGGATATTCCACAGGCTCAGCGTGCGCGCTGCATTGAGCAGGGTACCGTCGCCACCGAGCACGATGATCAGGTCGCAGTCTGGTTGGTCACGCTCGAAACGCGCCACCGGCAACTGATGAACCGGATTGTCGCAGGATAGTTCCAGCGCCCAGTCGATGCCCATCTGATCGAGCAGTTTGATCAGTTTCTGGAACACACGTTTGATTGCTTGGTCGGCGTAGGGTTTGGTGATTATGCCAATGCGCCGAAATACCGGCGCGTCCGAAGCATTGGACGTTGGTTCAACAGATTGCGTCTGCGCGGATTTTGCGCGGACTTTCGTATGATCAGCCACAAGTAAAACCTTTTGGGTATTTGTACTAGAGAAGAATATACCGTTCTTTTGCCTTTGATGTTTTCTTCTCCTGACTTGAAAAATTTTGATGCCACCCCAGATCTACACGGTATTCGCGTCGGCGACGACATTCAATGGCTTTATCTGATTTTGAGGATCACCGTATGACGGAACAATCCAAGCAACCCCACGACGAAAACATGACCCAGGATGTGAACCAGGACATGAGCAAAGAAGAGCAAGCGGATCAGTCCGTTACAGCGGATGAAACCCTGGATCCTCGGGTTCTGGCAGAGAAACTGGCCGAGCGTGATCAGGAAATACTGCGTTTGCACGCCGAGATGGAAAACCTGCGCAAGCGCGTGGAGCGCGATATCGAGAATGCCCGAAAATTCGCTCTGGAGCGATTTGTAGATAGTTTGCTGCCGGTAATCGATTCTCTGGAAATGGGTATTCAGGCCAGCGAAAACGAACATGCTTCTCTGGAGAAAATCCGCGAAGGCAGCGAGATGACGCTCAATCTGTTCATGCAGACGATGGAGAAATTCGGTGTCCATCCGGTTCATCCGGTCGGCGAGCGCTTCAACCCGGATCATCATCAGGCAATTTCCGTGCAGCCGCATGAAGGCCCTGCCGATCATGTAATCAGCGTGATGCAGAAAGGTTACCTGTTGCGTGATCGTCTTGTGCGCCCCGCCTTGGTGGTAGTGTCCAAAAATCAGTAAAGGGCTCTTGAAAACAGAGCAAATGACCGCAAATCAGACTTCGTAACGCACCAAGTGTAGATCAGGGTGCAGTAACGAATTCAAACGAACACATTGAACTGGCCCCGTAACGGGCTTATGAGGGAGAACATAATGGCTAAGATTATTGGTATCGATTTAGGCACGACGAATTCTTGCGTGGCTATCATGGAAGGCAAGTCTGCCAAGGTGATCGAGAACGCAGAGGGTGCCCGCACCACTCCATCCATCGTTGCTTATGCCAACGACGGTGAAATCATAGTTGGTCAACCGGCCAAGCGACAGGCCGTCACCAATCCGAAGAACACACTGTTTGCCGTCAAGCGCTTGATCGGGCGTCGTTTCGATGAAGACGCCGTGCAAAAAGACATCAAACTGATGCCCTACAAGATCGTGAAGGCCGACAACGGTGATGCCTGGGTCGAGGTAAACGGCAGGAAAATGGCGCCGCCGGAAATTTCCGCACGCGTTCTGATGAAGATCAAAAAAGACGTCGAAGCCTATCTGGGTGAAGAAGTAACCGAGGCGGTCATCACCGTTCCTGCTTACTTCAACGACAGTCAGCGTCAGGCCACCAAGGACGCCGGCCGAATCGCCGGTCTGGATGTCAAGCGGATTATCAACGAACCGACTGCGGCTGCACTGGCCTACGGTATCGACAAGGCAGACAACAAGGACCGCAAGATTGCCGTATATGACTTGGGTGGCGGTACGTTTGACGTGTCCATCATCGAGGTGGCCAACATCGATGGCGAGAAGCAGTTCGAAGTGCTTTCCACCAATGGTGATACCTTCCTCGGCGGTGAAGATTTCGACAACCGTCTGATCGATTTTCTGGTTGCTGAATTCAAGAAAGAACAGGGCGTGGATCTACACAATGACCCTTTGGCCATGCAGCGTGTGAAGGAAGCTGCGGAAAAAGCCAAGATCGAGCTTTCCTCGACCGAACAGACCGACGTCAACCTGCCCTACGTTACGGCGGATGCCACCGGTCCGAAACACATGAATATCAAGATCACTCGTGCCAAGCTCGAATCGCTGGTCGATGATCTGATCACCCGCACCATCGATCCCTGCAAAATGGCGATCAAGGATGCGGGCGTATCGTTAAGCGATATCGACGAGGTTATCCTCGTGGGCGGCCAGACCCGCATGCCCAAGGTGCGTGAAGCCGTGAAGAATTTCTTTGGCAAGGAACCGCGCAAAGACGTGAACCCGGATGAAGCGGTTGCCGTGGGCGCGGCCATTCAGGGCGGCGTATTGTCCGGTAGTGTTAGCGATGTGTTGTTGCTTGATGTCACCCCGCTGTCCCTGGGTATCGAAACGATGGGCGGCGTGATGACCAAACTCATCGAGAAGAACACGACCATCCCGACCAAGGCAAGTCAAGTCTTCTCTACGGCAGATGACAACCAGACCGCGGTAACGGTGCATGTACTTCAGGGTGAGCGCGAGATTGCTTCCGGCAACAAATCGCTGGGTCGTTTCGACCTGACCGACATTCCGTCAGCACCACGGGGCATGCCGCAGATTGAGGTCACCTTCGACATCGATGCCAACGGTATTTTGAATGTCTCCGCGAAAGACAAGGGTACCGGCAAAGAGCAGAAGATCGTCATCAAGGCCAACTCGGGTCTTTCCGACGAGGAAGTGCAGCGTATGGTCGACGACGCCGCCGCACACGCGGAAGAAGACAAGAAACTGCGCGCGTTGGTTGACGTGCGTAACCAGGGCGATGGTTTGATTCATACGGTTGAGAAAACCATGAAGGAAACCGAAGGCTTGACCGACGCGGACAAGCAGCCAGTTACCAATGCGATTGCCGCTTTGCGCGAAGCAATGAAAGGCGACAACAAAGCTGAAATTGAAGCGAAAATCGAAGCGTTGACCCAGGTTTCTGCCACATTGATGCAGAAAGCCACGGCACAACCGCAGCAAGGCGGTGCAGAAACCGCCTCGGCCAAGGACGATGACGTGGTCGATGCCGAGTTCGAAGAAGTCAAAGACGATAAAAAATAAGCCGAGCATAAAGCCGTCTCCCGTTGGAGGACGGCTTTGTTACAGGCATTCAGTTTCTGATACGGCATGGTTGCGCGGTTTACCCCACGCACTTCTGCCGTTTTAACTTTTGAGCAGATTATGGCGAAGCGTTGTTATTACGAAATTCTTGAAGTGGAACGCACGGTATCGGGCGATGAGCTGAAAAAGGCCTATCGTCGATTGGCTATGAAGTACCACCCGGATCGCAATCCCGATGACCCCTCCGCCGAAGAGAAATTCAAGGAAGCCAAGGAAGCATTCGAGACCTTGTCCGACCCGCAAAAGCGTGCTGCCTATGACCAGTTCGGCCATGCCGGTGTTAATGCAGGTATGGGCGGCGGTAGAGGCGGTTTTGGCGGCGGCGGTGCAGGGTTTTCGGATATCTTCGGCGAAGTGTTTGGCGA
The DNA here is from genome assembly GCA_021795795.1 of Pseudomonadota bacterium. The sequence continues at coordinate 43,485 of JAJYPA010000008.1, read as the reverse complement.
TATTTTCGGTGGCGGCGGCGGTCGCTCACGCGCCTATCGTGGTGCCGATATGCAGTACCACCTCAAGATTTCGCTGGAAGAGGCTGTTCGCGGCACGACGATAGAAATCCAGATTCCAAGCACGGAACCCTGTGATGTCTGCCATGGCACGGGCGCGAAACCCGGCACAGGCAAAAAGACCTGCAGTACCTGCCATGGTGCCGGTGCGGTGCGTGTCCAGCAGGGGTTCTTCTCGATCCAGCAAACCTGTCCGACCTGTGGCGGTTCAGGGGAAGTGATCGAGCATCCCTGCGAAGCCTGTCATGGTGCGGGTCGGGTAGAAACGCAAAAGACCCTGTCGATCAAGATTCCTGCAGGCGTCGATACCGGTGATCGTTTGCGGCACGCTGGTGAAGGTGGTCCCGGTGAGCAGGGTGGTCCGGCAGGTGATCTGTATGTTCTGATTGAAGTCAAACCACACCCGATTTTCCAGCGTCAGGATGCCGACCTGCTCTGTGATATGCCGATCAGCTTCGTGACAGCCGCCTTGGGTGGCGAGATTGAAGTGCCGACACTCGATGGCCGCATTGCGCTCAAGATTCCGGCCGAAACCCAGACGGGCAAGGTGTTCCGCCTGCGCGGAAAAGGGGTCCAGCCCGTGCGCGGCGGTGCCAAGGGGGACCTGCTCGTGACCGTCCATGTCGAAACACCGGTCAAGCTCACCAACGAACAGAAGGAACTTCTGCTGGCATTTGAGCGTTCACTGATCGGTGAGCAGGGCGGGGAGATTCCTGCTCAGCATCGTCCGCGTGAGCGTTCGTGGCTGGATTCGGTAAAAAGCTTTTTTGACGATTTGCGTGGCGAGTAGCTGGCAGGATAGCTTGTCGGTGTGTGGTTGATGTTCAACAGGAGACAGGATAATGATAGGCAAGATAAAAAACGGGTTGATCTTCGGTTTGATGATTAGCGGCTTGCTGTTCGTGCCATTGGCCGAGGCGGCTCAAGGATTGTATTCGATGAAGGCGCTCATGGATGCGCCCGTGTACGCCGAGGGCCATTCGAAATCGATCGGTGAAGTCGACAACGTCATCGTCGATGAACAGATGAAAATCACGGGGATTGTGATTGATGTTGATGTCTCCGCTTCTTCGATGGACGGCAAGAAACTGTTCGTGCAAACGGGGTTATTCCGGTTGAAAACCGAGCGGGATACGCAGCTCGATGATGTGCGCTACAAGGTGTACTTAAACGAATCGGTTGCGGGCATGACGCACTACCCCGTAGTGGATAACAGTTGGTGGCAAACAGCGAAGCAGGCGGCATCGGCGGTATGGGAAAAGACCAAATCCACCGCCAGAAGTGCCTGGGATGCGACCAAGGAAGCCACACGAAATGTCCTCGATACGATTCGTGAAAAAACCCAGTAGGTCGATTACATTTCTGTTTTGCGGGCGCGTGCGTGGTTTTAACTGTTTTTCTCAAAAAAACAGGACTTTGAACGATGTTCAAGGCTTGGTGATTGCCGGATAAATTTGACTTCCGGCAAGAACCTTTTTATATTCCGCATCCCGCGATCAACGATAAAAGAAAAACGGGCCCCAGTCGGGGCTTTTTTATTTTGTAACATTTAGAGAAAAATCGGCTGTGCAGAAAATCCCAGAATCCATTGAAACCTTATTGCAACCTGTTGTTGAGGCAGCCGGTTGTGTTTGGGTGGGCGGTGAGTTCCGCGGTGGCCCGGATGGTTTGTTGCGGGTATACATTGATACCGAAGCGGGTGTGACGCTGGATGATTGCACGAAAGTCAGCGATGCCCTAAGCGGTGTGCTTGATGTTGAAGACCCGTTCCCGGGCTTCTACCGGCTTGAGGTATCCTCGCCGGGCGTTGAGCGTCCGATGTTCCGCGCCAGCGATTTCGCCCTGTTTGTCGGCCAGAAGGTGCGTGTGCGCCTTCATCGGCCACTGGCTCAGCGCCGTCGTTTCGAAGGTATCGTCACGGCGGTTGAAGGCGAGCAGATCAGCCTGTCCATCGAAGGTGATGAAGATGTGTTCACCTTCCCGTATGCGGAAGTTGAGCGAGCCAATCTGGTTTTTGAATTCGGCGGTCAAAAAAATGATCGCCAAGCACGTCGCTCTGCGAAGTAACTCAAGGGAATATCCACCATTATGAGCAAAGAGATTCTTTTTGTAGCCGATGCGGTTTCAAACGAAAAAGGGGTTGATCGCGAAGTCATTTTCGAGGCGATCGAGGCCGCACTTGCCCAGGCAGCCCGCAAACGTCATGGCGGCGACATCGATACACGTGTGCAAATCGACCGGGATACGGGCGAGTACCGCACCTTCCGTCGTTGGCAGGTTGTCGAAGGTGAATCTTCCGAATTTCCCGAGCGGGAAATGATTCTCGAAGCGGCGCAGATGGATGATCCCGATATCAAGGTGGGTGACTTCGTCGAGGAAGAAATTGAATCCGTCGAATTCGGCCGCATCGCGGCGCAGGCCGCCAAGCAAGTCATCGTGCAGAAAGTGCGCGAGGCAGAGCGCCGCCAGATCGTCGACGCCTATATCGACCGCAAGGGCAGCCTGATCATGGGGCTGATCAAGCGGATTGATCGTGGGAATGTGATCCTGGATCTGGGTGGTAATGTTGAAGCCCTGATCCCACGCGATGAAATGATCGGTCGTGAAGCGGTGCGCCCAGGTGATCGTCTTCGTGGATATCTGGCGAATGTGCGTCATGAGCCCCGTGGCCCGCAGCTATTCGTTAGCCGCACCGCGCCGGAGTTCCTGATTGAGTTGTTCAAGCTGGAAGTGCCGGAAATCGAACAGGGGCTGATCGAAATCAAGGGTGCTGCCCGCGACCCGGGTCTGCGTGCCAAGATTGCGGTCGAATCACGCGATAGCCGGATCGATCCGGTCGGTACCTGCGTCGGCATGCGCGGTTCGCGTGTCCAGTCGGTCACCAATGAGCTCAACGGTGAACGCGTTGATATCATCATCTGGGATAGCAACCCAGCTCAGTTCGTCATCAACGCCATGTCACCGGCAGAAGTCGTGTCGATCGTGGTGGATGAAGATCGCCACAGCATGGACGTTGCCGTCACGGAAGAAAAACTCTCCCAGGCGATCGGCCGTGGTGGTCAGAATGTGCGACTGGCGAGCCAGTTGACCGGATGGCACCTGAATGTGATGGGCGAGGAAGAAGCGGTCGCGAAGGTAGAAACCGAAACACGTCGCGCCACCGAATCGTTCATGCGTGATCTGGACGTCGATGAGGATGTGGCCGCCGTACTGGTCGAGGCGGGTTTCTCCTCGCTGGAAGAAATTGCTTATGTGCCGACCGCAGAGCTGCTGGATGTCGAAGGTTTTGATGAGGATATCGTCAAGGAACTTCGTAACCGCGCTCGCGATGCGCTGCTGGTTCAGGCCATTTCTGACGACGCGGGTGAATCTACGGATGAACTCGATATCGCCAAGTTGGAAGGCATGACGCCTGAACTGCTCGCCACATTGAATGCGGCTGGAGTTCATACATCAGATGATCTGGCCGAGTTGTCAATCGACGAGATGACCGCCTTTGAAGGCGTGGATGAGGCTTTGGCTCATCAATTGATTATGGCGGCGCGTGCGCCGTGGTTTGCCTGATCGTTCAGCCCTGAAGATCAGGAAATTAGTTTGCGCTGTACCGATTTTGTCATCGGTAGCGAATAGGCTCTGTTCCAGTCGCGTACGCGCAGTTGGTATTGAATTTTGATTTAGAGACGACCATAGGAGACCCCATGTCCGAGGTCACGGTTAAAGATTTAGCGAAAACAGTTGGTTCCACCCCAGAGCGTCTGCTTGTGCAGTTAGCCGAGGCTGGTGTGAAAGCCAGTTCGGCCGATTCCCTGATCGGCGATGGCGATAAAATGAAGCTGTTGGCCCATCTGCGGCAACATTCAGCCAAGGATGCCGGTGAAGCCAAACCCAATCGCATCACCTTGCAACGTAAGAAGCAGGAAGAAATCAAGGTCGGCGGAGGAGCCGCCCGCGGCAAGACAGTTGCAGTCGAGTATCGCAGCCGTAAAACCTACGTCGCTCGCGAAGTAGTGCCCACGCAGCCAGTCGAAGAGAAGCTACCCGTGGTCGAACCTGTTGTCGTGACGGCGCCTGAGCCTGTTGTGGAGCCACGCGTGGAAAATACGGCAAAATTATCTGCAACCCATGTCACAGGGTCTGTAGCGGTTGAAGCAGAGCAGACTGTAGATCAAAGTTCTGTGGATGAGACGGCGCCGGTCAAAAATGAAGAAGCGCCAGTCCAAGCCGCTGCTCGCACAGTGACTGAGCCATTCGATACGGTACTTGATGTTTCGGCAGATGAAAAATCGGTTTCCGATGTTTTGCCACAAGCCATTGATGAGTTGACGGAGCGGCCAAAATCTCGATTGCGTATTATTGCCATGCCTGCAGCCGAACCCGAAAGCGTGACATCCAATGGACGCCCAGCCCCTGTTAAATCGGCGGTCGAAGAAGAGTCAGCGCGCAAGAAGGGTGCCAAGCATAGTGGCAAGGGCCGTCATGAACGTGAAGTCAAAACCGGTCGTTCAGAGCTGCATCTGGGTGCGGGTGCAGAAGAGCGCCGAGCCAAACGTGGTCGCAAGTCGTCGGGTCGTGGTGGCGTTACCAACAAGCAGACCAGTAACTTTGAAAAGCCAGTGGCCCCCGTCATCCGTGATGTAACGATTCCGGAAACCATTTCCGTATCCGATCTGGCGCAGAAGATGTCGGTCAAAGGTGTGGACGTTGTCAAGACACTCTTCAGCATGGGTGTGATGGCGACGATCAATCAGATGATCGATCAGGACACCGCTGTTCTAGTTGTTGAAGAAATGGGTCATACGCCGATTCCGGTTTCCGATTCCACGCTCGAAGCCGAGCTGGATGAAGCGATCGAGCAGGGTGTTGCGCTGCCGCGTCCGCCGGTGGTTACCGTTATGGGTCACGTTGACCACGGTAAAACCTCATTGCTGGATTACATCCGTCGGGCGAAAGTTACGGCAGGTGAGGCTGGCGGTATTACCCAGCATGTGGGTGCCTATCATGTCAAAACCAGCCGTGGTGTGATCACGTTCCTCGATACACCCGGTCACGAAGCCTTTACTGCCATGCGCGCCCGGGGCGCCAGCGTTACCGATCTGGTGGTTCTCGTCGTTGCTGCCGATGATGGCGTGATGCCGCAAACCAAAGAAGCCGTACAACATGCGCGTGCCGCTGGCGTGCCGATCGTGGTGGCCATCAACAAGATCGATAAGCCAAACATTGATCTTGAGCGGGTGCGTAGTGAACTGTCCCAATTGCAAGTGATTTCGGAAGAATGGGGCGGTGACACACAATTCGTTCCGGTATCGGCTAAAACCGGTGTCGGGATTGACCAGTTGCTGGATGCCATTCTGGTGCAGTCGGAAGTACTCGAACTCAAGGCGCCGGTAGAAGGTCATGCCAAGGGTACCGTGGTTGAATCTTCGCTTGAAAAAGGACGTGGCCCCGTTGCAACGGTCCTGGTTCGTAGCGGCACCCTCAACAAGGGTGATGTGGTGCTCGTCGGCTCGGAATACGGTCGCGTTCGCGCGATGCTCGACGAAAACGGCGCCCCTATCGAGTCCGCCGGTCCATCGATTCCAGTGGTCATCATCGGGCTCTCGGGTACACCTCAGGCCGGTGACGATCTCGTCGTGGTCGAGGACGAACGCAAGGCACGTGAAATTGCCCTGTTCCGTGCAGGAAAATACCGCGATAGTCGTTTGGCGACTCAGCAGTCCACCAAGCTGGAAAATCTGTTCGATCAGATGAAAGAAGGTGAAGTGGCGACTCTGAACGTTTTGGTCAAGGCCGACGTGCAAGGTTCTGCCGAAGCGATTCGGGATAGCTTGAACAAGTTGTCGACCGATGAAGTCAAGGTTAATGTGTTGATGAGCAGTGTCGGCGGTATTACAGAGTCGGATGTGAATCTGGCGACGACTTCCAATGCAGTCCTGATCGGCTTCAACGTTCGCGCCGAGGCTTCTGCACGCAAGCTTGCACAGGCCCAGAATGTTGAAATCCGTTACTACAGCATCATCTACGAAATGATTGATGATGTCCGCCATGCCATGAGTGGTTTGTTGGGCACGGAAACTCAAGAGAAGATTGTTGGCTTGGCTGAAGTGCGTGACGTCTTCCGCTCGCCGAAGTTTGGCGCCATCGCCGGTTGTATGGTTACCGAAGGGGTTATCCGCCGTGGCAACCCGATTCGCGTGCTGCGTGACCACGTGGTGATTTACGAAGGTGAACTCGAGTCACTTCGCCGCTTCAAGGACGACGCACAAGAAGTTCGTGCGGGCTTTGATTGCGGTATCGGCGTCAAGAACTATAACGACGTTCGCGTCGGCGACATGATCGAAGTGTTTGAGCGTGTCGAAGTTCAACGCACCTTGTCGTAATCAGCCATTTTTAGCCTGCCACTTTTGTGTGGCCGGTTTTTATTCAGAACAACAGGGCAGGCCAGATGCCACAAGGTTTTAGTCGTCATCAGCGCGTGGCGGAGCAGATCCGTCGCGAAATTGCTGATCTTTTGCGTGAAGAAATCCGCCAGGCCAACATCAGTTTGCTGACGGTGACCGATTGCGAGGTTACGCGCGATCTCAGTTATGCCAAGATTTTCTATAGTGTGCTGAACAGTTCAGAACGCGAACGGGCGCAAGCATGGCTGGATTCGGCTGCGGGTTACCTGCGCACCGAGCTGGCTCATCGAATGCGTTTGCGCAGTGTCCCGCGTCTGACTTTCCAGTTCGATGCTTCTATCGAGCGCGGTATGCAGATGGATGCACTGATTTCCGCCGTGCGCAAGCAGGATGACGAACATGTTCAGGCCGACGATGCCGGTGGCTCGCCTTCCGGAGACCTGGCGAATGGGAAGACATCATGAGTCGCCGCCGTCGTGGTCGTGAAATCAATGGCATTTTGCTGCTGGATAAACCCATCGGGTTGAGTTCCAATCAGGCATTGCAGCGCGTCAAGCATTTGTTCCAGGCAGCGAAGGCCGGTCATACCGGTAGTTTGGACCCCGAAGCCACAGGCATGCTGCCCCTGTGTTTCGGTCACGCGACCCGGGTTTCGGGCTTGCTGCTGGATGCCGATAAAACCTACCGTGTCACCGGCCGTCTCGGTTTGCGTACCGAAACGGGGGATATGGAAGGTGCCGTGATCGAAGAGCGCCCTGTGCCCGAATTAACAGCCGAACAGCTGGAAACCTATCTTGCGGCCTTTCGTGGCTTGGTCGAGCAAGTGCCACCCATGTATTCGGCGCTGAAGGTTAATGGGAAGCGGCTGTATGAGTTGGCGCGCGCCGGTGAGGTGGTTGAGCGCAAGGCGCGTTCGATCAACTTCTATCGTGTCGAGCTACTGAATTTCGATGGTCGGGATTTCGACCTGCTTGTTCATTCGAGCAAGGGCGCTTACATCCGCACCCTGATTGAAGACATTGGCGAGGCAGTTGGTTGTGGTGCGGTTGTGGCCAAGTTGCGCCGAATCGGTGTCGGCCCTTGGCTGACCGAGTGGCCAGAGGCTGCGGGCGATGCCCCGGCCCAATCCGCAACAATGTGGACACTTGATGAATTAATCAAACTCAACGAATCGGATGCGGAAATGGCGATAAAACATGCTATTCTGCCCACCGATTCGGCGTTGGAGCGTTATCCGGTGGTTCAACTGGATGCGGACAGCGCCTTTCATATTCGTCACGGTCATCCGGTGTTTGTGCCCAAAGCGCCACAAACCGGGTGGTTTTGTATTTACGGACCCGACGACCTCTTCCTGGGAATGGGGGAAGTGCTGGATGACGGACGAGTGGCACCGCGACGGTTGTTTGCGGCGCTATAACGGTGAGGTAGGTCTAGGCCCTGCTCGCCACGCATCGGTAAAGGGCGCGGATTTGCTCTTGCCTGATGTTATTTTTAATCAACCTTTCCCAGGTGAAACAGGAGCAATCTCATGTCATTAACTACAGAACAGAAATCTCAGGTTGTCGCTGACTTCAGCCGCGGCGCAAACGATACCGGTTCCCCGGAAGTGCAGGTCGCCCTGCTGACCACCCGTATCGTGCACCTGACCGAGCACTTTGCCGAGCACAAGAAAGATCACCATTCCCGTCGCGGTTTGCTCAAGCTGGTCAACCAGCGTCGCAAACTGCTCGACTACCTGAAATCCAAAGATTTGGGTCGTTATCAGGAACTGATCAGTCGTTTGGGTCTGCGCAAGTAACCAATCAGGGCGACGATATTGCGTCGTTCCGCCAGTGATTTTCATCCCGGACTTGTGCCGGGATTGTTTTATGTGGGTGCCGACGGCATCCATTTTCGATTATGAAATTAGAAAAGGGGATGCCTGTGGCCGTTTTTACCGAACAATTTGATTATGGACGTCATTGCGTCACCTTGACCACGGGCGAAATTGCCCGCCAGGCTTCTGGCGCTGTGATGGTGCAGATGGGCGATACGGTGGTGCTGGTGACCGCCGTTGTCGAGAGCGCACCTGAGCCCGGGCAGGACTTTCTACCGCTGACTGTCGAGTATCAGGAAAAGTTTTACGCAGCTGGCCGTATTCCCGGTGGGTTCTTCAAGCGGGAAGGGCGTTCCACCGAAGCGGAAACCCTGATTGCCCGATTGATCGATCGCCCGTTGCGCCCTCTGTTTCCCAAGGGTTTCTATAATCAGGTTCAGGTGATTGCCCAGGTGTTATCACTCGATCCCGAAGTACCCGGCGACATTCCCGCCATGCTCGGTGCCTCAGCCGCGCTGGCCTTGTCTGGTCTGCCCTTTGATGCGCATCTGGGCGCGGCACGCGTCGGTTATATCCATGATGCCTTTGTGTTGAACCCTTCTCACTCCGAAATGGCCGATTCTCGGCTTGAACTCGTGGTGGCGGGTACCGAAGATGCCGTGCTCATGGTGGAATCCGAAGCGGATCGCTTGCCGGAAGCCACGATGCTCGATGCGGTCATGTTCGGTCATGAGGCCGCGCAGTTGGCGATTGCGGCGATTCGCCGTCTTGCCGCCAATGCTGCCCGTCCGGCCATGGCCTGGGCACCGCCGGTTGAGCATCCAGAATTGGAAGCCAAAATCCGTGCGGCATTTGGCGATTCGATTGCCGAGACGTATCAAATCGCTGAAAAACAGCAACGCTACCTGCGCTTGAATGAATTGCGTGAAGAAGCCATTGCCCAGTTTGCGGATGATGTTGCCGTGCCCGCCAAGTTGGTCTCCAATCTGCTTGAATCTTTGGAATCGTCTGTTGTGCGCGGTCGGGTTCTGGATGGCGCGGCGCGCATTGACGGTCGTGACACCAAAACCATCCGTCCGATTACCGTACGAACCGGTGTGCTACCCCGCGTTCACGGTTCGGCTCTCTTTACCCGCGGTGAAACGCAGGCATTGGTTGTGACGACGCTCGGGTCGGCACGGGATGCACAATTGGTTGATGCGGTGGTGGGCGAGTACAAGGAATCATTCATCTTCCATTACAACTTCCCGCCCTTCTGCGTGGGTGAAACCGGTCGGTTCGGAGCGCCCAAACGACGCGAAATCGGCCATGGTAATCTGGCTCGTCGCGGGGTCAAGGCCGTCATCCCCAATCCGGAAAATTCTCCGTACACGCTGCGCGTGGTGTCGGAAATCACCGAGTCCAATGGCTCAAGTTCCATGGCCAGCGTATGTGGCGCTTCTCTGTCGATGATGGATGCCGGTGTGGAAATCGCGGCGCCGGTGGCCGGCATCGCCATGGGGCTGATCAAGGAAGGTGATCGCTTTGTCGTGCTTTCCGATATCCTCGGTGATGAAGATTATCTTGGCGATATGGACTTCAAGGTGGCAGGCACCGTCGATGGGGTTACCGCCCTGCAAATGGACATCAAGATCTACGGCATCACGCGCGAGATCATGCGCCAGGCGCTCGATCAGGCCAAAGGTGGGCGTCTGCACATTCTGGGGATCATGAACGCGGCCCTTGCCGCACCGCGCAAGAGCGTTGCTCCGAACGCGCCCCAATTCATCAAGTTCAAGATCAACCCGGACAAGATCCGGGAGGTGATTGGCAAGGGTGGTGCGACGATTCAGGGGATTACCCGCGATACCCATACACAGATCGATATTTCAGATGATGGTCAGATCACCATTACGGCGACCTCCGCCGAGCAGGGCGAGGAAGCACGTCGACGCGTCGAGCAAATTACGGTCGAGGCCGAAGTTGGCAAGATTTATGAAGGCAAAGTGGTGCGAATCACCGATTTCGGCGCTTTTGTAAATATTTTGCCGGGTAAGGATGGGCTGCTGCACATCTCGCAAATTTGTGACGAGCGCGTCGAGCGTGTCACCGACAAGCTTCAGGAGGGTGATAGTGTTCGCGTACTTTTGCTTGAATTGGATAAACAAGGTCGTATGCGCCTGACCATGAGGGGGCTGGATGCCCCGCTGACTGAATAAGTTCTTGCGTGATCTGCGGGTTTTCCCGCTTTTATGTTGATTTTGCTTCAAGATGAGAATGTCACTCTGGACGCGATTGCCGAGAAGATCAATACCGATTTGGGGCTGACTTACCGCTTGTTGCGGTTGGTCAACTCGGCGGCCATCGGTATGCGACGCAAGGTTGAATCTGTGCCTGATGCTGTTCGCATGCTGGGCATCAATACCATTAGAAGCATGGTTTACCTTTCGGCGTTGACGGGCGTGGCAGGGAAACCGTCGGCTTTGATCACCACCGCCATGGTTCGAGCCCGATTCGCAGAATTACTCAGCAAGAAGACAGGATTGGGCAACCCCTCGTCGGCATTCATGGTGGGATTGTTCTCAACTTTGGATGCTTTTTACGACCAGCCTATCGAGCAGATAGTCGGGGAATTGCCGCTCTCTGACAGCATTATAGAGGCTCTGGTGAGCCGAAAGGGTGTGCTCGGAGAGATACTGGAATATCTCGTATTCTATGAGCGTGGCATGTGGCTTGATGGCGATGAAATTACCGACAAGTTGAATGCCTGTGCGCCTGAACTGTATGTTGAAGCCGTCAACTGGGCTGAAAAGATCGCTTGAGTTGAATCAGCGGGGCAGTTGAAAAGCCGCCGCCGCTGGTGTGTTCGGGCACGGAGTCCTACTTCGTGCGGTCGCCGTCTAAAAGCGACCGCAATCCGGGTTGATGTATTGCAGCATCTGCAAGTGCTGCTGGTTCATCCGGCGCGTAATTTCACGGATGCTGTATACGATGGCCCGCATGACTTTGTAGACGATGATGGGATTGTCTATCAAAAGCGCCTCAAGTCGCGCCCGTTCGATCGTCAGTACAACGGCATCACCTACCGCGCGCAGTGTCGCACTATGCGGCGCGCCATCCAGAAATCCAGACTCGCCCGCCAGTTCACCTTGGCCCAGTAAATGCAGGGTATCGCTGAAGCCCCGACCCGTATCCCGGCTCACGGCAAAGCGCCCTGACATGATGACGAACAAGGTATTGTTGCTTGAGCCTTCTGCAAAGAGCAACTGGCCATTGGGGATGGTCTGTTGCTCACAAATAGCGGCCAGCGTCTGGCATTGTTCAGCCGTCAGTTCACGGCCAATAATGGTTTCTTGCAGGTTTCTGCCTTCGATGGTCATTCTGAAGTTCCGAGCAGTAAAAGTTTGATTATACCCGTCCGAGGTCGGGGTTTGATTGTGCGTTATTTCTGAGTTGCGAATCAAGGGCGCAAATTGGAAGAAAAGAGAATCTGGGTTGACTGATCATACGCTCAAGAGTTTTTTGTAGCCCAGTAACACGAATACCAGGGTCAAACTGGTATTCGTGCGCTTGCTTTCGCCGATGTGTCGCTCAATGTGATCGAGTCGTTAACCGGCGTGAGTAAGCTTAGGGTTTGGTTGCTGGCGCAGGTTCTGCGGCAGGTTTGGGTGCTTCTGCCGGTTTCGCTTCAGGAGTGGTGGGAACAGACATGATGTCGATTTTGGCTTTTGCGCGTAATTTTTTGATCAGATCTTCAATGGCCGCACGACGGTATTGGGTTTCAAGTTGTGGCTTGAGTTCCGCAAATGTCGGCGGTTGTGCTAGGCGGGTGTCTTCCAATTTGATGACATGCCAGCCGAATTGTGATTTGACTGGTTGCTGCGTGATCTCGCCTTTCTTGAGTTTTTCGACGGCTGCTGAAAACTCGGGCACCATTTGGTCGGCATCAAACCAGCCGAGTTCACCGCCTTGTTTGGCGGAACCCGGATCTTGCGATTTCTCCTTGGCCAGTTGATCGAACGGCGTACCGCTGTCGAGCTGCTTGATGATTGCGTCTGCTTCTTCCTTGGTTTTGACCAGGATGTGTGCTGCTTTGTATTGCGTGGTCTTTGGGTAGCCTTTGACGAATTGATCGTATTCGGGTTGGAGTTCGGCGTCTGTTACTGTCATTTTGCTGAGGTAATCAGACAGGTAGTCGTTCGCCAGTTGATTGTCGACAGCGTTTTGTATCTGCGCCTTGGTTTTGATCTGCTTATCCAGTCCTTCCTGACGCGCGGCACTGGCCAACAGACGGAGCTCGATCATACGTTGAAGCAAGTCTTGTTCAGGGATGTTTTTGGATTTGGGCAATGAGCTTTGAATAACCTTCAGGTTTTCTTCATACAAAGGCTGGCCATTGATGGTGGCGATGATCTTGCCGCTGGTTACCTTGGCCGATGTATCCGCTGTGTTCATGGCAGGGTGCGTAGCGGCATCATTGCCCAAAGGTGTTTTGGCTGCGCTGGTTGCTTGATCCGAGTTGCCCTGGCATCCAGCCAGACAGGCGAAAGCGAGCAGGGCGATTCCGGTTATGGCAAACGGCTTCATCCAGATTGATTTTTGCATAGTGCGTTTTCCTTGACTGTGTGTGAAATTAGTTGATTGTTTCAGGCGACGTGTTCGGTGAGGCGGAAAACGTTTGCAGGTACGGATAAATCCGGATTTCAGCGTAGATGCCATTCAAGACGTAAGGGTCGGTGTCTGCCCAGGTGCGCGCGCTGGCCTCATTCGGGAAATCGGCAATAATCAGGCTACCGCTGAAGCCGGATATGTTCGGGTTGGCCTCAACCTTGTTCGGCAGTGGGCCCGCGGTGACCAACCGGCCTTCGTTATAAAGCGCTTCGATCCGTTTGCGATGATCGGCCCGATGAGCCAGCCGCCCTGTCAGACTGTCGGGGTGATCGATAGCGTGAATGACAAAATGCATAACAATATCCTTACTTTGCAGCTGGTTATTGGCAGGTGGAATTTAGCGAATCTGATCCGTATCGTTGGCATTGTCAGCCACCACTTCCTCGGTTTTTTCTGCATAACGGGCGAGGTATATGCCCTGCAGAATCATGAATACGAAGGTCATGCCCATCAAACCAAAGAGCTTGAAGTTGACCCAGGCATCCTGCGAAAAGTTGTACGCCACGTAAATATTCGCCACACCCGAGATGATGAAGAACAAGACCCAAGCCCAATTCACCCGTCGCCAGATCGGGTTTGGCACGGTCAGTACGTGTTCCATCATGCGCTGCACCAGAGGCTTGCTGCCCATGAAGTCGCTGCCCGCAAAGGCGAGCGCAAAGAGCCAGTTCAGGATGGTGGGTTTCCACATGATGAAGAGCGGGTCATGCAGAATCAGTGTCATGCCGCCGAACAGCAGAATCAAACCTGCAGAGATCCAGTGCATGTTTTCGACTTTCTTCTTGATAAACCAGCCATAGCTGATCTGTATCGTGGCGGCAATCATGGCAACCCCCGTGGCCACATAAATACCGCCTACTTTGTAGGCTGCGAAAAACAAGAGGATCGGGAAGAAATCGTATAAAAACTTCATGAGATAATTCGGAGTACACTAAAAAGCAGATTGTTCGAAATCCAAGACGGCCATCTTAAATCAGATTTGCCGCAAAATTGTTGCCGGTTAGGTGTTTTTCCTGCCGGTTGGTTCCCCAATAAAAATATCAACATCAGATTCAAAAGATTATGAGCGTTCTACTCGAAGTCCATCCTGAGTCCCCGCAACCCCGATTGGTAGCTCAGATCGCCGAAGCTTTGGCCGATGGTTCGGTCGTCGTATTGCCCACCGATTCCGGTTATGCCCTGGCCTGTCGGCTGGAGGATAAGACGGCCTTGGCCAAAATCGCGCAGATTCGTCGTGACAACGAGCCACATCATATGACGCTGTTGTGTCGGGATCTGTCTGAAATCAGTACCTATGCCAATCTCGACAATCAGCATTACCGTTTTCTGAAAACGCACACGCCGGGGCCGTATACGTTCATCCTGGAAGCGACGAGCGAAGTGCCTCGACGTCTGCTGCACGCAAAGAAACGTTCGATCGGTTTGCGTGTGCCGCAAAATACGGTGTTACGCTCGGTTCTTGAGGAATTGGCAGCCCCCATTCTTAGCGCGTCTCTGGTTTTGCCCGATCACAATGAACCGCTGGAAGACCCGGCATTCTTTCCGCGTTCAGTGGAGCGCCAGGTCGACATGATCGTCAGTACGGGTTTTCTTGCACAGAACCCATCGAGCGTCATCGATATGACGGGCACCGAATTCGTGCTCGTGCGGGAAGGCCTGGGCGGCATCCCGCCAGAACTTGAGGATTGATCGTGCTGGAACTCACACTCATTCAGAAAATCGCCATCGGTATCCTGCCCATCCTGCTGGCAGTGACCGTACATGAAGCCGCCCATGCCTTTGCCGCCAACTATCTGGGCGATGGCACGGCCAAGTTTCTCGGGCGGATGACGTTGAACCCCCTCAAGCATATCGACCCGATCGGTACGATTGTTGTGCCACTTGCTATGTTCATTCTCACGTCGTTTGTATTCGGTTGGGCAAAGCCCGTGCCGATCAATACGAAGAACTTCAAGGATCCACGGCGAGACATGGCTCTGGTGGCGATTGCGGGCCCCGCTTCGAATATGCTGATGGCATTCGCGTGGGCCGGGCTGACCGCGGTCGGCGTGTCCGGTTTGGCGAGCGGAGCCTGGTATGCCGAACCGTTGGCGTTGATGGGCCAGATCGGGATTTTCGTTAATATTCTGTTGGCCGTGTTCAATCTGCTGCCCTTGCCGCCGCTCGATGGCGGGCGTGTGCTTGTCGCCTTGTTACCACCACAAGCGGCCAACAAGGTCTCCATGCTTGAGCCCTGGGGCTTTCCCATTTTGCTCCTGCTCTTATTCACAGGAGCGCTGTCGTACGTTATTTCGCCGATTCTGCTGGTCCTGCTGAACTGGTTTAACGGCCTTGTTCATCTGCTCTAATCGCCGGATCAATCAAAAGTGGTCGCTCAGATACAGGTGAAAATCGGCGGGCAGCCACTCACGCAACTGCCGTTGGATTTGTATATCCCCCCTGATGCGCTTTCCGTATTGCTGACGCAATTCGAAGGCCCGCTCGACCTGCTGCTCTACTTGATTCGCAAGCAAAACCTCGACATCCTTGCGATTCCTGTCGCTGAGGTGACGCGGCAATACCTGACCTACCTTGATCTGATGCAATCGCTGAAAATCGAACTGGCGGCGGAGTACCTGCTCATGGCCGCCTGGCTCGCCGAGATCAAATCTCGATTGCTTCTCCCGACGCCACCGACCGCAGATGAAGAAGAATCAGAAGACCCGCGCGCTGCTCTGGTTGAACGCCTGCTGGCATACGAGCGCTTGAACCACGCAGCCCGTTGGCTCGATGAGCTGCCCCGAGTGGATCGGGACTTTTTCCCGTTGACCATTGCCGCGACGCTTCCCCGTCACACCATCCTTCCGCCGGACATTTCCCTGACAGACCTGTTGTCAGCGCTACGCGGCATGGTGCGACAGGGCGAGCTCACAGCGGCGCATGAAATTCGTCGTGAAACGCTGTCCGTTCGTGCCCGCATGACTGACATCCTTGATTTGATGCAGACGGGAGGCCCGGTGACGCTGGATCGTGTCTATCGGGCCGAAGAAGGGCGCGGTGGTATTGCCGTGAGTGTGGTCGCCGTGCTTGAGCTGGCCAAGGCCCACGCGATCGAATTTGCGCAGGATGCCCCCTTTTCGCCGATCCGGTTATTTGCGGTTTCATCGGCAACCGATTTGAACGAGTGATCACATAGGAATTTTGGCGACGCTCGCGGATAAAACACTCATCGCACTGCTTTGATTGACGGGAGTGGCGGTGGCCTTGCTGGTCGCAGAGGCAGTGCGCTGCAAAGGTGTTGAATCAGCTCCTCAAGCTTCCATTCTGCGGTCTGAGGCGCTAGAATACGCGCGCCTTGACATGACCTAGGTCGTGTACGAGGTAATTCACACGTTCAACGGTAAAACGATGCGGGGTGCTGCGGGAAGGCGAGAGGCCGCCCAAGGTTGCATTGGTTTGGTTGAACGGAGGCTCAACCCATAATTTGAAAAGGTTTAATATCATGGCATCAGTTAGCATGCGTCAAATGATCGAGGCCGGCGTCCATTTTGGTCACCAGACTCGGTACTGGAATCCGGGCATGGCGCCCTATATCTTCGGTCAGCGTAATCGCATCCACATTATCAATCTGGAAAAGACCGTTCCGATGTTCAACGATGCGTTGAACTTCATCAGCAAAGTCGTTGGCGGTGGCGGAACCATCATGTTCGTCGGTACCAAGCGCTCAGCTCGCGACACGATCGCCGAAGAAGCCGCACGTTGTGGCATGCCTTACGTCAACCACCGTTGGTTGGGCGGCATGATGACCAACTACTCAACTGTACGCCAGTCGGTTCGTCGTCTTAAAACGCTGCAAACCATGGAACAAGATGGTTCGCTGGCAAAACTGAACAAGAAAGAAGGTCTGATGATGACCCGTGAGCGCGAAAAGCTCGAGCGTTCACTTGGTGGTATTCAGGATATGGATCGTCTGCCGAATGCGCTGTTCGTCATTGACGTCGGTCACGAAGACATCGCGGTGATCGAAGCGAACAAGCTGGGCATCCCGGTTATCGGTATCGTGGATACCAACAGCAGCAGCAAAGGCATCGATTACGTTATCCCGGGAAACGATGATGCGATCCGTGCCATTCAGCTCTATGCACGCGCAGTGTCTGAAACCGTACTGGAAGCAAAGGGCGCATCGGCGATTGCTCCTTCAGATTTTGTTGAAGCGGAAGAAGCAGCCGATCAGGCCTGATTGACTGTTTGATCGGTGTGGTGTCGACCTTCGGCACCATTGCTCAATGAGCAGTGACAGAACGGGTCCCAGGTGACCCGTTATTGTTTTGAATAAATTTTAAAATTAAGAGGAAACGCTGATGACAACGATTAGTGCCAGCTTAGTTAAAGATCTGCGCGAGCGTACCGGCTCGGGCATGATGGAATGCAAGAAAGCCTTGGTTGAGACCGGTGGTGATATCGAAGCGGCCATCGAGTACATGCGTAAGAACGGCATGGCCAAAGCGGACAAGAAAGCCGGGCGTGTGGCTGCTGAAGGCCAGATTGGCGTAGCGGTTTCTGATGACGGGCGAATTGCTGCCATGGTTGAAGTCAACTCCGAGACGGATTTCGTTGCCAAGAACCCGGATTTCGCCGGTTTCGTTCAGGCGGTTGCCGATCGTGTATTGGCGGATAACCCTGCTGATATGGATGCCTTGATGGCGTTGCAGATTGACGGCCAGACAATTGAAGAAAAGCGCAAGTCGCTGGTTGCCAAGTTGGGTGAAAACCTTCAAGTGCGCCGTTTCGAGCGTTACGAGACGACGGGTGCTGTTGGCGCCTATCGCCACGGTGAACGTATCGGTGTACTGGTCGAACTGCAGGGCGGTGAAGTGGCTCTGGCCCGTGACATCGCAATGCACGTTGCCGCGACGCGTCCTGTATGCGTGAACGAGTCAGATGTCGATGCTGATCTGGTTGCTAAAGAGCGCGAGATTTTCATCGCTCAGGCGGCAGATAGCGGCAAACCGGCGGACATCATCGAAAAAATGGTGGACGGTCGTATTCGCAAGTTCCTGGCAGAAGTGGCGCTGGTTGGTCAACCGTTCGTCAAGGAGCCCGATTTAACGGTTGGCAAGTTGCTCAAGAACAAAGGTGCTACCTGCGTCAGGTTTGCTCGTATCGAAGTGGGTGAAGGGATCGAAAAAGACACCACCGACTTCGCTGCCGAGGTGATGGCGCAAGTCAAAGGCGCCTGATACGGATTGAAAGGCCGGAGGTGACTCCGGTTTTTTTTGAGCCTGATAATGCGCTATAGGCTGGTGCGGAGGATTTGCAGCACCGGCGTGAGCCACCATTTTCCAATGTCTGTGCGATATTGGAAAATGGTGTCAATCGAAAATCGTGCTTTTCGATTGTTCTGGTCTGAACGGTTGGGGATGAACCTGCACAGACCCTATTTGGATTTCCGATAAAACTCAAGAGGCCTACTATATGACTGACCCTGCCACACCCAAATACAAACGCGTATTGCTGAAATTAAGCGGTGAGGCGTTGATGGGTGATAGCTCCTTTGGTATTGATCCTGCGGTTATTCATCGCCTGGCCGACGATATTCTGAGCTTGCGATCCATGGGTGTTGAGATCGGGATTGTCGTCGGCGGCGGTAATATCTTCCGTGGCGAGGGCTTGGCCAAGGCCGGTATGGACCGGGTCACGGGTGATCAGATGGGGATGCTGGCGACGGTCATGAATGGTCTTGCAATGCAGGATGTGATCGAACAGCGGGGGCTGGAAGTGCGGGTAATGTCCGCCGTGTCCATCCCCTCCGTGTGTGAATCCTTCATCCGCCGCCGGGCGATTCGTCATCTTGAGAAGGGCCGGATCGTGATTCTTGTCGGTGGCACGGGCAATCCGTTCTTCACCACGGATTCCGGTGCGAGTTTGCGCGCCATCGAAATACAGGCCGATATCATGATCAAAGCGACGAAAGTCGATGGCGTGTATGACTCGGATCCCATGAAGAATCCAAATGCGCTCCGATTTGAGCACTTAACTTATAATCACGCCCTTGATCAGCGTCTGGCGGTCATGGATGCGACAGCCATCGTGCTTTGTCGCGACCAGAACATGCCGATGATGGTGATCGATATTCATGCCACGAATAACCTGGTGCGCGCCATTCAAGGTGAGCCTGTGGGCACGTTGGTGACAGCCGAGGAATTATTGAAATGATCGAAGATATCAGAAAAGATTGTGATGTGCGGATGCACAAGAGCATCGATGCGCTCAAGGTGGAATTGAGCAAAATCAGAACCGGACGGGCACACGTCAGCATTCTTGATCACGTGTCGGTGGATTATTACGGCAGCATGGTACCGTTGTCCCAGGTTGCCAAACTGTCGGCTGAAGACGCCCGCACCTTGTCGGTGACGCCGTGGGAAAAAGAAATGGTCGGCAAAATCGAAAAAGCGATCATGACTTCTGACCTGGGATTGAACCCGTCGACCTCCGGTCTGGTGATTCGGGTTCCCATGCCTGCGCTAACCGAAGAACGTCGCAAGGAGTTGGGCAAGGTAGTGCGCACTGAAGGTGAAAATGCCAAGGTGGCCGTGCGTAATATTCGCCGTGATGCCAACAACGACCTGAAAAACATGCTCAAGGACAAGGAAATTTCCGAGGATGACGAACGTCGTGGTCAGGACCTGATCCAGAAATTGACCGATCAGTGCGTCACTGAAATCGACAAGCTCGTCGCCGAAAAAGAAAAAGAATTGCTAGAAGTCTAATCCCGCGTGAAGGCATCGGATAAAGAGTCTACATCCCGGGCGGCTTCTCCTGCTGTCTTAACATCCAATGGCCCGTTGCACGTGGCTGTGATTATGGATGGTAACGGGCGCTGGGCCAGAGAAAGGCATCTTCCGCGCAGCCTTGGTCATCAACGAGGGCGTCGGGCGGTTCGTCGTCTGATTGAGTCTGCCCGACGAGCAAACATTTCCGTACTCACTCTTTTTGCTTTTTCCTCCGAGAACTGGACGCGTCCAGCCGAAGAAGTGGATGCTTTGATGCGACTGTTTTCCTATGCGTTGGAGCGTGATATCAATGAACTGCACGCCAATGGCATTCGTGTGCAGTTCATCGGGGATCGAACGCGTTTGCCGCAGGGTATTTGTCATTCGATGACACAGGCGGAGGACCTCACGTCCGCCAACGATGGCATGCACCTGATGATCGCCGTCAGCTACGGCGGACAATGGGACATACTTCAGGCGGCTACCCATTTGGCCCGTTCGGCAGTGCAGGGCACGGTGAATCTTGACGACGAAACCGCGGTTCGCGCCTGTTTTGAAGCCAACCTTTCCACGGCTGATCATCCGCCTGTCGATTTGTTCATCCGCACGGGTGGAGAACAGCGCATCAGCAATTTCCTGCTTTGGCAATCCGCTTATGCCGAACTCTATTTCACGTCCTGTCTGTGGCCTTCTTTCACCGACAAGGATTTTAAGGAGGCATTGAACTGGTTTGCCTCCCGCCAGCGCCGCTTTGGTGGTGTTGAAGAATGATGACGAGCACAGATAACAAAACCATGAGTGGGACCCAGGTGCGCGTTTTGACGGCATTGGCGCTGGGCGCGCTGGGTTTGTTCGTAATTTTCGCGCTGCCTCGGTATGCTTTTGTCGGTTTTACCGCGTTGCTCGCGCTTGGCTTGGGTTATGAGTGGTTCCGTCTCAGTACAACCGACTTGCGATTGCGCTGGATCGCTTTAGTCATTGCCGCGGTTTTGGGGGCCGGACTATTTCTATTCTTGCCGGGTAACTGGGTTCCAGGGGTGTTCGCTCTTGTCGTGTTGGGTTGGGCGGGATTGATCCTGGGGCTCTGGATTCACCGCCGTGTTGCGGCGCCTGTCCGTTCTTCCCTTGTTCGTACGTTGCTTGGAATCCTGATCCTGCCCACATTCTGGTTTGCGGTGGTCATGATCCATCGTCAGGAGCAGGGGTCGTGGTTACTGCTGTTCGGGATTTTGATTGTGGCGGTTGCCGACTCGTTGGCGTATTTTGCCGGTCGGGCTTGGGGCAAAAACAAGCTCGCACCCGCCCTGAGTCCGGGCAAGTCGATTGAAGGGTTGGTTGGCGGCCTCGTTGGCGTGGGTATCCTTGCTGCGATTGGTGCCGCGCTGCCCTTGTTTCAGGCCGTGCCTTCATGGCAGTTGGCGGTTTGGAGCATGTTGGTGGCGATTTATTCCGTTGCGGGTGATCTCGAAGAATCCCGGTTGAAGCGTGAGGCCGGCGTGAAGGACAGCGGGCGAATTCTGCCCGGTCATGGCGGCCTGCTTGACCGACTCGACGGCCAGTTGGCGGCCATGCCTATCTGGTTTCTGGCGCTTGTCCAGATGCACCTGTTCGTTGTGGCTTGAGTGGGTTGGTGCCTTGAAATGAAATCTCTTGCGATTTTCGGCTCAACGGGCAGCATCGGCCAGAGCACATTGGCCGTGGTTCGCCTCCACCCGCAGCATTATCGGGTGCAAAGCCTGGTGGCGAACGCACAGGTTGATATCTTGTGGGAACAGATTCAGGAATTTCACCCCCGCAAGGTCGGTGTGGCCGATCCGGTTGCCGCCGCCCGATTGCGTGAGCGAATCGTGACGCACATGCCGGATGCTGCGGTGCGCCCCGAGGTTATTGATCAACCAGAGCAAATTGCTGCATTGGCGACTGACGCATCGGTGGATGTCGTTGTTGCTGCCATTGTCGGTGTGGCTGGTCTGGCTTCGACCTGGGCGGCGGTGCGTGCTGGCAAGCAGGTGTTGCTGGCCAATAAGGAATCCCTGGTCGCGGCGGGCCAAATCATGATGACTGCCGTCGCCGAGTCCGGTGCAACGCTTCTGCCTATCGACAGTGAGCACAATGCGATTTTCCAGTGTCTCCCTGTGGGAGAGGAGCCTGCCAAAGCCGTTGTTAAACTCATTCTGACGGCATCCGGCGGGCCATTTAGAACCCACCCCCTCGAGCGATTTTCAGAGATTACGGTGGAGGAAGCCTGTCGTCATCCGAACTGGTCGATGGGACGCAAAATCTCGGTGGATTCAGCCACGATGATGAACAAGGGGCTTGAAGTCATCGAGGCATCCTGGCTGTTTGGCATGCCAGCGTCGCGGATTGACGTGATCGTGCATCCGCAATCCGTGATCCACTCCATGGTGCAATTCGCAGACGGCTCGGTACTGGCCCAACTGGGCCTGCCGGATATGCGCACACCCATCGCGCATGCATTGGCCTGGCCGGAACGAATCGAATCGGGCGTGGCTCCGCTGGACTTTACAGCCCTTAATGGGTTGCATTTTCACGCGCCCGATTTTGAACGTTTTCCTTGCTTGCGGCTTGCCTATGCGGCGATTGAAAGCGGCGGCAACGCCCCATTGGTACTGAATGCCGCCAATGAAGTCGCCGTTGCCGCATTTCTGGATCGCCGTATCGCCTTCAGCGATATTCCCCAGTTGATCGAGGACGTCATGAACTTAGTTCAATCCGGAACTCGCACGGCCGCGCCCGAGTCCATGGAGGCGGTGTTAGACGAGAACGAGTGGGCACGTGCGATGTCGGGTGCGGCTGTCGTTCGTTTCGAAAACTCACGAGGCTGATTGCTTCATTGCCCGTCGTGGGCTTCCCTGTACTCTTTTGGACCAGTTGCTGACATGAATATTCTGATGAGTCTGTTGGGGTTCCTGATCACCATCGCGGTGTTGGTCGCATTCCATGAGTTTGGCCATTTCTGGGTGGCACGCAAGCTCGGGGTCAAGGTTTTGACCTATTCACTTGGCTTCGGCCCGGCGTTATGGTCCACCCGCAAGGGGCCGGACGCGATTGAATACCGCATTGCCGCTTTCCCTTTTGGCGGTTTCGTGAGAATGCTCGATGAGCGCGAAGGGCCCGTCGACCCATCCGAGCAGCATCGGGCATTCAACCGCCAGCCCGTCTGGAAGCGTTTTCTGATTGTTCTTGCCGGCCCCGTAGCGAATATTCTGCTTGCACTGGCGCTCTGGATGATGATGTTCATGGTCGGGGTTCAGGGTGTGCTGCCCAAGGTGGGCGTGGTGCCCGCCGATTCCGTGCTGGCGCGTAGTGGCATTCAGGATGGCGATTTGATTACTCGGGTCGGTGGGCAACCCATTCATAGCCTCTCCGATCTGCGGCTTGCCGTGCTGGAAGGGGGGGTGGCCGGGGCCAAGGTGCCGATTGAATTCGAGCATCAAGGTGCTGTCAGCGCCGGCACCCTCGATTTGACCCTGCTCAAACCCCTTCAGGGCAATCATCAGGGCCCAGCCGCTGATGTGTTGAGAGAAATCGGTTACCGACTGTGGTCGCCGATGGGTGATGCACTTGTCCACAAGGTGATAGCAGGCAGCCCTGCCGAACAAGCCGGCTTGAAGAAAGGCGACGTCATTCAGAAGATCGATGGTTCGACATATCGCGATCCCTGGGCTCTGATTTCCCGTATCGAGCATTCTCCAGGCAAGCCCGTCACGCTGACCGTGCTTCGTGATGGGCATACAGAACAGATCACGGTGACGCCCAAGACCGAAACATCCGCCAATGTCGACGGCAAAACTACCTCGGTCGGGCGGATTGGTGCCCAGTTGGGCCTGGTGCCCGATGCCGTGGCACGCGCGAAGGCAGATGGGATACAGATGCTGGTTCTGGAACGATACAATCCGGTCGAGGCGTTATCTATGGCCGTATCGCGTAGCTGGGCCATGACCACGTTAACCTTTAATGTGTTCGGTGGCTTGCTGACCGGTCAGGCGAGTTTATCCAATCTCTCAGGCCCGGTGGCGATTGCCGAGTATGCCGGGCAGAGTCTGGTTATCGGCTTTTCCACTTTCCTTGGGTTCATGGCATTGGTCAGCCTGTCGCTTGCCATCATGAATTTGCTACCTATCCCCCTGCTGGACGGCGGCCATCTGGTGCTTTACGTGGTTGAAGCCATTCGAGGGAAACCAGCGGAAGCGGCGCTCGAAGCTTTTGCTACCAAGATAGGTCTGGCCTTTCTGGTGAGTTTGATGGCGCTGGCTTTTTATAATGACATCTCACGGTTGCTGCACTAAGCATAGTCAGCGACAATAGCCCGATTGTTGATGGGGCAGGCAGTGTGCTTAACCTTGCGCGCACGCTTGGTCTCCTTCGTTTGATTGGGTCTGGCTTGTTGGCCGGACGGAATCGATCAGTGACCTGAACGAGCTGTGAAATTTACTTTAAACACTTTTATCCGAATTTCTGGGATCCCCTTCAAGCATGACTTCACCTATCAAGTTTTCATTGGCTCGGTTTTTACTGAAGCCCATCGCGGGCGCTTTGCTGCTCATCCCAACGCTGGCCCAAGCGTTCGTGATTTCGGATATCAAGGTGGAAGGTCTGCGTACCGTCACACCCAGCACCGCCTTTACCTATATCCCCTATCACGTGGGTGATGATTTCACTGCAAGCGACAGCACCCGGGTTATCGATGCGCTGTACAAGACCGGCTTCTTCAGCGACGTCAATGTAGGGCGTGTCGGCAATGTGCTGATGATTCAGGTCAAGGAAAGGCCGACCATCTCTGCCATCGAAGTCAAAGGCAACAAGAAAGTTGAAACCGAAAAGCTTCAAAAGGCGCTGAAAGACATCGGCCTGAGCCAGGGGCACGTCCTTGACCCGCAGGCACTGGACAAAATGAAGACCGAATTGCAACGCGTGTACTACAGCCTGGGGCAGTACGGTGTTCAGATTCAGACTCATGTGCAGCAACTGGATGATAATCGTGTTTTCGTTTCCATCGATATCTACGAGGGTAAACCGGCCAGTATCCAGCAGGTTCGCATTATCGGGAATCATGACTTCTCCGAATCGGAACTGTTGTCTCAACTCGCGATGCATCCTGTTTCCTGGTGGGCTTTCTGGTCGAGCGCAGATCAATATTCCAAAGAGAAAATGGCGACCGATCTCGAAAGCCTGCGGTCTTTCTATCTTGATCGCGGTTATTTGAAGTTTGCGGTGGATTCCTCTCAGGTCACCATCACCCCTGACCGCAAGCACATGGCCATTGTGATTAACATCACAGAAGGGCAGCGTTACAAGGTCAGTGGTGTCACTTTTTCCGGCAATCTTTTGCTGGACAAGGCCACACTGGACGCGCTTGACAAGGTCAAAACAGGTGAATACTTCAACCGCAAGGATGTGATCGATACTTCGGATGCCATTGCCAAGCGGCTAGGTAACGATGGCTATGCGCTGGCCCGCGTGCAACCCATGCCCAAGATCGATGAAGACAATAAAACCGTAGCCATCGATTTCAACATACAACCCGGCGACCGGGTTACCGTGCGTCATGTCGAGTTCAACGGCAACTTCAATACGAATGAAGAGGTCTATCGCCGTGAAATGCGGCAGATGGAAGGCAGTTGGTACGCGGCAGATAAGCTGGACCGCTCCAAAGAACGCCTCCAGCGCCTGCCTTCCGTTCAGCACGTGGATCAAAAGGTTAAACCTGTTTCAGGTGTGCCTGATCAGGTGGATATCGACTACGACATTACCGAACAATTGTCCGGTTCGTTCACTGCGGGGGTTGGTTATTCCCAGTCAGAGGGTGTGTTGTTTAACCTGGGGTTGAATCAATCCAACTTCCTGGGTTCAGGTAAATCGGTCGGCATCAATTTGCAGCGCAGTTCGTATCAGACGGGCGTGCAGTTCAATTACAACAACCCCTATTTCACCGCCGATGGCGTGAGTCAGGGTTTCGGTTTGTTCTACTCCAAACAGAATGCAGCACAACTGTCTCTTTCCCGATATTTGGTCGATTCAATCGGGGGTAACATCAATTTCGGTGTGCCACTATCCGAGAATACTTATGCGTCAATCGCCTTCCAGTTGCAGAACCAGAAAATCAAATCCACCAGCTACTCACCGAGCTGGATTACCGGCGTGCCTGTTGTTCCTACAGGGAGTTATCCGGTAACCCCATTGGGTGCGAATGGCTACGATCTCCCAGGCCCGGGGTTTGATGGCATGAATTTCTATACGTTTAGCCTGATTCCAACCTTGAAGTATGACACGCGCAACAAGGCAATTTTCCCTACCTCGGGCATACTGCAAAGTGTTTCGGCCACCTTGGCGGTGCCAGGTAGCCAGCTGCTCTATTACAAGGGCGACTATAGGGGGCGGATCTACTTCCCCCTCTGGTCGGATTCCACCCTGTCGGCGCATGGGCAGGTTGGGCTAATCAAGGCTTATGGCAACACACAATCGACCTACGGTGGCGTCAGCCAGTATTACAACGGTGTACCGCCATTTCTGAATTACTATTCGGGCGGTATCCAATCGGTACGTGGGTATCAAGATTACTCGCTCGGCCCGGTCGATTCCAACGGCGATCCGATGGGCGGCACGTTCCTGACAGCTGGCGGGCTCGAATTGATCACTCCCATGCCTTTTTTGACCAAGCAGTCGAACAATGTGCGTTTATCGCTGTTCTGGGATATCGGTAACGTGTACAACAGTTACAACAATTTCAATGCGCAGAACCTGCGTCAGTCAGTCGGGATTGGCTTTAACTGGATTTCTCCGGTCGGTCCTCTGGTGTTCAGTGTGGCTAAACCACTGAATAACAAGCCGGGCGATCTGAGTCAGGTGTTTCAGTTTACGGTGGGTACAAGCTTTTGATTGGGTGCGTTCGTGAGGCATCAGCTGTGAGATAATGCCGTGGTTATTTGACCTCGGTTGTGCTTTGTTTTTTTTAGGAGAGTTTGCGTGAACCGCATTGCATTGGCTTTAGTTTCTATGTTGGCTTTGTTTTTCGCTGTGACGGCTCAGTCAGCGGAGATTAAGATTGCCTTCGTCAATTCCACTACCTTACTTGAGCAAGCTCCTCAGGCCGATATCGCCAAGAAGAAGCTCGAAAAGGAATTTGCTCCCCGTGAGAAGGAAATCCGTGATTCACAGCAAACAGCCCAGGCTTTGGAAACCAAGCTGAATCGCGATGGAGTGACCATGAGCGATAGCGACCGATCCAAGCAGGAACAGGAGCTCAATCGTCAGCTTCGTGACCTGCAGCGTATGCAGAGTAATTTCCGTGACGACCTGAATCTGCGTAAAAACGAGGAATTGGGCAAGTTGCAGCGTGTTGTATTGGCCGCCATTAAAGATGTTGCTAAAACAAAAGGTTATGATCTGGTTTTGGCCGAAGGCGTTGTGTATGCCGCGCCTCAGGTTGATATAACAAGTGATGTGCTAGCCAAACTCAAGCAAGACGCGAGTGCCGGGAAGTAACGACATACAGTTTCATTTTCTCTTTGTACGACCATAAGCGCAATGCCCGCGATCCCTACAGAAGCCGTTCGTGTCGCCGATGTGGCCGCACGATTGGGTGCTTTGGTGCGTGGAGATGCCGAGCGGCTTATCTGTGGTGTTGCCTCGTTGGCGGGCGCAACGATTTCCGATCTGGCCTATTTCAGTGGTAACAGACGAGGCATCCAACCCGGCAAGTCATCTGCCGGTGTGGTGCTTTGCCGGGTAAAGGATCAGGAAGCGCTGCCATCGAGTTCTGTGTTGATTCTGGTGTCGAACCCCCAGTCGGCTTTTGTCGATGTGTTGGAGTGGTTGTTTCCCCGTCCTGAAGCGTCAAAGCGTGTTGACTCAAGCGCATCTGTTCACCCGGATGCGCATCTTGCGGATGATGTAACCGTGGGTCCTTATGCCGTGATTGGTTCCGGCTGCCAAATTGGCTCGGGTGCACGCATTGGTCCGGGTTGCATCCTGGGGGAGGGCGTGTCGATCGGTTCGGATACCGAATTGATCGCACGTGTGACCGTGATGAATCATTGCGTGATCGGCGCACGCTGTGTCATCCAACCGGGTGCCGTAATCGGTTCAGATGGATTTGGCCTCGTCAATGAACACGGGAAATGGAGGCGTGTGCCGCAGTTGGGGCGCGTCGTCATTGGTGATGAAGTGGATATTGGCGCCAACACCACGATCGACCGAGGCGCGCTGGATGACACGCGCATCGATGACGGCGTGAAGTTGGATAATCTGATTCAGATTGCCCATAACGTTGAAATCGGCGCACATTCGGCCATAGCCGGTTGCGCTGGCCTGGCTGGTTCGAGCGTAGTGGGCAAGTACTGCACCTTGGGCGGTGGTGTCGGTCTGGCAGGGCATCTGACATTGGCCGATGGTGTGCATATCACTGGCATGTCAATGGTCACACGTTCCATCCGTCAGCCCGGCGTCTACTCGGCGGGTACGCCATTGGATACCAACGAGAACTGGCATAAAAACGCAGCTCGTTTCAAACAACTCGAACGAATCGTGCAACGTGTTCAGGTACTTGAATCCGATCTGAATGCACTGCGAAATAAAGATGAGGAAAATCTGTGAGCACCAAAACAATAATGATTCAAGAGATTATGCATCTATTGCCTCATCGGTTTCCCTTCCTGTTAATCGATCGCGTTCTGGACTGGGCACCGAATGAATATCTGGTGGCCGTCAAGAATGTAACCTTCAACGAGCCGTTTTTTCAAGGGCATTTTCCGGTTCGGCCCGTCATGCCGGGTGTGCTGATTACCGAGGCGATGGCTCAGGCGACAGGCGTACTGGCCTTCAGTAGTCAGGGCGTGGTACCAAATCCCAATTCTCTCTACATGCTGGTCGGCTTGGATGAAGTCACATTCCGCCGTGTTGTCGAGCCGGGCGATCAATTGATTATCCGCGTTGAACTCAAACGTCTGGTTCGTGGCATGGGGATTTTTCAATGTGAAGCCCATGTCGATGGTGAGCTGGCTGCCAAGGCGCTGATCAAATGTGTTGCCAAGGAAGTGTCCGAGTGATTCATCCGACAGCCATAATCTCGCCGGAGGCGAGTCTGGACCCCAGTGTGGTCGTCGGACCCTATGTGGTCATCGAAGGTCAGGTCGAGATCGCCGCGGGAACACAGATAGACAGTCATTCTGTGATTAAGGGGCCCTGCCGGATCGGTAAAGATAATCATATCTACTGCCATGCTGTATTGGGTGAAGTTCCGCAGGATCTGAAATTCTACGGTGAGCATACAACACTTGAAATCGGTGATCGGAATCAGATTCGTGAATTTTCCTCGATTCATCGCGGTACCGAAGGTGGCGGGGGTATAACGCGCATCGGCTCCGATGTTTTGGTGATGGCTTATGCGCATATCGCACATGACTGCCAGATTGGCAACCATGTCATTCTCGCCAACGCTGCCTCGCTTGCCGGGCACGTCACGGTTGGCGATCACGCCATCTTTGGCGGTTTTGCCGTGGCTCATCAGTTCTGCCGAATTGGCGCCCATGCGTTTATCGGTGGCTTCAGCAAAATCTCCAAGGATGTGCCTCCCTTCGTCATGGCTGATGGTGCTCGTGCCCGGTCAATCGGCCTGAATAAGGAAGGGCTCAAACGTCGGCATTTTGATGCCGATACCATCGCTTTACTTAATCGTTGTTTCCGTCAATTGGTCAAAAAGCAGGGTGATGAGATGGTCTGGGCGGAATTCGAACAAGCCGCCGAAACAGAACCCGCCTTGCAGCAAATGCTCGACTTCATCAAAGGTAGCGAGCGAGGCATCACGCGCTGATACCCGTGGGGTAATTTCCTCGATGACAACCCAAAAATTCCGCACAGAGCACGACAGCATCGGGCCGGTTAACATACCTGCCGATGCATTGTGGGGCGCCCAGACCCAACGAGCGATCGATAACTTCCCCATCAGTGGCATGCCGTTACCCGCGGAATTCATCCGGGCATTGGCTCAGGTTAAGACTGCGTGCGCGCAGGCAAATATGACCTTAGGTGTGTTACCGGCTGCATTGGGTGAGGCCATCGTGCAAGCCAGCCGTGCGATAGCGGCCGGGCAATACGCGGATGCTTTTCCCATCGATGTCTATCAGACGGGTTCGGGCACCAGTACCAACATGAATGCAAACGAGGTCATTGCCCGCCTGGCCAATGATTTGCTTCGAAATTCAGATCTTCGAATCCATCCCAATGACCACGTCAATATGAGCCAAAGCTCGAATGATGTGATTCCCACCACTATTCGCGTTTCAGCGGTGGAGGCGGTCAAACGTGAGTTACTGCCCGCGCTCAACTACTTGAAGCAGGCTATCGAAGCCAAAGCTCAGGCGCTGGTCGGAGTGACAAAAACCGGGCGCACGCATTTGATGGATGCGATGCCTGTTCGTTTCGATCAGACACTGATGGCCTATGTCGATCACCTTGATGGCGCCCGCCTGGGTATTGAGCAGGCTGTCGATCGGATGCAGGCCCTGCCTCAGGGTGGCACGGCTGTCGGCACGGGCATCAATGCACCCGAAGGCTTCTCTGCCGCATTCATTGTGGCTTTGAACAATGAAACCGGTGGTACGTATCGTTCCATGCCCCGGCCGTTTGCAGGTCTGGCCGCGCAGGATGAACCGGTTGCGATGTCTGCTGCCTTCCGCAGTCTGGCCATTGTGCTAACCAAAATTTCTAATGATCTGCGGCTCATGAATTCGGGGCCGTTGGCCGGCCTCAGTGAAATCAGCCTTCCCGACTTGCAGCCGGGTAGTTCGATCATGCCCGGTAAGGTCAACCCTGTTGTTCCCGAAGCGGTTGCCATGGTAGCCGCTCAGGTTCAGGGGTTTGATATGGCTGTCGCGCTGGCAGGGCAGTCCGGCTTGTTCGAGTTGAACGTCATGCTGCCCTTGATCGCCAATAATCTGTTGCAATCCATTCAGTTGTTGTCCAACGCCATGCGCTTGTTAGCAGACAAGGCTATTGCCGGTTTCACGGTCAATCATGAACGGATTGAAGCCGCTTTGGGCATGAACCCTATTCTGGTCACGGCCTTGAACCCGGTGATCGGCTATGAATTGGGGGCGAAAATTGCCAAGCGGGCCTACGCCGAACGTAGAAGTGTGTTGGCCGTTGCCCTAGAAATGACGGACCTGTCAGAAGAAGAACTCAAGCGTTTGCTTGATCCTGTCTTGATGACCGGAATCTAGTAGTCGCAGCACTGCTGATTTAACAAGACATTCTTGAATAAAAAGGGGCCGCTGTACAAATGACAGCGGCCCCTTTGTTATGGAACCTCTGATTGAATCCTTCGTGGCCGAGACGGGCTTTTGAGGGATGAGTCGCAAGGCGCAACACAGCGGGCTTACGCCAGCTCCGCGTAAAATCGCCCTCAAAAGCCCGTCCCATGCGGGTTGCTGCCCAAAAGCCGCAACACTTCGTTATCGGCCTTGGCATCGTAGCGTAAACTACGACCTGCGGCCTTTGCCTCGTTTTGCGGCTTTTGGATCAGCAACTCGGCTCACGAGGGATTCAATCAGAGGTTCCTTAGGATGCATCACGAAAAGTCGTGTTCAGCGGTGCGCTACTTCGTGCGGATAGACCGCAATCGAAACCAGTCTGGATTTGGTTATCCGGGAAAGTTAGACGGCCTCCTGTGCCTGGTTTGCTTCAGCAGGTTTAGTTGCTGCATGTTTTTTCAGATCGTGACCGATCATCATGTAAACACTGGGAACGACGAACAGTGTGAAGATCGTGCCGATGCCAAGGCCACTGGCGATCACCAGTCCCAGGTCGAAACGGCTTACCGCGCCGGCCCCCGATGCTGTCAGTAGAGGTACTACACCGATCACCATGGCGAAGGTCGTCATCAAAATGGGGCGCAAACGCAAGCCGGCGGCCTCAATGATTGCCGCTCGTTTTGAAAAACCGGTTTTCTGCAGGTTGTTCGCGAACTCGACAATTAGAATACCGTGCTTGGAAATCAGGCCGATCAATGTCACCAAGCCCACTTCTGTGTAGATATTCAAGGTGGCTTTGCCAATACCAAGGTTGATGAAGATCAGGGCGCCTGCGATCGACATGGGGACCGAGACCAGAATGATCAGCGGGTCACGGAAACTCTCGAACTGGGCTGCCAGTACGAGATAGATGATTACGATGGCAAAGAAGAAGGTGATGACCAGCCCTCCCGACTCCTGCATGAACTGTCGTGACGGGCCGGAATAGTCGTAATTGTATCCGGCTGGGAGTGTGTCCTTGGCCAATTGGGTCAGTTTTTCCAGTGCGACACCTTGCGGAATTGTCGGGAAGTTGACCCCTTGAATCGAGGCTGCGTTTTCCTGCTGGAAATGGTTCATCGTTTCAGGCAGAACCCGCATGGTGATATGAGCCACAGTGGACAGTGGCACCATTTTCCCAGCTGATGTCTTGAGATAGTACGACTTGAGTTGGTCCGGGTTGAGGCGATAGGCTTGGGCGACCTGTGGAATCACCTTGTACGAGCGACTGTCGAGCTCGAAGTAGTTCACGTACCCACCGCCGAGCATGGCCGACAAGGCCGATCCGATATCCTGCATGTTGATACCCAGTTGCGAAGCCATGTTGCGGTCGATGACCACAGTGGCTTGCGGTAGGTCGATCCGCAGATCGGATTGCAGGAAGATGAAATCTCCAGTTTTGAGCGCCTTCTGCAGGAAATCATTCGCGACTGTAAACAGTTTGTCGAATGGTTCGGTCGTGGTGATGACGAACTGAATCGGAAAACCGCGCGAACCCGGTAGGGAAGGGGGCTGGAACACGGCATTCTGTGTGCCGGCGATTTGAGCGAGGTCCTTTTGTACCCGCGGTTGCAGCTGTGATGCCGTCTGTGTGCGCTCATCCCAAGGCTTGAGCACCATGCCGCTGATCACCTGAGAGGGCGTGTTGAGCTGGAATATGTGCGCGGTTTGAGGGTATTTCTCGAAATCCTTGAACACCTGATGCGCATACAGCTCACGCTGCTCCAGCGTGGCCGTCGGCGAGTTAAATGCCAATGAAATCAGTACGCCCTGATCCTCCTGCGGGGCCAGTTCGCTCAGTGAGGTCGAATACAGGAAATAAATTCCGCCCAGCATCAGAAGAATGAAGGTAAACACCACCGGCAGGTAATTGAGCACACCGTCGAGTTTTCGTTGATAGGCTGTGTGCAGGCGGGTGAACTGTTTGTCCAGCCAAAGCACGAGGTGATCCTGCCAGCCACCGCCCTCTTTCTTGGGTGCACGCAGGATTTTAGAGCTCAGCATGGGCGAGAGCGTAAGTGCAATAATGGCTGAAATGGTGACCGTTCCAACCAGGGTAAAGGCGAATTCGGTAAACAGGGCACCGGTCAGGCCTTGCATGAAACCGATGGGAATGTAGACCGCAATCAGGACGATGGTCATCGAGATGATCGGTGAGGCGAGTTCCCTCGCAGCTATTTTTGCCGCATTAAACGGAGTTTGGCCTTCCTCGAGGTGCCGGCTGATGTTTTCAACCACGATGATCGCATCATCAACCACCAGACCGATGGCAAGTACAAACGCGAGCAGGGTAAGCAAATTGATTGAATAGCCCAGCATTAACATAATCGTAAACGTGCCAATCAGTGAAAGAGGAATGGCAATGACCGGGATGAGTACCGAGCGCAGCGAACCGAGGAAGACAAAAACCACCAGAGTCACGATCAACACGGCTTCGCTCAGTGTTTTGATTACCTCATCGATAGATGAGTGGACAAATTTGGTCGAATCGTAAACGATATTTGCCTTCAGCCCTGTTGGCAGCTGCGACTCGATACCTGGCATGACGGCCCGTACTTTCTTGATGACATCCAGCAGGTTGGCACCGGGAGCGACCTGGATACCGATATAGACCGCCTTGCGTCCATCGAAGGACACGCTGGAGTCGTAATCTTCCGCACCCAGTGTGACATTGGCTACATCCTTCAGTCGCACGATTGAACCCTTGTTCTCTTTGAGAATCAAGTTCTTGAAGCCATCAAGTGAGTTGAGTGCCGTTGATGCATTCAAATTAATCTGAACCATCTGACCCTTTGTCTGGCCGCTGGAGGACAGATAGTTATTGGCGGCCAGGGCGCTGAACACATCGGCGGCGGTAAGCCCGACAGCGGCCAGCTTGTTCGGGTCGAGCCAGGCACGCAGGGCAAAGTTCTTGGCCCCGAGCATTTCCGCTGTCTGTACGCCATCAACTGCCTGTAATTTTGGCTGAACGGCGCGGATCAAGTAGTCGGTGACCTGATTGGGTTTGAGTACATCGCTGTAAAAGCCGATATACATGGCATCGATGGTTTGGCCGATACTGACCGACAGGGTAGGTTTCTGCGCTTGAGGCGGCAGCTGGTTGAGTACCGAGTTGACCTTGGTGTTGATTTCGGTCAAAGCCTTGTCCGGCTCGTAGTTGAGTCGCAGGTTGACGGTTATCGTGCTGACCCCCTGCGTGCTGCTGGAGGTCATGTAGTCAATGCCATTGGCCTGTGCGATGGCATTCTCCAACGGTGTGGTGATGAAACTGGATACCAGATTTGCATCAGCGCCTGGATAGGCGGTTGTGACCGTCACAACGGCATTCTGGGTGAAAGGGTATTGCAGTACCGGCAACAGGCCGAACGAGCGCAACCCCAGTACCAGGATCACCAGGCTGATGACCGTCGCCAGAACGGGCTTGGCGACGAAGATATCCGTGAATTTTGGGGTGTTCGAAGACGCCGTACTCATTGGTCTTTAACCTCGGGGTGCGGATTGTTTGAAGGCTGAATGCTGTTGTTGATGAATACCGGAGCTCCATTGCGCAGCTTGAGTTGGCCTGAGGTGACCACGGTTTCTCCCGCCTTCAGGCCACTTAAGACGGCAATCTGATCACCCCGCGTCGGCCCGGTGGTGACAACACGCTGTTCCACTGAGAGCTTGGGTTTACCCTTATCGTCCTTGCCTTCATCCTTGACCACGAAGACGGTGCTTCCGTAGGGGTTGTAGGCAATGGCGGTACTGGGGAGCGTCAGGTATTGCCTTTGCTCACCTTGATTGACATCGGCCGTTGCAAACAGTCCGGGGATCAGCTGACCATCGGGGTTGGTGATTTCGGCGCGGACCATGATATTGCGCGTACTAGTGTCGGCCTGCGGTTCGATCGCTCTGATTTTGCCTTCGAAGCTTTTGTCAGGAAAGGCATTGGTCGTGATTGATATTTTCTTACCGACCTCGATCAGGGATAGCTCGGTCTGCGGAATTGTGAAGTCGAGGTACATCGGATCGAGTTTTTGCAGACTGACGATGGCAGTGCCAGCCGATAAATATTCGCCAAGATCAACCTTGCGTATACCGAGTTTGCCCGTGAATGGCGCTTTGAGCGTTTTCTGATCAATCAGCGCTTCTTGTTGTTTCACTTGCGCTTCGGCACCCTTGAGGGTGGCCATGTCGCTGTCGACAACAGCCTGGCTCACCGCCTTGATCTTGAGCTGCGCGCGATCGCGGTCGAGGTTTTGCTTGGCCAACGATGCCGATGCCTTGAGCTGTGCCAGTTGCGCCTGGAGTGGAGCGTCATTGAGCTTTAGTAAGACTTCACCTGCCTTCACCTGATCGCCTGATTTAAAGTGAATCCCGGTAATCAGTCCACCGACCTCGGTCGCCAGATCCGTAGATTGGGCAGCCTGCAACGAGCCGACGACCTGCACCTTCGGCTGCCATAGCGAATTTTCCACTACCGTGGTGGAAACAGCCTGTGGTGGTATGCCGCCGCCCCGAATGGCCTTGGCAATCATTTGATTGCGGAATTGCTGAAAGCCGTAGATGCCGCCGAACACCAGCGCGACCAGCAGCAGCATGACGATCATGCGGATGGGGGTACCTTTCTTCATGGTGTAGTGTTCTCCGGCTTGGTTGTTTGATTTTGTGACATGGTTTGAGGTTGATTCGCGTCTGTTGCGGGTACGCCACCGCCCATGGCTTGATACAAGGCGACGCTATCGGTAAGTCGTTGCGAGCGTGCGGCCAGCGTTACCAGTTGCGTTTGTGCGACTTGCTGCTGTGCTGTCAGGAGTTGGAGCGCATTCACTGCACCCAGTCTCATTTGCTGTTCCGTGAGATCGAGCGAAGCCTGTGCGGAGCGTTCAGCCGCTGCTTGGGCATTCAGGGTATCTGCATCGATGGCGGTTGCTCGCAATGCATCGGCTGTATTACGCAATCCGTTGAGTACTGCCTGTTGGTAATTGGCTGCGGCGGCAGAAAGCGCAGCCTTGGCCGCATTGGCTCCAGATTCCAGGCCTGCGTTGAAGATTGGCTGTGTCAGGCCAGCAATCAAACTCCATATGATCGAGTTGGCATCGAACAGGCTGGCGGGTGTCAGGCCTTGAGACCCCAAAGTGGCCGATAGATTGATTTGCGGATACAAGTTCGAAACGGCTACACCGTATTGAGCCGACGCCTCATGCAGTAATGCCGTTGAGGCCTGAATGTCTGGCCGCGAGGCAACCCATTCGGATGGTACAACAACGGGGAGTTCGGTTGGCAGTGTGAAATCGTTCAGGCTGAACACAGGCATGACCGTGCTTGGCGGTTGTCCGACCAGTGTCGCCAGCAAATGGTTGCTCTGATCGCGTTTGAGTATCAGCGGAGGCAGAGTGGCGCGGGTCTGATCCAGTTGGGTCTGCAGTGTGAGCACGTCGCTTTGGGTTGCAGCGCCCAAATCGAGGCGCGACCTTACCAGTTTCAGCTGATCTTCCTGATTGCTGATGATGCTTCTGGTTGTCGTGATCTGGTCGTTCAGCAGCGCTTGTGTCATGGCTTCTATGGCAATGTTGCCCGCCAGGGTGAGCCGTGCGGCATCCAGCTGATATTTCTGGTAATCGGTCTGTGCGGCCAAGGCTTCCAACGCTCTGCGATTGGCACCGAACAGGTCCAGATTGTAACTGACGGTCACACCCGCATTGTACAGCCCGAAGACGTGACCATTGCCTTCCTGACCGAAAGCGGCATTGTTGGTCTTCTGCTTCTGGCCGCT
Source organism: Pseudomonadota bacterium (assembly GCA_021795795.1). The sequence continues at coordinate 6,748 of JAJYPA010000008.1, read as the reverse complement.
GAGTTTCCCATTAACCTGTGGCATCTTGGTTGACCCGGATTGAGCCAAATAGGTTTCTCTAGCCTGCTCCAGTTTGGACTCAGCGGCGGCAAGCGTGGGGCTTGCGGCCATGCCTTGTTCAATCAGCTTGTTCAGCTCGTATGAGTTAAATGCCTTCCACCAATCACCCTGAATAAATGATGTTTGTTTTAGGGACTGGGCTTCACCTTGTTTTATACCGGTGGTTGCTTTGGTGCTTTTGGGCATTGTTTGCGCGGTGTACCTGGGAATATCCGGTGCGGCAGGCGCAACAAAATCAGGCCCGACAGCTGAACAGCCGGCTAGCATTGTCAGTGATAGCAGCGTGCCCAATTTCAGCATCGGGGCGGAAAAACGATCACGCCAACAGGCTAAATCATGCATGAAATTGCAGGCTCCCAGAAATGTAAGTCCAATGCTCATGATCACTCCCGCCGCCTAGGCAACAGATGTTCCACCGCGTTATATTTAGCAGGTTGGGCCGGGTTTATCGCAACTTAATTGACGCAAACCGCTCATTTCTCTGCACTCTGGCCGCTGCAGCCTGCGGCGGTTGGTAGTAGGCTAATTAAAAGCCAGCGAATTCGAGTAAAGATAGCACATTAACGTTTTTCTCATAAGTTTTTTACTCAGTGGGTGCAAGATGCTTTGCGTGGTGCTGATTGTGATACTGCACCAGACTTGGTTTTTAAAGGTTCCCACATGTGTAAAATTATGGGTTTAATGCGGTGCCTGCTCTGATGGGGTTTACAGCCAGTCTGTCAGTGCGATCCCGATACCAATGCGGTTGATGGAACGGTTGTAATCAATCAGAGATTCACCGTAGCCATTGAAATACTGAACATAGCCCTTGATATGCTTGTTGAGTGGAAAACTGTAATCAATTTCGATTGACCCGCGGTTTTCCGACTTGAGGTTGTTTCTGAGCGTGGCGGAAAGCGTGCCCGTCGGGAATTTGTAGGCGAGAATCAAGTCGCCGTATCCCAGATAGTTGGTGATGTCCGGGTTGTCATCGGTTTCCCTGGATTCAGGAATCCGGTACCAACCCCGTAGGGCTCCGGCAAAATTACCGTTGCCGAAGGCGGTTTGCAGCGCCAGACGGTTCCAGCTGCGTGAACGCAACCCACCCTGGCCATTGGATTGATGGATGAAACTCGCGCGGACCTTGCGAAAATTCAACCCCATGAAATTCTGATTGACGGTCACATCCAGACCCGCCTCTGGCTCGTAATCGGTTTCCCGGAACGGGGCAGACTCGGTGTTGTACGTTTGCCACAGGGAAAGCTGGGTGTAGGCAAAGTAGAACCGTGAGTCGGTGCCTAAGGGGTGATCCCACCAATTGAACTGGAAGGAAAGCTGAAATTTGGACTCGATCCGCTGGGGGTTGAAATCGTAGACCGAGTTATCCAGACGGTTGGTCGTGTACGTCACCGGCAGAAAGTAGTTGGGCTTGTAGGCGCGCATTAAAAAAGCGTTTGAATTGCCCTGTTTTTCCTGGTCGATGCGTTTGTTCAGCGCCTTGGCTTTCGGGGTCGCTGCCGAAGATTCGGTATCCGGTGCCGTTTGATTGCTTGATTTGGCGGTGGCGTCGATGTGAGAAGGGATGGCTTCGGCTGATTGATCAGAAACTAATCTGTCGTAACAGGCCAGCCGGGCCGAGTCATCCGAAAGGGACGCACAGTGTGACCAGTCCACAGCTTGGGTCAGGGTGGGAAACCCCATAATGGCGATGACTAAATAGGCTGTGTTTTTCAATGCATATCACTCTGACTGTGGGCGATACCCATCTTAGCAGGAGTCAGTTCACCGCGGGTGGGCGGACCGAATCGCTTAAAGTGATTCGATTGCACACGATTTCAATTCGGTTGCGCCCTTCCTGCTTGGCTTGGTACAAAGCATCGTCGCCACAGAGGTAGAGTGTGTCGAAATTCACTCCGGGTTCCGCCAGTGTAAAGCTGAGCGAGGCTGTCACTCGCAAGCCGATTTTGTGTTCTTACGGAGGGTTTCTGATGGCTAGAGCAGGGATTGCTGGATCACGCTGGCGTCTTCGATGCTTTCAAACCAGCTGACAATGTTGTCGTGCCTGCAACTCGGTCATGACGTGCATCAGGTCGAGTACCTGACCGATACCGAGGTATTTGCCTTCCTGCAGAATGATGAAGCCATCGGTAAATACCTTCTCACCCGCTTCGATAGCCAGAGCGGTCAACTGTTCGATACGCAAGTCGGCTTCGACGATCAGCGGCTCCTTCAGTCGAAGTCGAGCCCGAATTAAAGAAGATTTATTCTTGGCCGATATACTGATCGAGTCACCCGGCACAACGCTGTGATCGTGGGTGGAAAACGCTAAACTGCGCCAATTACATAATAAGGCTGAATATCACCGTGAAAAAAACGTGATGTCATTGGTTGATTCCCGGACCAAGCTCGCCGGTCATAATCGACTTGAGTTGTTGATTTTTGGCCTTGCTGACGATCAGCGATTCGGAATCAACGTATTCAAAGTGCGCGAAGTGATTCACTATCTTAAGTTGACTGACGTGCCGAAGGCGACCTCATCGGTGCGCGGTATCGCGGACGTGCGGGGGCATACCATTACGATCATCGATCTGTCCGATGCCATCGGCGGCCCGCGGATGAGCCCCGAAGAGGTGAAAGAGGCATTCGTCATCATCACGGAATACAACCGGGCGGTTCAGGGCTTTCTGGTTAATTCGGTCGATCGCATCGTCAATCTTTCCTGGAAAGAAGTCATGCCGCCGCCCACCGGCACGAACACCTCCAATTTCCTGACTGCTGTGGCCCGTGTGGATAAGGCGCTGGTCGAGATCATTGATGTGGAGCAGATTTTCTCCAAGGTGGTCGGTACGCGCGAAGATATTTCTGCGGACGTATTGCAACAGGTGAGCGGGTTGGCATCCAAGGAAAGCATCGCCCTGGTCGCCGATGATTCGCTGGTTGCCCGGAATCAGGTGCGCAACACGCTCAAGCAGATGGGGCTTGAAACGGTGTTGGCCAACAATGGCAAGGAAGCTTTTGATATCTTGCGCCGTTGGGCAGACGATTCCCCCGAACAACTCGACCGGGTCGCTCTGGTCATATCGGATATCGAGATGCCGATCATGGACGGCTATGCGCTAACCACCCATATTCGCCGTGATCCTCGCCTCAAATCGCTTTATGTCATCCTTCACTCGTCGTTGAGTGGGCTGTTTAACGAGGCCATGGTCGAAAACGTCGGTGCTGACCGTTTTATTGCCAAATTCCACCCGGACGACCTGGCCAAGGTCGTCGCTGAGGCGCTCCGTAACCGGCCGAAACATCTGGTCGAGTCGGAATAAGGATGGAGGCTGATCAATATCAGAGGTTTTGCGCGTTGCTCGAAAAGCGCAGCGGCATTCTTCTGGGCGCTGATAAGCGTTATCTGGTAGAAACCCGGTTGAGTCGTGTGTTACGTGATCAGAAGATCGAGTCCATCGACGCGCTTATGGGGCGATTGCTCAATGGTCGCGAACCTGCCCGACCCGTTCGGTTATCGAGGCGATGACCACCAACGAAACGCTCTGGTTTCGGGATGAATATCCTTTTGCGGCGTTGCGTGATGTTTTTTTTCCTGAGGCGGCGGCGCAAAAAAAGCAAAATCTTCGCATATGGTAGGCGGCGTGTTCTTCGGGGCAGGAGCCTTACTCGATCAGCAAGCTCGTCAGCGAGATCAAACCGCCATTTACGGTTGAAATTATCGGTACCGATTTGTCCTCGCGTGTATTGGAGCAGGCTAACTCAGGTGTTTTCGATGCGTTGTCGCTTGAGCGCGGCTTATCCGCTGGGCGTAAACAACAATTTTTCGATGTGGTGGGGCAAGGTTGGATTATCAAACCAGAAGTGCGGCGTCGTGTCCGTTTTCAGGTCGGTAATCTGCTCGATCCGCCGGTTGGTTTGGGACGATTTGATATTGTTTTCTGTCGAAACGCGTTGATCTATTTTTCTCGTGAAACCAAAGCCCATATCATTGAGCAGATCGCCAATTCTCTTCAGCCTCATAGCGGCTTATTCTCGGTGCGTCCGAGTCCACTCAGCAGTTGAGCGACCGTTTCACTGTGGAACGTCTGCCGGGCGGCGGCATGGCTTTCCGGTTGAAAAGCTAGGCCTTTGCGCTTACTGCCTATTTTGATGTAATCGCGCATTCTGACTGGAATATGCCCCATGAGCTGCACGCTTGTTCGAAATCGATGCTTCTCGCCACGATTGAGTTCGCTGTGGTTGCTGGCGTGGTCTGTTGGCGCCCTGGGTGCCTGGTTGCTGCCTTGGGCTGCTCTTGAAACATCGGGCGGTTGGCCCGGACCTCTGATCTGGCTGACGTCGCTTATCTCCAAATCTCTGCACGCCAACCCGTTGGCCGGTGAACTGTTGCGCCCATCGGTAGCCTTTTGGGTTCTGGTTCTGTTGGTTCTTCTGATTCTGCGATTACAGCAATCGGCGCATATTGCCCGTTTCTGGACGATTGCCGTGCCTGCTTTTGCGGTACTCAGTGGTTTGTTGTGGTCGTTATCCGCCATCAGTAAATTCGTGCAGACGTTGCCGCCGTCATCGCTTGCGCCCGTATCCTGCTCCGTGACGGCCATGATCGATGCCTTGCCGCGTCCATCAACGCACGCGACCCAGTTGATGTTGCGCGTTGTACAAGTCGATAGAAACCAAAGCGATGTGGCTTGCCGATTTTATTCAACCGGCCAGCGATTGCGTGTGGGTGATTATCATCGTTATCCGCCTAATGAACAGGTTGAGTATCACGGTGGTCAGGTCTGGCGATTTGATCTGCGCTTGAGACCGCCCCATGGCAGCGCGAATCCCGGCGGGTTCGACTATGAGCGCTGGCTATTTTCCCAGCGCATCGCGGCGACAGGATCGGTTCATGGCAAGCCCATACTAGTGGCCGAACGAGGTGAAGGATTCGCGGCCTACCTGTTATCGGTTCGCTCGCACTGGCGAACGCAGTTGCTGGCTATTTCCCAATCACAAGGCACACCGGACCGTGGGCGGGGCCTGCTGTTGGGTTTGACCATCGGGGATAGTGATTATCTGGGTCAAAACGACTGGGAAACTCTGCTGGCTACCGGCACAAACCATCTGCTGGCTATTTCCGGCTTGCATGTGGGTATGGTTTCTGGCTTGTTCGCCTGGCTCGCGGCCTGGCTCTGGTCGCGCACGCGCTGGTGCGAAGGGTTGCCCGCTCGTCGTGTGGCCGCCGGGGTGGCCGTTCTTGCGGCCTGGGGCTACGCCTTTCTGGCGGGGATGTCTGTACCGACCGAACGCACGGCACTGATGATCACGATTCTGCTGGCCGGGCTGCTGCTGGGGCGGTCGTGGCGATTGCTCGATCTCTGGCTGATCGCTCTGTTGGGTGTGCTCTTGCTTGATCCGTTCAATGCGCTCACGGCGGGGTTCTGGCTCTCGTTTGGCGCGGTGCTGATCATGCTGCTCTGGTTGCAGTACCGACCGGCGCTGTCGTTCTGGCGCGATGGATTCCGCCTGCAGATCATTATCACGCTTGCCTTGCTACCCATCGTCTGGTGGTTGTTCGACCGCGTGGCCTGGTCGTCCTTGCCCGCCAATATCGTGGCTGTGCCGGTGATTACTTTTGTGATTACGCCGCTTTCCCTGCTGGTCATGGCCTTCGTCGGTATTCTGCCTTCGGTTGCGGCAGTCCTGATGTGGCCGATTAACGTCCTGGCGCACGGCTTGTTCGGCTTTCTGGAGTGGTTGCGACTGGCGATGCCGGATAGTCATATCGCAGCCCCCGCAGGATGGACATTGCTGCTGGCGTCGCTTGGCGTGGCCTGGTTATTGATGCCCAAATACTGGCCTGCCCGGTATCTTGGCCTCGTGCTGTGTTTACCGGCTGCGTTCTATCGACCGGCACCGATCCCGGATGGCGAGGCCGATATCTGGTTTCTGGATGTGGGGCAGGGGTTGGCTGTGGTTATCCATACCGCGCACCACGCGATGCTATACGACGCAGGGCCGGCATTTGGCGACAGTGACGCGGGCGAGCGAACGGTTGTGCCCGCGCTGCGGGCACTGCATGTCTCTGACCTGAATCAAATCGTGATCAGTCATCATGCGCGCGACCATATGGGGGGATTGTCCAGCGTGCTGGCGGTTTATCCTCGTGTCCCGGTCATTAGCGGCGTGCCGCTACCCGGCATTGATAGCATCTCTTGTCGTGATGGTGCGCATTGGCAGTGGGATGGTGTGGATTTCATGACGTATCAGGCCTCACTGGCCAATCGGAATGATAACAATCGCTCCTGTGTGCTCCGCATCCAGAGTCGTACGGGGAGCGTCTTGTTGACCGGAGATATTGAGGCACAAGCCGAGCAGGCGCTTGTCGATGCGCACTCGGGTGGCACTGCGTTGAAATCAGATGTGCTTTATGTGCCGCATCATGGCTCGAAAACCTCATCCTCGCCGCCTTTCCTGGCTGCGGTTCAGCCAGAAGTGGCTGTCATCAGTGCCGGTAAGTTTAATCCCTTCGGGCATCCGCATCCCTCGGTGCTGCAACGTTATCAGCAGCGACAAATTCCAGTGTTCACCACCGCTGATCAGGGCGCGATCGAAGTGGAATCCGGGCAGGTTGTTGCCTACCGCGACCGCCAGTGGCCGTTCGTCTGGAGGTCTGTTAGCTATCGCTAACATAATAGTGTCACACTCGATCGCTAGGGTATCCGCT